>CAZWDD010000217.1:0-9342 GCA_964632345.1 uncultured Solibacteraceae bacterium | reverse complement strand
GACGGTGAAGTCTTCCGAAAGCTGAATGGACCCGAGGGACTCCTGGGGAGTCCGCGGCGCCTGGTCGAGGTAGGTGGGTTTGCGGCCGCAAGCGATGGTGAGAGCGGCGAGCAACAGGGCGCCGAAGATCCGTTTTCTGTTTTTCGGTAGCATGAGAGGGTGCACGATCTATCTTACTTTCGCGGCAATCTGGACGCCATTGCCGCGCGTCTGGCCACGCGTGGATACGAACTGGATGTGGCTTCTTTTCGAGCGTTGGATCAGGAACGGCGAGCGGCGCTGACGGAGTCCGAGACGCTGAAGGCGCAGCGGAACGCAGAGTCGGCCGAGATCGCGAAGCTGAAGAAGGCCGGCGAGGATACGGCGGAGCAGCAGGCGAAAGTCCGGGGGATCGGAGAACGCATCGCGGCGCTGGAGGAGAAGGCGAAGGAGTTCGACACGCGCTTCTACGACGTGCTGGCGGGCGTGCCGAACATCCCGCATGAGAGCGTGCCGACGGGGGCCTCAGCCGACGACAACGTCGAGATACACAAGCACGGCGCGCCGCGCAGCTTCGATTTTGAGCCGCAGGCGCACTGGGATATCGGTCCGGCCCTGGGAATACTGGATTTTGAACGGGCGGCGAAGATTACGGGCGCGCGGTTTGCCGTGTATATGGGGTTGGGCGCGAAGCTGGAGCGGGCGCTGATCAACTTCATGCTGGACACGCATACGAGGGAGCATGGGTACACGGAGGTGTTTCCGCCGGTGGTGGTGAACAGCGCGAGCCTTTACGGGACCGGGCAATTGCCGAAGTTTGCGGCGGACCTGTTCAAGTTGGAAGGGACCGACTACTACCTGGCGCCGACGGCCGAGGTGCCGGTGACGAATCTGCACCGGGAGGAGACGCTGGACGCCGATGCATTACCGATCAGCTATTGCGCGTTTACGTCCTGTTTTCGCAGTGAGGCCGGGGCGCACGGGCGCGACGTGCGCGGGATTATTCGCCAGCATCAGTTCCAGAAAGTGGAGCTGGTGAAGTTCACGCGGCCGGACCAGAGCCACGAGCAGTTGGAATTGTTGACCAGCCACGCCGAGGCGATTCTGGACAAGCTGGGACTGCCGTTCCGGCGCGTGCTGCTGTGCACGGGCGACATGGGTTTTTCGTCGGCGAAGACGTATGACCTGGAGGTGTGGCTGCCGGGGCAGAACGCCTATAAAGAGATCTCCAGTTGCTCCAACTTCGAAGCGTTCCAGGCGCGGCGGGCAGCGATCCGGTGCAAGAGCGGGAAGGGCAAGGCTGAGGCGGCCCACACACTGAACGGCAGCGGTTTGGCGGTGGGCCGGACCTGGGTGGCGATTGTGGAGAACTATCAGCAGAAGGACGGCAGCGTGGTGGTGCCGGAGGTGTTGCGGCCGTACCTCAACGCGGAGGTCATCACCGCGAAGGGCCTCAACTGAAGATCTCTTTGAGCCGGCGGCCTACGATTTCGTGTTCATTGCCGCGCATCATCCACACGGAGATGAGCAGTTGCCCCTTGCCGGGGCGCTGGACGTGGATGGGCGGGTCACTGGCCAAGAGTTTTTCGCCAACCTGCTGCGTGGTGAGGCCGCGGGCGGCCTCGTCCCAGTGGACGGTGACGTGGGGTACTTCGTTGGCGATGACCGGGATGTGGCGTTCCGTGGTGACGCCCTTGACGCCTTTGAGCGAGTTGCGGATGGAGGCGACGCGGGATTCGAGCACCTTCCATTCGGCCTGGTGATCGACCTTCAGGTAACGTTCGACGGCGGCGAGGAGGCCGACCATCTCCTCCTTGCCGACCTTCATGCCGCGGCCGATGCCGCCATATGGAGACATGGCGGGCTGGGCGGCTTCAATGAGGTCCTTGCGGCCGAGCAGGAGGCCGCTGGCCTGGGGGCCCCGGAGCGCCTTGCCGCCGGAGAAGATGACGAGGTCGAAGCCCATCTTCGTGTACTTCCAGAGGTTTTCCTTGGGCGTGGCGTCGGAGGCGGCATCGTTCATCGTGGGGACGCCGCGGGCCTTGCCGATCTTGACGAAGTCCGCGGCTGAGATCTTGCCGTTCGGTTCAGCCTTGTTGAGGAAGAAGAGCATGCCGGTGCGATCGTTGATGGCGTTTTCCAGTTCCTGGCGGGTCTCGACCGCGATGACCTTGGCGCCGCAGAGTTCCATCTGGTGTTCGTAGCCGGAGCGGTGCGACTTCTGTTGGATGACTTCGTACTTGATGCCGTCGCGGTTGGGAAGCTGGCGGAGTTTCTTAGGGTCGCCTTCGGACAGGCAGGCGGCGGTGCCGACGGAGATGGCCGAGGCGGCGCCGCAGGTGACCATGCAGGCCGGGGCTTGGAGGAGTTCGGCGAGACGGGCGCCGACTTTCTTCTGCAACTCGGGGAGCGGGATGAAATAACGGCCGGCCTCTTCCATGGCCTGGACCACTTCGGGCGGCATGAGGGAGCCGCCGAGGACGGTGACGACTCCGACGCCATTGATTACGGGTTTGATGCCGAGGCCGGCGTAGAGGGAGGATGCGGTGGTGGCCATGCGGTCGCCGGCGGGGGCAGCGGCGGCGGCAGCAGCGGGCACGAGAGCGGAAGCTTGCAGGATGCGGCGGCGGGAGGATTTCATGGCCCTTAGTATATAGCCGCCGCATGGTGTATCTTGTGCACTTGTGAAGATTGCCATCGCCTCTATCCTGCAGGAGAGCAATACGTTCTCTCCGGTCAGCACCCGTTATGAAGACTTTGATCCGGTTTTCGGGCGCGCTGTACTGCGACGCCACGAGGGGAAATTGACGGAGATGGGCGGCTTTCTCGACGTGCTGCGGGCGGAGCGCGCCGAGGTCCGGCCGGTGTGCGCGGCGTGGGCGATTACGGCGAACCGGCTGGTGCGGGCCGATTTCGAGCGTCTGGGAGATGCGTTTGAACGCAACCTGCGGCGGGCGAAGGCGGACGGGTTGCTATTGGCGATGCATGGAGCGCAGACGGCGGAGGGCGAGGATGACGTGGAGGGCCATCTGCTGGAGCGGGCCCGGCGTGTGTTGGGGCCTGATGCACCGGTGGTGGTGACGCTGGATTTGCATGCCAATATCACGCGCCGGATGGTGCGCCTGGCGACAGCGATTGTGGGTTACCACACGTATCCACACGTGGACATGTACGAGACTGGGCAGAAGGCGGCTCGGTTGTTGCTGCGCGTGCTGCGAGGGGAGTCACGCCCGGCGATGGCGCTGCGAAAGCTGCCGCTGATCATTCAGGCAGAGAAATCTCAGACATCGAGCGGACCGATGCGAAAGCTGATTGCGCAGGCCGAGCGTTGGGAGCAGTCGGGAGCGGCGGAAGCGATTTCTGTGTTTCCCGTGCAACCCTGGATGGACATTGAGGAGATGGGCTGCGCTGTAGTGGCGGTGACGAACGGCGATGAACGGGCGGCGCAGCGGCAGGCCGATTTGCTGGCGCGGCGGCTGTGGGAGACGAAGGCTGAGTACGAGGCCGAGTTGACGCCTGCGCCGGAGGCCATTGCGCGGGCGGTGGCGATGGAGGGAGGGCCGGTGGTGCTGTCCGAGTCATCCGACAGCACAGGGTCCGGTTCGCCGGGGGACAGCACCGGGGTGCTGCGGCACCTTGTCAAGGCGAAGTTAACGGGTCCGGCGGCGATCTTCGTCGTGGACCCGGAGGCGGTGAGGCAGTGCGTGGAAGCAGGTGTGGGAGCCCGCCTGACGCTGGCCGTGGGCGGGGCGTTCGACAAGAAACATTCGAAGCCCGTGAAGGTAACCGGGCGTGTGAAGCTGCTTTCCGACGGAAGGTGGATTGCGCGGGCGCGTGGCTACAATACGGGCATTGAGAGCTGCATGGGCCGGGCGGCGGTGCTGGAGGTGGGGCAGGTGCTGATTCTGCTGGCGGAGCGGTCCGCGATGACGGTGGACCCGGAGCTGTACCGCAGCCATGGGATTGAGCCGTTGTACTGCAAGATTGTGGTGGTGAAGTCGCCGAACGGCTTCCGGGCAGCATATGAACCGATTGCGCGGGCGATTTTCCTGGTGGACACGCCGGGCGTGAGTACGGCGAATCTGCGGAAGTTGCCGTTCCGAAGGGTGCCGCGGCCGCTCTATCCGTTGGACGCCGACACGCCGCGGCCGGAGGGGCTTTAGTCCGATGCCGGTTCGCTATTCGGTGGTTCTGCTGGCGCTGCTGATCAACATGGTCTGCTACACGGATCGCGTGTGCATTGCGGTGGCGGGGCCGGAGATGCGGAAGGAGTTCGGGTTTTCGCAGACGGAGATGGGGTTCGTGTTCAGCATCTTCAGCCTGTCCTACTTCCTTGGACAGACGCCGTGGGGAATGCTGGCGGACCGGCACGGGGCGCGGGGAATTGTGGCGTTTGCGATTGCCGGATGGTCCGCCTTCACGGCGATGACGGCGGCTGCATGGAGTCTCGTCTCGCTGCTCACGATCCGGTTCGTTTTCGGAGCCTTGGAGGCGGCGTTCTCCCCGTCGGTGGCGTCGGCATTCAGCCGGTGGGTGCCGGTGAACGAACGGGCCACGGCGTTCGGTGCATTCCTGGGCGGGGGGCGGCTTGGCGGGGCGATTACGCCGCCGATTGCGGGGTTCCTGCTGTTGCACTACGGGTGGCGGATGCCGTTCGTTGTGTTCGGTGCGTTCGGGCTGCTTTGGGCGGGGGCGTGGTTCTTCTGGTACCGGAACACGCCGGCCGAGCACCGGCACGTGAAGGCGCAAGAGGCGGCGGCGATCGCGGCGGGGGCGACGGCGCCGGCGGCGGGGCCGGCGCCGTGGGGAGAGTTGCTGCGGTCGCGGCGGCTATGGTGCCTGCTGTTGGCGGCGTTCGGTTCGACTTTCATGTGGCAGTTCTATATCACCTGGTTTCCAACGTATCTGCGGGAGTATCGGGGGATGTCTCTGACGGAATCAAGCTACTATGCGGGACTTCCGCTTTTGCTGGGGGTGGGGGCGAACTGGGTGGGGGGAGTGCTGACGGACTGGATCGGGCGGCGGCGCGGGGACCGGATGGCGCGCACCGTAGTCGGGTTCGTATCGATCAGCGGCGGCGCGCTGTTGATGTCGGCCGGGATATGGTGCGGGCCGGCGTGGCTGGCGGCGCTGCTGATGGGCTGCGCGGCGGGGGCAGTGGATCTGTATCTGGGGGCGGCCTGGTCCTCGGCCACCGACATCGGGGGCACGGCCGGGGGCGCGGTATCGGGGCTGATGAACGCGGCGTCGAACTGCGCGGGCTTCGCCTCGCCGGCGCTGATGGGTTATGTGCTGCAGCGTTCGGGTAACTGGAATGCCGTGCTGTATCTGAGCGTGGCGACGACGGTCTGCGCGGCCGTCCTGTGGCTGTTCGTGAATCCGCCGCGGGAAGTCAGCGCCACGGCGTCTTCTGGAACGCGGTAGTAAACTCAGCGCCATCGAGCACCAGCATGGGGTCTCCGGTCTTGGGATTGTTGCGCTTTTCGAGTTGGTAGGTGCGGACGCCGGTTTTGCGGGAGCGGGATGTGATGGTGGTGGCGGTGGCGGTCCAAGTGCCGACGTCGCTGTTGGCGGAATTTGCGCCGTAGGCGTCGCCGGAGGCCTGGCCGGTGGCGTCGAAATCGGCGGCGTATTGATAGCTGCCATCGGCGAGGAGTGTGAAGCAGGTGCTGCGGCTATAGACACCGGTATTGTTGTTGAGGTTCGTGGCCTGGCACCACTTGCCGACGAGTTCCGGGAGGATGCCGCCATTGGCGCTGCCGCCTCCGATGGCCCAGGTGTTGGCGGCGCGTTGGAAGGCGATGGACTTGCCGTTGACGACCCAGGTCATGGAATCGCCTGCAAGCTGAACGGTGGCGACAAAGGTGCCGTCCGGCCCGGCGAGGGTGAGTTGGTTGCCGGCGCGGGTGTAGCGGTAGGGGACGCCGGCGACGACGGCGGTGCCATCGAGGTTCAGTTGCATCGGGCCATTGGGGCCCTGCCAGGCGCCGGTGATGACCGGCTCGGCGGAGGAGGCGGGGATGCGGGTGAGGGCGAGTTGGCCGTCGGGAAACTTCCAGGTCCATTTGTCCCCATTGAGATCAAACGGAACGGCCAGTGTTTCGCCGTTGCCGGTGAAGGCGATGACGTTGCCGTTCAGGGTCCAGCGGTGGGTCTTCTCGCCGATGGTGGCGGTGCCGTCCGGCGAGATGACGACGACCCCACTGGGGCTCTGCCAGCTGCCGACGACGCCGGTGGCGGGGGAGGCGGGGGGCGGTTTCGGCGCCTCCGGCGAGGGAACCGGTTTCCGGAGTACGTGAGTGGCGCCGTCGGTGGTGAGGGCGAGTTCGTCGCCGTTGCGGACCGCTTCAAACGAGTAGGCCTGGCCACCGCTTTCAAACGTTCCGGCCAGTTTACCGTTGACGGCGTTTGCTTTCACGGGCAGGGCCTGCCCGGAGATGAGAATGCGGCCGGTGTAGACACCGCCGGCACGGGAGAGTTCGAGCTTGATTTCATCGTTCTGAAAGGCGCCGCTGAACCGGTCCGCGGCAAGCGGATTCTGCGCCGGAAGGAGTTGGGAAATCAGGACGACGAAGAGGAGGGCGAGGCGGCTCATGACGCGAAGGCTCTTAAACAACCATAAACCGGCGCCGAGGCGCGCGGGAAAGGCGGGCGGGAGATCTGCGTGACAGGCTACTGTTTGATGACGGCGCCATCCCGGCGGCGGACGATGCCCCAACCACCGTTGAGGTGCTGGCGTTCGCCGGTTTCCAGGTGTCCAAAAGGATAACGGGCGGCGGCTTTTTCATCCACTTCGATGCCCCAGCCGGGTTTCTCGCTGGCCCAGAGGTAGCCGTCCATGGAGACCGGCGCACCAGGGAAGACCTCGTGGACGGTGTCCTGGAAGGGGACCAGTTCGCGGATGCCGAAGTTGGGGCAGGTCAGGTCGAGCGCGAGGTTGGCCGCGTGGCCGATGGGGGATACGTCGCCGGGGCCGTGCCATGCGGTCCTGACACCGAAGGATTCAGTGAAGGCGGCGATTTTGCGGCACGGGGTGAGGCCGCCGGCCTGCGACATGTGGATGCGGAGATAGTCGATTAGGCGTTCGCGAACAAGGCTCTGCCACTCCTGGGGGTTGTTGAAGAGTTCGCCCATAGCGAGCGGCGTGGTTGTGTGTCTGCGGATGAGGCGGTACCAGCCGATGTCCTCCGGGGAGACGACGTCTTCTAGGAAAAAGAGGCGAAAGCGTTCGACGTCCTTGGCAAACTGGAGCGCCTGGGTGGGATGGATGCGCTCGTGGACGTCGTGTAGCAGTTCGACCTCTTCGCCGAGTTCCTCGCGAACCTTTTCCAACATCCGGAGCGTGCGGCGGATATAGGCGGCCGGTTCGAACATGGGGCCGTCATGGAGGGCGCCAGTGGCGGCCCGTCCGAGGGACGACGGAGCGCGGCCGCCGCCATAGGTGCGTCCGCCGCCGGAGGAGTAGGCGGCCTGGTTGGGGACGCCGACCTGAACGCGGATGAAACGAAAGCCCCGTCCCTGCAGGGTCTGCGCGCTGGCGACGACCTGTTCGATGTCGTCGCCGCCGGCGTGGGCATAGCATTCGGCGGCCTCGCGGACTTTGCCGCCGAGGAGTTGATAGACGGGCAGGCCGGCGAGGCGGCCGTTGATGTCCCAAAGGGCTTGGTCGACGCCGCTAAGCGCGTTGTTGAGAATGGGGTCGCTGCGCCAGTAGGAGCTGTTGTAGGCGGCGTGCCAGGTGTCCTCGATGGGGGTTACCGGTTTGCCGGTTAGCAGGGGGCGGAGGTAGCGTTCGACGGCGAGATTGACCAGATCGGCCCGTTGGGTGAAGGTGGCGCAACCGTAGCCGTGGAGGCCGTCCTGGTCGGTGCGGATCTGGACGATCGAGAGACGGAGTCCGGCCGGGGCGGTGGCGATGACGCGGATATCGCGGATGACCGGGACGGGGGCGCCGCGGAGAGCGGGGGCGAGGAGGGTGGCGAGGGCGGAGCGGCGGGAGGGAGTAGTACGTGGATCGGCCATGGAGTAGTCATTATATGGAGGGACGGGTCATAAGGTTTTTCGATTGGACAGGTCCGGCTGGTGTGCAATAGAGTAAGAGAATCCAGGTCCCCGATAGACCGTTTTCTCGCGAGGTGGATGATATGACCTGCGGTTGGAGCGGGGTGTAAGGTGCTTTTCGACGCCTACCAGACCGATTCGTTTCACGACGAGATGTTCCACGATGACGGAACGGTGCGGCCGGAGGCGCGGCTGCTACTGGATACGTTGCAGTCGTTGGAAGAAGGACACCTGCAGCGCAGCCAGCGGGCGGCGGAGCGGATGCTGCTGCAGATGGGCATCACGTTCAACGTTTATGGCGAGGCGGACGGGACGGAGCGCATTTTTCCGTTTGACCTCATTCCGCGAATTGTGCCGGCGGCGGAGTGGGAGCGGATCGAGCGCGGGTTGAAGCAGCGGATCCGTGTGTTGAATGCGTTCATCGACGACATCTATCACGAGCAGCGGATATTGAAGGACAAGGTGATCCCGGAGGAGGTGATCCTGTCGGCGGCGTCCTACCGTCCGCAGATTCACGGCATCAACCCTCCGGGTGGCATCTGGTGCCACATCACGGGGACGGATCTGATCCGGCATGGGGATGGGGAAGTGTACGTGTTGGAAGACAATCTGCGCGTGCCTTCCGGGGTGTCGTACGTGTTGGAAAACCGGGACCTGATGAAGCGGACGTTCCCGGAGGTGTTTGAAGGATTACGGGTACGGCCGGTGGACGACTACCCGAGCAATCTGCTGGACACGCTGCAGGGCCTGGCGCCGGAGACGTGCGAAGGAAAGCCAGTGGTGGTGCTGCTGACGCCGGGGATGTATAACTCGGCTTATTTCGAGCATTCGTTCCTGGCGCAGAAGATGGGAATTCCGCTGGTGCAGGGCAGTGACCTGACGGTGGAGGACGGGATCGTCTGGATGCAGACGACGAAGGGACCGCGGCGGGTGGATGTGATATACCGGCGGATTGACGACGACTTTCTGGACCCCGCGGTGTTCCGGGCCGATTCGCTACTGGGAGTGCGGGGAATCGTGGATGCCTACCGGCGGGGCAATGTGACGCTGGCGAACGCGCCGGGCAATGGCGTGGCCGATGACAAGGTGATCTACGCGTATGTACCGGACATGATCCGCTATTATGACGGCGGCGATCCGATTCTGCCGAATGTGCCGACCTACCTCTGCTGGCGGGACGCGGATCGGCAGCATGTGCTGCAGAACCTGGACAAGTTGGTGGTGAAGGCCGCAAATGAGGCGGGCGGATACGGCATGCTGGTGGGGCCACATTCGACGAGGGACCAGCAGGAGGAGTTCGCG
>CAZWDD010000216.1:8892-9490 GCA_964632345.1 uncultured Solibacteraceae bacterium | reverse complement strand
TTCCGTTTCCATAACGTCTTCGCCGCCCTCCTGCCCAATCCCCCAACCCGCCCCCCCCAATCGGCCAGCCTCCTCCGCTCCGCCCCCGAAGCGGGCATCTGCCGCGTCCTCTGCTACTCTCCCGACCATAGCCTCACCATGAGCCGTATGGACCTCCCGCAGCTCACCGCCATCATCGGCCTCTGGCGCGACGAGTATGACGAACTCGCCGCCGTCCCCTGGATCCGCAGCGTGCAGATCTTCGAAAACCGCGGCTCCATGATGGGTGCCAGCAACCCCCACCCCCACGGCCAGGTCTGGGCCACCGAGTCCATCCCCGACGAGATCGCCCTCGAAGCCGCTACCCAACAGGAATACTGGCTCGCCCATAAAAAGTCCCTCCTATCCGCCTGCCTCGCCGAGGAGCTCGCCTCCGGCGAGCGCATCGTCTCTGCCAACGAAGGCTTCGTCGCCCTCGTCCCCTTCTGGGCCGTCTGGCCCTTTGAAACCCTCGTTCTTCCCCGCCGCCACTACGGCTCCATTCTGGAGCAATCCCCCGCCGAGGACCACCACCTCGCCGCCATCCTCAGCGATCTCACCATTCGCTACGACAATCTCT
>CAZWDD010000216.1:2456-8882 GCA_964632345.1 uncultured Solibacteraceae bacterium | reverse complement strand
CCCATTCCCCTACTCCTTCGGCCTCCACCAGGCCCCTGTCAACAGCGGCCCTCGCCACGGCTGGCACTTCCACATGCACTTCTTCCCACCCCTGCTCCGCAGCGCCTCCGTCCGCAAGTTCCTCGTCGGTTACGAAATGCTCGCCCAGCCCCAGCGCGACATCACCGCCGAAGACGCCGCCAGCCGCCTCCGTGATGCTGGGAATGTTCCTTACTGGACAAAGTGAGAAAAATCGCAGGAACGAGCCACTTTTTTAAAAGTAGGTTCTTCCATGACGATCACCCGTTTTCCCGGCTTGGATGAATTCAGTCGCGTGGCGCTGCGCCGCCTTGCGACCAATTGGCGCGACTCCCCCACGCGCCCCAGCGTCTCTGGCCACGACGCGCTCGCCTGGCACCGCCTGGTCCAGGATTGGGTGGAGGATCCCACTTTGCCTCTCCTCGTCCGGCGCCCTGCCGCCGGCCGCGGCCGCGAAATTGTCCATCCCTCAGGACGCGTCCTTGTGCCCGTCGACTACTCTCCCGCTCTCTACCTGCTCTCGCTCGCCATCGAAGGCCGCCGCCCTACCCTCGACCATCTCCTCGGCTGCCTCGACGACGGCCGCATGCCAATCGCCGCCTGCCTCTCCTCCGAGGAACAGGCCCAGGCCCGCTACTCCGGCACACTCGAAACCATGGACGCGCCGAACCTCATCACCCTCGGCTTCGCCCTCTGCCACGTTACCCACATCGGGCTGCGCCGCATTCCGCTCGAAAAACGCGCCCTTCCGGAACTAACGGCTCACTCGCTGCTTTTCCTCAGCCCCGTGAATATGTATGTCGTCCCACGCGAATACGCCGGCCTCGGCGAACTCCCCGAGTTCGTCGACGAAATGGACGACGCCCGCAGCTTTACTCCTTATCCCACTTCGCTCATGTAGACTCGGGCGGCCCGGCGTGCCTGTTTGCGGCGCCGCCGCCCACTTTATTGCAACCGTGTCTGCAGCGTCCGCAACGCGCGTAGCGATTCGGCCGCGACGTCCGCATCCGGATCCTTCGACAGCCGCTCCAGCGGCTCCACCGAGTCCTTTGTCCCCCGTTCGCCCAGTATCTGCGCAATCGCCGCCTTCTCCGCCCGGCTCGCCAGCGTCAGCGTGTTGTGCAGCGCCCACCGCACCTCCGCCTCCGGCGCCAGGTCCTTCAGGAACCCCTGCGACACTCCCCGCCATGCCCGGTGGTTCAGCGTGTTGATCAGATACTGCAGTGGGCTCAGTTCGCTCACTTCTCGCTTGCCCAGCGCCACCAGAGCGAAGGCCAGCGACAGCCGCGGCCGCATCTTCCGCTCCCCTTCCCACAACGTCTCCAGCCGCGTCCGGTCCTCGGCCTTGCCCAACCGCCCAAGCCCCTCCGCCGCGCCCGCGCGCAACTCCTCGTCCTGGCTCAGCAGGTGCTGCTCAAACAGCCCACGATTCTTCTCGTCCGGCAGCATCGCCATCGCTTCCAGCAGCGCCCGCCGCACCTTTTCGCTCTTCGTCCGCTCCCAGGCCTCTCGCAGCGGTTCATTCGCTTCCGTATTCCCCAGTACGGAAACCGTCTGGATCGCCGCAATCTGCACCTTCTCGTCCGGATCGCTCAGCATGTAGAACAGCCGCGGCGCCACCTCCCGGTTCCGGATCTTCTCAAACGCCGTCAATACCTCATACATCACCGGCGTGTTCTTCGTCTGCAGCGCCGCCAGCAGTTGGTCGCTCGCCGCCCCGCCACGCAGAATCCCCAGTGCCCGCGCCGCACCCGCACGCGCTTCCATCGAGCCCGATTCCGCCGTCACCCGCCCCAGCGCCGCAATGATCTCCGGTCGCGCCGTCACATGCGCCGGCGCCACAGGCTCGTTGTCCTCCCGGAAACGGTCCAGCAGCGAATCCGTTCCCCGCTTCAGCCGCGAACGCCACCCGCTCTGGTAATACCCGGGCAGATAGAAATTCACCAGCCCGCTCGTGGCCGTCATCTGCACTTCCCCGTCCCCATCGCCCAGCGCAGCCGTCAACGGATCCAACGCCGCCTGCCCACCGATCTCGGCCAGCGAGCTCACCGCCGCCCGCCGCACCTCAGCGCTGCCGTCCTGCAGGTACGGCTTTAGTTGCTCCACGCCCCCGCTGCCTGCCTTGCCCAGCGCCCGCGCCGCCTTTACCCGCTGCTTCACATCTCCCGCCTGGTTCCCCAGGCCCACCGCAGCCGTCAGCAAAAACAGAGTTAGCAATACTCGCATATTCAGGTAGACGTACGCCGCCAGCAAAAGGACGACATTCGTTATCGGACGATTTCCAACTCGACGCGGTTCGGTATCAGACCGATCTCGTGGCCCATATCCAGCAGCTTCTGCGCCGCCCGCGGAATGATCTCCCCGCAATCCACCGTGTAGTGGTTGACGTACATCCCGACAAACTTGTTCGCCAGCTCGGGCTCCATATCCCGCGCAAACTGCATCGCGTACTCCAGCGCCTCCGGGTGGTGATCCAGCGAATACTGAATGCTGTCCCGCATCAGCCGGCAGGCCTCGGTCCGCACCTCCGGCTCCAGGTCCCGCCGCAACACATTGCACCCCAGCGGCAGCGGCATGTCGTACTGCTTTTTCCACCACTTGCCCAGGTCCAGGATGTTGTGGAATCCCGTCTTCGAATACGTCAACTGCGCCTCGTGGATCACCAGACCCACATCGGCCACCCCATCCTTCACCGCATCCAGAATCTTGTCAAACGCCACTTCCACCGGCACGAAATCCGGCTGCAGAATGTTCAACGTCAGGAATGCCGTCGTCAGCCGTCCGGGAATGGCAATGCGCTTCCCCTTCAGATCGTCCACGCCCATCGGGTGCAACGCCACCAGCATCGGACCATATCCGTCGCCCACGCTCGACCCGGACGCCATTACATAGTACTTGTCGGCGACGTAGGGATAGGCGTGATAGGAGATCGCCGTCAACTCGTATTCCCCATTCATCGCCCGGCGATTCAGCGACTGAATGTCCTCCAGCTGGTGCCGGAAGTTCAGCAGCTTGGAACGTACCTTCCGAGTGGCCAGTCCGTAGAACATATACGCATCGTCGGAATCCGGACTATGCGCGCAAACAATTTCCTTAAGATCCATACCGAGGGTCTTCCCAATATAGCAGAGGACTGGTACGTACTGGCCGTCTTCTGCCTCTCGCAGTCGGTCTAGGACTCCGAGAGCGCTACCAGCGCCGGATGGATGTGTGCCAGAGCCTGCGCCAACCGGTCAATGCACGGCCCCAACGCATCCAACTCCCCGGCCCGCCCCCGCTTTTCCAGGTCGAACGCCGCCTGGTATACCCCTTCCGCCCCGAAGTTCGAGACCGATCCCTTCATGCTGTGCGCCGCCCGTTGCAACGCATCTGAGTCGCCTGAAGCCGCCGCCGTCCGGATCTCCTCCATCAGCATCGGATACTCTTCCAGGAATAGACCGGCCACTTCACGCAGCAACTCCTCGTCGCCGCCCAGCCGCTCCAAGGCAACCGCACAGTCTAGTTTCGCCAGTTCACTGGAAAACCTCATAGCTCCTCCCAGCCGGTTCCGCTACGGAAGGTCAGCACCTCTCCTCGTGCGGACGCGCCCATTGTAGCAGATTCATCTATCAGTATCTTCAGTACCATCAGTACCCACGAAAAACATATCGCCCGGTTTCCCAATCCCTTTAGATCGGCGTCCTGTCTTCCGTTTCTTCAATCAGCCGGTCCACCGCCATCGCATAGATCACCAGCCGCCCGTGCCGGTCTGTCAGGAACACCATCCGCGAGGAGTTTGGCGACAGCACGGCCCGCGTAAACCGCGCATCCGAACTGCGATGCTCACAGATCGTCAATTCCCGCCTTACCGACCGCAACAACAACAGAATGTGTGGCGACGCCACGCTCGCGCTCGCCCCCAGGAACACCGTCGCATCCCCATTCCGCTGGAAATGCCCGTAGTTTGACGTCTTTGCCACCACCGTATCCTGCCCGCTCTCCGGCAGCAACTCCCTGATCTCCGGCCTCCCCTCCCCCGACGGCCGCAGCAGATACAACAGCGCCGCTCCATCGGCCGTCCATAGCGCCGAAATCACCTCACCCGCCGCCGACGGCAACAGCCGCCCCTTCCGCCCGTCCAACGGCGTCAGATACACCCCGCCGCCCGCCACGTACGACACCTCCGGCCGCCGCGGCCGCACCAGCAGCGACCCGATATCCCCTTCCCGCTCCTCCACCAGGCCCGATCCCCTTCCCGTCCGCCAGATCTGCGTCTTCGCCCCGTTCCAGGACGACACCACCATCGTCACGCCATCGTCGCCCGCCGCCACGCGCGGCCGTTCCAGGTACCCCGCCGGCAGTTCGAATACCGTCCGGTCCCGCGCCCCGCCCGTCTGGTAAACCTTCCCCCCGGCGCAATACACCACCGCGCGGTCCCCCGCCGTCAGCGTGAACGAGTTCGTATCCAACCCCTCCGCCTCGGTCAACTGCCGGTCCTTGTTCGCCTTGAAATCGTGCCGGTACAACTCCGCCCGGCCACTCCGGTCGGAGGCAAAAACCAGCGCGTCCCCCCGTCGCGTCAGGCATCGGTTCGACGGCAGCGGCAGCCACGCATTGTGCTCCAGCTCCGTCACTCGCAACACTTCAAACTCGGTCGCCGCGTCCAGGAACCGCTTCGCCGCTCCCGGCGTCTCCTGCCCCTTGGACGCCTCCAGAACTGCGCCCCCCATCGCCCCCAGCAATGCCCGCCTCGTCCAGCGGCAAACGGGGGACGAGGCCTCGCGCATACCCTTCAATGTAACATGCCCCCCACCGGCCGGACCCGCGCGGAGGGCACGTTTTACATGCCCCCCGCGTCCCGTCCCGCTAGTGGCTCGTCTTGTAGTGGTTGCCCAGCAGGTCGTACCCGAAGTCGCCGTTCAGGTCCCGCCACACCGAGTGCACGTGATTGTTATTGTTCTGCGTGTTGTCGTACTCCACCAGGAACGTTGGACCCTGCACGCGGTAGTAGTGCCCCTCGCCCTTGTTCAACCCGCCCGACCAGGCGAAGTTCAGATTGTTGCCCGCTTTCCGGATCTGTTCCCGCCGTGCCGCCGCGCCCTGCTCCGGAATGTTGCTCGCATACTCTTCGAGCAGCGCCATCAACTTCTCCCGCTGCGCCGCGGTCATCTTCTCGGCCGAAAGCCCCGACGGCTGCCCCTGCAATGCAGCCTTCCGGTCCGCCATCGTGATGATGTCCTTCAACGCCACATCCGAGAAGATCGCTACCTTCTTCTGCTCCGCCGTCAGTGACTGTACCACCTCGCGGCCCAGATCCTCCTCGTAACCCAACACCCGCAGACCCGTCCGCGGCCCTTCCTTCACCTCGGCCGGGTTCGTCCCATAGAACATCGGGCTCGATGCCACCTTCCCGTTCACGATCGTGAAGTTCATCGCCACATGGTGCCCCTCAAACCGGAAGCCCCACGTTCCCGTCTCCGAAGGCGTACCGAAAATCGAGAAGAAGTAGTTCTCCGGATCCCGCCGCCCGATCGGCGTATTCTTTTCCTGCTGCTTCAGAATCTCCTCCAGCGTCATGATGCTGGTGGCCTTGATGAATCCCTGCTGGCTCAGGCTCGCGCTCAACAGCGCCATCGCCAGTGGCCGCTGTTCCCCATTCATGTGCTTGTAGCTCAGGCCCTTCCGCTCCCGCGGAATGAAGTGCCAGTTCAGGCGTTCTTCATTGTTAAAGTCAAACTGGATCGCGGCTTTCTGGCCTGGATCCAATGTGTGCAGCAGCGCCTGCGCGGCGCTCGACATCACCTTCGGCGTATGATTCCGCGTTCCCGCGGCAATCAACAACAACGCGCCACCCACGGCGGCGACGACTCGAATCTTTGCTTTTGACATGGCCCTTTTCCCTATCGGTCCCGCGGCCCGTCTCGCATCGGCTGCTCGGGACCTGCGGTCCCAAGCATTGTATTAGAACGGAAGGTCTTTTTGCACGGGCGCCCCATCCAACACCAGCGACCGCGCCAGATACTTGTACGGATTCACCGGTGCCCCACCCTGCCGGACCTCGTAATGCAGGTGCGGCGACGTCGCACGGCCCGTCCCCCCGGCCCGGCCCACCACCTGCCCGCGCCGTACTTCCTGTCCAGGTATTACGTCGAACGCGCTCAAATGCGCGTAATAAGTCTCCAGCCCCCCGCCGTGGTCGATCACGATCAACCGTCCATAGGCGCCAGACCATTCTGCCATCCGCACAATCCCATCCGCCGTCGAACGGATCGGCGTACCCGTCGTCGCCGAAATGTCCACTCCGGAGTGGAACGCGCTGCCGCCGGTAAACGGATCGGAACGCGACCCAAAACTCGAAAGTAGCCGGCCCGATACCGGCCAAAGGCTCGGCACGACGTTCTGCTGCCACGTTCGGTTGATCCGCCGCGT
>CAZWDD010000216.1:0-2446 GCA_964632345.1 uncultured Solibacteraceae bacterium | reverse complement strand
CGCTCGAGTACAGCTTGGTCGTCCGCAAAAGGTCAAACCGCTCCAGTGACTGCTGGTAGGTTGGCACCAGCCGGCTCTCCCCGGCAATCGTATCCGGCCCTTCCAGCCGCTCCTTGATGCCATACGCCGTAGTCACTTCCGACGCCAGCATCTGCAGCGTAGCCAACTGCTCCTTCGTCTGCTCGTTGGTCCGCGCCAGCGCCTGATAACGCTGCTGCAGCGTGGAAACCTCATCGCGCAGATGATTATAGTTGGCCACTTTCCACGCCATTCGCGCGTAACTGGTCAGGAACCCCACCACCGTGAAACCACCCACCACCGCCAAGGCCAGCACCGTGTAGAGGATCGTATGCGAAAGGTGCAGCCGACGCAGACGTCCATGGACCGAATGCGCTAGAACAACAACAAAATATGGCTGATTCATCGGATCTCTCGAACTGCCCAGTCTGTTGAAGTCGTTTGAACCGCGCTGTCTGAATCCGATCAGACTGGGGGAGGTCGGTTCGGTGTTGCACTCCGCCCCATCGATGTGGCGGAAGCACCACAGTACCAGCAACCGCGCAACAGTGTCAAGCCAAAACCCGCGATAAGGCGAAGACAAGGCGAACAACGAACATCAGAGAGATACCGGCCAGCCACGCCCCGCCGGCTCGCCAGGACCTGCGAACGCCGGTGGGAGGTAGTCATAAGTTTGGTGCATCCAACTGCTGAGCCGTTTCAATAAATCGGCCTTCGCATCCCGGTACGTCGGGTCATCCACCACGTTGTGAAACTCGTCCGGATCTTTTTCGAGATCGTACATCTCCACCACCGGCCGCGAGGGCTGCAGCAGACGCCAGTGGTGCGGCGCCAACTTTCCTTGACGGGCCAGTGTTTTGTACGACTTCCAGCTCAGACTGTCTTCCAGATCCCACGCCGGCCGGTACGGAAAATGCGGCGCCGCGTTGAAGATCAGCTTGTACCGGCCGGTGCGGACCGACCGGACCGGGTCGAAGTTGTCGTGCCAGTTCCGTTCACTGAACACCGCATCGCGCTGCCACCCGGCCCGGTTCCCGCGCAGAAGTCCAACAAACGAATGGCCTTGCATCTTCGGCGGCACCGCCGCCCCGGCCAACTCCACCCAAGTGGCGGGCAGATCGACATGCGAAATCAGCGCCGCCTCCACGCTCCCGGGCCGGCTGACGCCCGGCCACCGGGCAATCAGCGGCACATGCAGACCGGGATCGTAACAGGTGCCTTTGGCGCCGGGGAAGGGCATGCCGTTGTCGCCGGTGAAGAAAACAATGGTGTTAGACGCCAGGCCTCGCGCCTCGAGCAGTGCCAGCAGTTCGCCGCACTCGGCGTCCATACGGGCGATAAAGTCGTGATACATCACAAGATCCTCGCGGACCTCGGGCGAATCGGGGAGGAACTTCGGCAGCCGGACGCGCGCCGGATCGTGCGGCGGATTGACGACACCTTTTACATACGGGCGGTGCGGATCGGTGAACCCGACGTGCAGAAAGAAGGGCCGGCCGGCCGGAAGGGCATCAAAAAACGATGCAAAAGTGGTGCTTTTTGACGCCGAAAACGTGTCAAAACGTGCATTAAACGCGCTTCCCTGATGCACTTTTCGCAGCGCACCCGTATAGTACCCGCGGCTTTTCAGTACTTCAAGAAAGGTCTGTTCCCATGGCGGCATGGGGGTGTGGAGGCGGGAGGTGGAGGTGGTGTGCGGAGTACAGCCGGTGAAGATGGCCGACCGGTTCGGGCTGCACTGCGGCGAGGCGACAAAGCAGTTGGTGAAGCGGACACCCTGCGCGGCGAGGCGGTCGAGATTCGGCGTGCGGACGTGGGAGTTCCCGTAGCAGCCGAGGTCGGCGGCGGTGTGGTCGTCGGAGATCAGGAAGACGATATTCGGCAGAGGCGCGGACGGCGGTTGGGCGCTGGCCACGGCGCCGGCGGCGAAGAGCGAACGGCGGGAAAACTCCATGACCGATAAGTGTATATCCTGGATGCGATGGAGATCTCAATCAAGGGCAAACGAGCGGTCGTCACGGGCGGCACGCATGGAATCGGGCGGGCGATGGCGCGGCGGTTGGCGGCATGCGAGGCCGAGGTAATCGTCTTCGATATCGAGGAGGGTGACTTCGATTTTCCGGCGCGGCTGGTGCGCTGCGACGTGACGTCTCGCGAGAGCCTGCGGGCGGCCTTCGACACCTCCGGCGTGCCGGACATCCTGCTGATCAACGCCGGGACCGGCATCGTGAAGCCGCTGGAAGAAACGACGCGAGAGGTGTGGGACAAGACCATTTCGCTGAACCTGACGGCGGCTTTCGAGACGCTGCAGGAGGCGGCGAGCCGCATGAAGGCGGCCGGACGGGGCGGGGCGATCGTGCTGACGGCGTCGACGAATTCCTACGATGGCGAGGAGAATCTGATCGCCTACAACGCAACGAAGGCGGGC
>CAZWDD010000215.1:0-9491 GCA_964632345.1 uncultured Solibacteraceae bacterium | reverse complement strand
GATGGGGAGCAGCGGCTGGGGGCGTTGAGCGACCTGTTGGCCGGGGTGCGGACTGATCTTTTCGACCTGTCGGAAGCGTTGACGGCCCAGTATCTGAGCCATTTGCAGACGGCGCGGCTGCGTTCGTCCGATTGAGGCGGCTGATGGTTTACCGGGCACGGCACATTACACGGCACATCTACGAGGAATCGGTGGCGCAGAGCGTCAATGAACTGCGGCTGACGCCGCGGGAGTTCGGGCGGCAGCGAGTGCGGGAGTTTCACATTCGGGTGGAACCGGAGCCGGCGCTGTGGCGGAGCCGCAAGGACTGGTTCGGCAATGAAGTAACGACGTTTTCGATCTTCGAACCGCATGACCGGTTCACGGTGACGGCCGAGGGCGTGATCGAGGTCGAGTCCGGCAGTATGGGCATTCTGCCGTCGCTGCGGTGGGAAGAGGCACGGGAGTTGATTGCGGCGGGTGAGGACGATCCTACGCTGGAGGCGTCCGAGTTCGTCTACGACTCACCGTTCGTCGCCGCAAGTCCGGAACTGGCGGCGTTCGCGCGTCCGTCATTTCCCGAGGGCCGGCCGCTGGTGGAGGCATTGGAGGACCTGTCGCGCCGGGTTCACAAGGAGTTCCGTTACGAGCCGAAGGCGACCTCGATCGACATGCCGCTGAGTGACGTGTTGAAGAGCCGCCGCGGCGTCTGCCAGGACTTTGCGCACGTGATGATCGGGGCGCTGCGTTCGATGCGGCTTGCGGGCCGTTACATCAGCGGCTATCTGCGAAGCGGCGCGGATTATCAGGGCGCCGAGGCGTCGCATGCCTGGGTGTCGGCGTTTGTGCCGGGCGCCGGCTGGCTCCACTTCGATCCGACGAACAACGTGATGCCCACCGTCGGGCACGTGACGATTGGATGGGGCCGGGATTATGGTGACGTGACCCCGGTGAAGGGCGTTACGCTGGGCGGAGGGGCGCAGCTGGTGGAAGTGGCGGTGCGAGTGGATCCGGCTTAACGGCCAGGGGCGACAGCCTTCCCGTCCTCGACCGTATCATCGGGATGGGTAATAACCGTGTCGCCTTCGCGCAAGCCATCGAGGATCTCCGCAGCGATACCCGAGCGGTGGCCGATCTTCACGTTACGGCGGCGGGCGACGCCGTTGTCGACCACGAAGACGGACCACCCGTCGCCGGTCCGGAACAGTGCGTTGGCGGGGATTTGGAGCACACGATCCGACTCCCAGAGGACGAAGGCGGCCTCGACGCGATAGCCATCTCCGAGGGCCTGCCACTGCTCGGCGGGGGAGACGATATCGGCGATGACGCGGACGCGCTGCTCCTCGACGCCGAGCGCCGAGATCTTCGTGAAGCCTCCGGGTTCGATCACTCGGACGCGGGCCTCCAGCGGCTGCTCGTCACCCCAGCGTTCGAGCAGGACGCGCATCCCGGGTGTTATCTTCACGGCGTCAGCGGAGAGGACCTCCACCATCACTTCGATGGCGTGGGCGTCGCCGAGGTCCAGCAATGGCTCGCCGGGTCCGACGACGCCTTCGCTCTCCCTGACCACACGAATGACGCGGCCCGCGGTGGGGGCGACGACGGGAATCCGTTCGCCGGTGGCGGGCGACCCGGACTGGCGGAGGGCGGCGCGGGCGGCCGAGATTTCGGCGCGGGCGGACTCGATCTCGCTGCGGGCGGTGGCGAGCGATTTCTCGGCGGCGGCGACCGCGGCTTCGGCGCGGCGCACCTCGGTATCCGTACGGTCGAGCCGGGCGGCGGGAATGTCTCCGCTCCGGCGCAGGGTCTGTTCTCGGGCCTGCTGGGCGCGCCAATAATCGAGATCGGCACGGGCGGAGCGGACCTGTTCCTCAAGCGCACCGGTGCGGCTCTGTGCCACGGCGAGGCCCGCTTCGGCGGCGGCGACGCGCGCCATGCCCTGGTCCCGCGTCCGCGCATCGAGGACGGCCGGCCGCGGGGGCTCCAGGCTGGTGATCAGCGCCCCGGCCTTCACCAGGTCGCCTGCCTTCCAGGCGAGCCGCGGCATATAGCCTCCAACCGGGGCCATGATGACGTACCGGTTGCGGAGGCGCGTCTTGCCTTCCTCCTCCACGGTGACGCGAAGCGGCCCGGGTTTGACGGCTGCCGTCTCGACGGCCACCGGTTGCGGCCGCAGCCCGACAATAATGCCGGTTGCCGCGATGACGGCCAGTCCAATGATCCATAGCCAACGCTTCAATTTGCGTCTACTCCCGTGCCTTCAACACTTCTACCAAGTCTAAATGATTGATGCGGCGGCCCACAAAAAGCGCCGAAGCCGCGGTGGCCAGGGCAACCACCAGCGCGGCCTTGGCATAGGTGGCGGCCGATAGAACGAACGGCACGCGGAACAGTTCCGTCTGCGCGGAGAGGGCCATATAGTAGGCGAGCCCCCGGCCGCAGAGAAGCCCCACGGGGATCGCGACGAAGACAAGCAGCGTCAGCTCGCCGAGCAGAATGTAGGAGACCTCGCCCCGCGTATAGCCCAGGACGCGAAGACTGGCAAGCTCCCGGCTCCGCTCGCTAAGCGAGATCCGTACGGTGTTATAGACAACTCCGATGGCGATGGTGGAGGCGAGGATCAGGTTGAAGAAGGCGAAGGTGAGCATCTGCGCGGCGAGGGTTTCATAGAAACTCCGCAGCACTTGCGCTCGCTCGATGGAGCCGGCCACGGCGGGAATCTTGCGCAGGCGAGCATAGAGTTCGGCCAGGTGCCGGGTGTCCACATTCAAGTGCGCGCCCGTGGCGCTATCGCCTTCGCGGAGGAAGCGATTCAGGGCCCGGCGCTCCATGTATGCCGAGACGCCGATGAACTCGCTGACGACCCCGCTGACCGGGACCTGCCGGATGGCTCGGGAGCCCTCCAGTAGTTCGACCGTGAGCATCTGGCCGGGCTGGATGCCGAGCATGGTGGCCAGATGGTCTGTGAGGACGATTCCTTCCTCGGGTAGCCGAACGCGTTGCAGCTTCGTATCGAGCAGGCGCCGCAGCCGGCCATCGGGTTCCATGCCCTGCAGCGCGGTACGGTAGGTGCGTTGCTCGAAGCGGAACCGGGCGGGGACGGCGCGGGTGGGTTCCACATAGGTAACGCCGGGCAGGCCGCGGAGGGAGTAGAGAGCACGGGCGGAGACGGGGCCGATGAAGGTGACGGTAACGTCGTCGAGCTGGGCGCGGCGGAGTTGAACGAAGACCATGTGGTCCACGGCGTCGTTCCAGAAGCCGCCGAGAACGAGGATGGCGGTGGACATCGCCACGCCAGCAATCGACAGGAAGGCCTTGACGGGGCGGCGTTGGACGTTGCGGATTATCATGCGCGTGGGCTGGGAGAACCAGGGGAATTCCAGGAACGCGCGATGGTAGATGCCCGGGGCCTCCGGCTGCATCGCGACGGCGGGCGATTCGCGGTTGGCTTTCCACACGGCGTAGAGCGTGCCGGCGCCGGCAGCCACAGCGCTGATGCCGAATGCGGTGGCGACGACGGCGGGGCGCAGTTCGTAGGCCATGTAGGGAAAGCGATAGACATCCATGTAGAGGCTGGCCATGCCGCGGCCCATCCACCACCCGGCGGCGATGCCCAGCGCCGTGCCGGTGAAGACGATGACGGCGGTGAATTTCAGGAAGTGCCAGACGAGCGCGGCCGTCGTATAGCCGAAGGCCTTGAGGGTGGCGATCTGGCCGCGCTGCGTGGCCATCAGGCGGCTGACGACGACGTTGAGCAGGAACCCGGCCACGGCGAGGAAGATGGCGGGAAACAGTGTGGCCATCATGGTCAACTGCTTGAACTCCTCGGTGAGAAAGCGATGGGAGACCTGATCTTTGCGGCCATGTGCGCCGAGGCCGCCATAGGTGCGGAGAATCGCGTCGACGGCCGTGACTGCGTCCTCGACGCGCGCGCCACGCTGCAGAGTGGCCGACAGCTGGTTGAAGGCGCCCGTCATGTTGTAAGCGGCTTCGAGCGGGGGGGCGTTCATCCAGAGGATGCAGTAGGTTTTGAAGTCCGGGACGATGGAGCCGGGCGCGAGTTGGTAGATGAACTCGGGGGTTGAGGCGACGCCGACCACGTCGAGCCGCTGGCGGCGGCCGTTGATGGTGACCTGAAGGGAGAAGCCGGGCTGGAGCTTGTGGGCCTTGGCGAACCCGTCGCTGACCAGGGCCTCACGGTCGCGGCCCGGCTCGGGAAGCCGGCCGGCGTGGAGGTGGAGCAGGTTGAACCGGCCTTGCCCGTGCGGAAGTGCGACGACCTGGCCGGAGATGGGCTGGCCGTAGCCGTTCAGCTCGATATTGGCCGGGGCGACAACGCGGGTTTCGACCGCTTGAACGCCGGGAATTGCGGCGATGCGGTCGGCCAGGCCGGCCGGGGCGCGCTTCAGCGCGGCGAAAAGGTCGGGGAACCGGAACTCGCGGTAGACCTGCGCCTGCGTGCGTTCGAGCGTCTCCAGGGTGGAGGCCGACATCACGTAAGTGGCGATGCCCCCGGCCAGGACGCAGGAGATGGCGATGACCTGTCCGCGCACGCCCCACAAGTCCCGGAATAGCTTTCGGTCGAGCGCGCTGAGCATTGCTACCAGTGGAGCTCTTTCGGGCTCTTGCGGTCTGCGTTGCGTTCGACATGCGAGACGTGGCCGTTGCTCATGTGGACGACGCGGTCGGCCATGCGCGCAATGTCGGCATTGTGCGTGATGACGGCGGTGGCGGCACCGAGTTCGCGATTCACCTTGTCGATGGCGTCAAGCACCACGACGCCTGTTTCCGAATCGAGCGCGCCGGTGGGCTCATCGCAGAGCAGCACGCTGGGCCGTTTCGCGATGGCGCGCGCAATGGCAACGCGCTGCTGCTGGCCGCCGGAGAGCTGGGAAGGGAAGTGGTGCATGCGATCGGCTAGCCCGACGAGAGCCAGTGCGTCGGCGGGCTTCATCGGGTGGTCGGCGATTTCGGTAACGGCGGCGACGTTTTCCAGCGCCGTCAGGCTGGGGATGAGATTGTAGAACTGGAAGACGAACCCGACGTGGCTGCGGCGATACTGCGTCAACTGCTTTTCGCTGGCGCGGGTGATATCGAGCGAACGGTAGAGGACGGTTCCGCCCGTAGCGCGGTCGAGGCCGCCAAGGATGTTGAGCAAAGTGGACTTGCCGCTGCCCGATGGGCCGAGCAACACCATCATTTCGCCGGCGTACAGTTCCAAGTCCACTCCGCGTAGCGCATGGACCTGCACTTCGCCCATGTCATAGACCTTCGTGACGGCGCAAGCGGAAAAGACGGCGGTGCCATGCGTTTCCATCTATCTCAGTACAGCACGGACCCGGCCTGTCTTGCGGGTTCCACCTGCCTTGCGTGGTGCGTGCTATACTTGAAAGGATTTAGAAGTCAACCCCGTTCCCGCATTCCCTCCTCGCCCTTCTTTCTTGCGAGGCCGACAGTTGGATCGTTGATCTGACTTCGCCTTTCAAGAAACACTCAATGACACATTTTTCCGAACTGCCGTTGTCCACGGTTCTCCTGGGCAACCTGAATAAGAAGGGCTACTCTGTTCCGACGCCCGTCCAATCGAAAGCCATCCCCCCGGCGCTGGCGGGCCACGACGTGGTCGCCACCGCCCAGACCGGAACGGGCAAGACCCTTGCCTTCGTTCTGCCCCTGCTTGAAAAAATGCTGTCGCAGCCTGCGACGGCGAAGGCCGCCGGCCCCCGTGCGGTGATCCTTAGCCCGACGCGGGAACTGGCCATCCAGATCGCGCGGGAGTTTGAAGAGGTCGCCATCGGGACCGGATTTCGCGCCGCCACCGTGGTGGGTGGCATGGCCGAGGGCGCACAGTTGAATGCGCTGCGCCGCGGCGCGCAGGTGGTGATTGCCACGCCGGGCCGGTTGTGCGACTTCCTGGACCGCCGCCTGGTGAACCTCGGGCAGGTAGGCCACGTGATCCTGGACGAAGGGGACCGGATGCTCGACATGGGCTTCCTGCCGGCCCTCCAACAGATCCTGGGACAGATGCCGAAGCAGCGCCAGACGCTGTTCTTTTCGGCGACGATCGAGCCGACGGCCTCCAAGCTGATCGCGCAGTATCTGAACAACCCGGTGCGCCTCTCGCTGGGACCGACGACCAAGCCCACCGATAACGTCGACCTGCACTTCTATGAAGTGGAGCACGACCGGAAGGTGGAACTGCTGCACCATATGCTGGGCCGCGAACAGGGTTCGTTCCTGGTCTTTGCCCGCACGCGCCACGGCGTGGAGCGTCTGGCCAAGCGCCTGGCGCGGGTCGGCGTGAAAGCGACGAGCATTCACGGGGACCGCACGCAGGGCCAGCGGAACCGGGCGTTGTCCGGTTTTCAGCAAGGTGACTATCGCGTGCTGGTGGCTACGGACGTGGCCGCCCGCGGCATTCACGTCGACGGGATCTCGCATGTCGTCAACTTCGATCTGCCGATGGTTCCCGAGGACTTTATTCACCGCGTAGGCCGCACCGGACGTGCCGGCTCGCGCGGCATTGCCCACACCTTCGGAACGCGCCAGGAACGCAATGAAGTGAAGAAACTGGAGCGGGCTCTGAGCATTCAGCTCAACCGCATGCAGATCGGCGAAATCGATCCGATGCCGGAGCCGCGGCCGGAGTTTGCGAAGGCGACCATCGTTCCGCCCGCCATGCAGCCGGTCGCGCGGAAGAAGGTTCGCTCGGCGCCTCCTTCCTGGGCCACCGGCGGGGCTTCGCACCACAAGGAAAGCGGCCCGCGCAGCTTCGGCAACAAGAACAAGTTCCGCGGACCCCGCAAGACCGGCCGCTAATGGAACGACCGCTCGGGGGTGTCTGATAAGATGCCCCCAGCGGTGTACCTATCTTTTGTAACAGTGCTGTTCTGCCTGACCGTGGGCCTTTCCACCGTAGATGGAGCGGATCTGGACCGCGATGGCCTCGACGATGCCATTGAACAGCGCCTGCTGGAGCAGTTCCTGCCCCGGTTTCTGGTGAGTCCTTCGGACTGCGCCGTCCGGCCCGTGGCGATGCAGGCCGGCAGTCCGAACCCCGCGGCGCTGCCCGGTGTCCCCGTTATCTACGGCCGCGCGTTCCCAAACGGGAATGACATGGAACTGCAGTATTTCCATTTGTGGACGGCGGACTGCGGGCGGATGAGCCACCCGTGGGATGTGGAACACGTATCGGTACTAGTGCGGGACGGCAGGGCCGTGCTGTGGTTTGCGGCGGCGCATCAGGACACCGTCTGCGATGTGGGTCACGGCGCCAGGGCCTCGACGCTCGCGGCGGTGGACCGCGGGGCGACGGTGTGGGTGTCCCACGGCAAGCACGGTTCATTCCTGAGCGAAGCGGCGTGCCGTCGCGGGTGCGGCGGCGACGACTGCCGTCGGTCGCTCAAGGAGTTGGATGTTGCCGCTGTCGTGAATGTTGGCGAGGCGGACGCGCCGCTGAATGGGGCTGTCTGGACCGCGTCTTCTGAGTGGCCGTTTGCCAGGAAGTTCCGGAGCGATTTTCCGCCGCATGTGGTGGCGCAGATCGATCGGAAGGGAGTACGTTTCCTGGACCCGGCGCGCGTGCCGGTGCAATCGGTGATCCTGGGCGGCAATCACGCGTTGAACGGCATGGGCCGGGCGCAGAATGAATCCGGTTCGGTGTTGGGAACGGCGGCCGGGGCCACCGGCCGCTCTCTGCGAACCGCGAAGCGCTGGGTGCAGCGCCGGTTGGGGGGCGCTAGCGCAGGATCGGGAAATCCGCCTTCGGGCGAGCCGCCGCCGGCTGATTCCCGGACACCATCCGGCCGATCGCAATCGACGCCTTGAAGATGGCGCTGATCGGAACCACTCCGCCTAGTTTGTGATCGGCAATTGCCTTCAGGCCGGCCGACGCGATGCAGCCGCACTGTCCGCAGTCGGGGTCGCCGCCGAACTGGCAGGGCTCGATGGAGGTGGTGAGGTCCGCGGAGATGGTCTTGGTGGTCTGCGCGAAGATGCACTCTTCGGGCGATTGCGGCGGGGCCAGATATTCCTCGATCAGGCGCGGGTGCATGTCGAGCTTGGGGAACTGTTTCCGCAGTTCGATCATGTCGGTGACCGCCTTGCGGCGCTCTGCGTCGGAGAGGATTTCGTCCAGCTTATCCCCGCGCTGCGGGGTGAAAATGGAAAACCACACCCGCTTGATTTCGGGCCGGGGCGCCCAGAACTCCATGAACTGCCGGAGGTATCCGTCGCGCTGCATCATCTGCGCGGTGATGGTGCAGTGGATGGTGATGTTCTGGCCCACGATGTTCTTCAGGATGCGGTCATAGGTGGCCGGCGTACGGCGGACGTCGTGTTCCTCCTGCAGACCGTCGATGGAGACGACGACGTTGAGGCCATGAACATTCGCCCATTTTTCCGGCAGAGGCCGGAAGGCACTGGTGACCAACTGCACATGGACGCCGCGCGCGAGGATTTGCGGGATGACCTCTTCCATCTCGCGATAACGGACCAGGGGGTCGCCGCCAACGATGGAAAGGTGAAGTGGTTTGTGGCGGTCGACGATTTCGAGGACCCCGTCGACAAGTTCCTGCCCCTTACGATCCCGGAGTTGGCGAAGCGTGGTCTCGCCACCGAGATGATTATCGTCGTACGCGTAGCAGCCAGGACATCTTAAAGGGCACTCGCGCGTGACTTCGATCGATAACGAGGGTGCTTGTCCTTTGAGAATTTTTCCCCAAGCGCGGACGATTTCTGACGTTTTCAGAGGGCCGGTCTCCTTTTACCGCAAATGAACTACCTCTTCACGGTAACATCCCGGCCGCAGGGATTTCAGTTCTGTATCAGCTGCGGCGGGAGGACTTGGCAATCTGTCCGCGGGAGTTCTCGAAGATGGCTGCGGCCGTTGCTGCTGCCGGAGGTAGGACCTCTGCCATTTCGCCGAATTCCACCATCGCCGCCGGCGACATTCCTTCCTGTTCCCGGTGGAATTGGAGGGCGTCGTCCTCGAAGTCGATCCGCACCAGATCGCCCGGCCGGATCTGTCCGGTGGCGATCAGATTCGAGAGCGGCTGCACCAGCAGGCGCTCGATGGAGCGTTTCAGGTGGCGGGCTCCATAACGGGCGTCGATTCCTTCACTCATCAGGTGATCCTTGGCGGATTCCGTGGTCTGGAAGACGAAGGAGCGTTCCGCGGAGGCGGAGAAGATCCGCTGCTGGACCTGCTTGAGTTCAATCTCCAGAATCCGGCGCAGTTCCAGCTGGCCGAGCGGTTGGAAGACCACCACCTTATCGAGGCGGTTCATGAACTCGGGTGTAAACTTCTTGCGCGCGGCCTCTGTGCCGCTGCGGGCGATTTTGGCCGAAGCCTTGTCGTCGATTTCCGCCGCCTCCACGGCGCCGGCCAGTGCGTGGAGTCCGAATCCCACTTTGGGATTCAAAATGGAACTCATTTCGGTTGCGCCGAGGTTGGAGGTCATGAAGATCATTGCCCGGGAGAAGTCAACCTTGCGGTTGTCGCCCAGCGTGAG
>CAZWDD010000214.1:0-9537 GCA_964632345.1 uncultured Solibacteraceae bacterium | reverse complement strand
TATCGAGGCCGTAGAGCGACTTCGTCTCCTCGGTCTCGGTGGAAAGGTCCACTACCTCGGGGCCGGATTTCTGCAGCGCGTAGGCCAACTCAAAGCTGCGGATGCGGGCCTCCAGCGTCGTGTCGTCCTCACGGCCCACGGCGTATTCGCGGTTCTGCGCTTCCAGAAACGCAAGCCGCGCGCGCTGCCGTTCGTCGGTCTGTCCCGGCGGCAGCT
Source organism: uncultured Solibacteraceae bacterium (assembly GCA_964632345.1). GTDB lineage: Bacteria > Acidobacteriota > Terriglobia > Bryobacterales > Bryobacteraceae. The sequence continues at coordinate 9,321 of CAZWDD010000214.1, read as the reverse complement.
TCGTATTCAGAATCGGGTTCGGCCCCTGGCGGAACAGCGTGCCCTGGTACACGGCCGGCAGGAATCCGGAGCCCCAGTTCTTGGCATTCCCAAAGGGCTCCCGTTCATCGATCATGCTGACGAACGTGGGCAGATTCTTGTTTGCCGTGCCGAGGCCATAGGTCACCCAGGCGCCCAACGACGGGCGGCCCGAAAGAATATCTCCCGTATTCATCTGGCTGACCCCGCCCGCATGGTTCAACCCGTTCGATTGGCACGAGCGCAAAACCGCCAGTTTATCGGCGTGTTTCGCAATGTGCGGATACAGTTCACTAATCCAGATCCCGCTTTTGCCATGCTGCTTCCACTGCCGCGGGCTGCCCATCAGTGTGTTGTTCGCCGTACCCATCGCCGTGATCGGGCGGCCAAAGCTGGCCGGCATCGGCTGCCCGTGGAGTTCGTTCAACTTCGGTTTCGGGTCGAACAGATCGATGTGCGAAGGCGCACCTTCCATGAAGAGAAAGATCACCGCCTTGGCCTTCGGCGCGTGGTGCGGCTTGCGCGGAACCGTGGGGTCGTGAACCACCGCGGCCTGGGAGTCCTCGGCCATCATGGCGGCCATGGCCATGGCGCCAAGTCCGCTGCCGGCTCCGCGCAGCAGGGCGCGGCGGGTGCATTCGATGTGGGAAGACATGGGGTTAATCGATGTAGAGGAACTCGCTCGAACTCAGCAGCGACAGGCAGAGGTCATCCAGAGCCGCGCCGGCGCTGCCGGCAATTCGGGTTTGTTTTGACAAAAACTCCTGGCTGCGCGTGATCTCCGATGCCGTGGGCGCCCGGCCCAGCGTGAGCCGGAAGGCCCGCTCTACCAGCGCGGTCTCACTCTGGCCGGCGTCATTGGCGACGCGCCGGGCCAGGGCCTGAGCAAACCGCCCGGTGGCCGACCCGTTCATCAACTCCAACGCCTGGTCCGGCGTCACCGTCTCCTGCCGCCGTCCGCAGCTTTCAAAAGCCAGCGGAGAGTCGAAGCTCTCCAGCATCGGATACCGGACCAGACGGCGCGCGAAGATGTAGACGCTGGCCCGGTTCTCATCGGCATCGCCGGTGGACTTGCGCCAGTGCCGGCCCTCCTGAATCTCTGTTCCCGGAGGCACGGCCGGAAATACGCCTGGTCCGCCCATCGTCCGGTCCAGCAGGCCGGAAACGGCCAACATCGAATCGCGGATCGCCTCCGATTCCAGCCGCCGGCGCGGATAGCGCCAGAGCAATTTGTTGTCCTTGTCGACGGCGGCAGCCTCTTCACGGAATTCGGACGACTGCCGGTAGGTGGCGCTTAGCAGAATGCGCCGGTGCAGCGTCTTGATGCTCCACTTGTCGCCGCTGGTGAACGTTTTCGTCAGCCAGTCCAGCAGTTCGCGGTGAGTCGGCCGCTCGCCCATTAGGCCAAGGTCGTTCGGGTTCCCGGCGATGCCGCGGCCGAAGTGATGGTGCCAGATGCGGTTGACGATCACGCGCGTCGAAAGTGGGTTATTCGCATCGGCGAGTATGTTGGCCAGCGCGGTACGGCGGCCCGAGGAGTTCAACGTGGGGATTGGGTTCACCTGCGCCGGGTTCGGATCGAGGATCGACAGCCAGCCGGGCGTCACCTCTTCCAGCGGCGCATCGACTGCGCCCGCCTTCAGAACATGCGTCGGAGGCGCCGTAATGTCCTGGTCCCGCATCACCTGCAACAGCGGGAGCGGCGCCGGCCGCAGGTGCCGGAATCCTTCCAGTTCCGCCTGCAACTCCTTGTATTTCGCCTTCCCGGCCGCATCGAGCTTTCTTGCCGCCACCGTATCGTCCGGCACCTCCACCTGCGTGATGGCCTTGTGATAGATCTGCCAGTCCATCGGTGTGCGCGCGGAGGCCGGCTTCAGGATGACCTCCTGCACCTCCTCCGGAAATCGCTCGGTGTACTCCTTGCGATACTTGGCGCGCGCCGGCTCCAAAAGCGCATCGATCTTGTCGAGCACCGGTTTGGCGGCCTCGCGATACTTTGCCATCTGCGCCCGGTACGCGGCCACTTCGGCGGCGCTGGCGTGCGGCGCTTCGTCATCGATCTTCATATTGGCGAAGAACGCCTGCAGCCGGTAGTAGTCCTTGTGCAGCAGCGGGTCGAACTTGTGATCGTGGCAACGCGCGCATCCCAGCGTGATGCCCAGAAACGCAAACGCCGTATTGTCGGTCACATCGTTCAGCAGTTCCTGCCGGCGCAGCCGGATGTTGGCCTGGTTGAACTCGTCCTCAAACAGCCGCAGGTATCCAAGCCCGGGGAGCGCCTTCGTGTCGCCCGGGTAGAGTTCGTCGGCGGCGATCTGCTCGCGTACAAACCGGTTGAACGGCTTGTCCTCATTGAATGACTGAATGACCCAATCGCGATAGCGCCACATGTTCGGGCGCGTGTCGTCCTGTTTGAAGCCATCAGAATCGGCGTAGCGGACCACGTCCAGCCAGTGGCGGCCCCACCGCTCCCCGTACCGGGGGCTGGCCAGTAACCGGTCCACCAGCCGCTCCTCGGCACCCGGTTTGGTGTCGGTCAGGAACTCCTGCACCTCGGCCGGGGTGGGTGGCAGGCCGGTCAGGTCCAGCGTCACGCGCCGGATGAAGGTCTGGCGGCTCGCGGGCGGCGCCGGCCGGATGCCCTTGGCCTTCAGTTTTTCATAGATGAAGTGGTCGATTTCGTTCTTCGCCCACTGCCGTCCAGCCTCGTCGAGCGCGGGCGGCGTCTGGGCGGTCACCGGTTGAATGGCCCACCACTTTTTCTGAATGGGATTGAAGTTCGGGACCGGCTCGGCCACGAGCGGCAGCGCCAGGAGGAAGAGAGTCAGGCGAGGAGTCATTGGCGACGAGATGTGAAAATGTTTTCACACCGCTTTGGGGGTTGTCAACAAACCGCCGTCAGCTCCATCCCTCGGTGTAGAAGTGCGACCGGTTCGCCGTTTGATACCGCACCTTCTCCAACTCCGGCGTGGCCAGTTTCCGGTAGCCCTGGAAGCGTGACTCCAGAGCGAAGTCCAGGATGCCGCTGGTCAGCATGGTCCGCTCCACGGGGTAGGGCGAACGGCCGGTTTCGAACATTTCCTCGATCTTCTGCACTAGGCAGGCGAAGTGATGATACGGCCGGCCGGGTTGCAGGTTCATCAGCATGGAGACGGGCTCGGCCTGGCCGTCGAGTTGCACTGCGTTGGTAAAGTCCTCCACCAGTCCTGTCATCAGGAACGCGGCAGCCTGCAGTCCGTCGGCATACTCGATGACGAACACCGTCGGATCCTTCACGAGTGCCTTCGGGTCGCCCGGCTTGCGCGTGTTGCTGTGGCGCAGCGCACGGTCGAACAACCGGCGTGCCCAGCCGCTCTGATCGATAAAGTTCCAACACGCCTCCCGCTGCAAGCACTGCACGGTGCGGACGCCGGTTTCCCCGCCGCGGCGCCGCTCGGTCAACGACTGTAGCGCCTCCAGCACATGGAAGCCGTAGATATCGAGGCCGCTATAGGAAATGGCCACCGCATGCGTCTGCCGCGCGCCGAAGGGGACGTCGATGGCCGGCACGCGCCATGCCACCGGAACCGAGGATCCTGCCAGCATGGGGAATTTCAGTTCCCGCGAGATCTCCACCATCCGCTTCGCCTGCCGCCAACTCCACGAAAGGTGTTTGTCATTAAACACCGGCACGGACCGCCCACTCTGCCGGAACACGTCGGTGATCTTCAGGAACATCTCGAAACGCGGATAGAGCTTCTGCTCCTTATCGTTCATCGGGTAGTCGCCATGCTCGCCGATCAGGATCACGCCGTCGACGGCCAGTTTGTCGCCGCCCAGCGTCAGCGCCTCCCCTACCGTGCGGAACAAAGGCACATTGTGCTTCCGGGCCATGCCCCGGCTCAGGTCTGTTTTCGGCACCTGTTCTGTAAACATTGAAACGATCTTTGAGCGCGGATAGGGCGGCTGCTCGTTCTGTTTATAGCCCTCCAGGTACTTGCCGATCACCACGTCGGCATGCGAATTCGGCCGGTATTCGGTGATGATCGCGGCGATTCGTTTCGGCTCTCCGGCGGCGAACAGGGGCGCGGCGGCGGTGGACAGAAAAGTTCGGCGTTGCATGATGAAGGAACGTTAGGCGATCCGGTGTGCTAAAGTCAAGGAGGTATTTGCCAGCCTGCCAGTTTTAGCATCGTTCGATAATTCGGTTCCTCCGTCCTTGTCTGATTTTGCTGCGATTCGCTGCTCTGCAAATCTGAAAGGACAATCATGAAGAATATTTTTGTTGGGAACCTCAGCTTTGGGGCCACTGAAGGGTCCGTCCGGTCCCTGTTTGAATCCTACGGTTCCGTCGACCGTGTCAGCATCGTCACGGACCGTGACTCGGGCCAGTCCCGCGGTTTCGGCTTCGTTGAGATGCCGAACAACGACGAAGGCGACCGCGCCATCAACGATCTGAACGGCTGTGAGCTCGATGGCCGCGCCATCAACGTGAACGAAGCCCGCCCGCGGGAAGAGCGCAGCGGCGGCGGCGGCAACCGTGGCGGTTCCTCATTCGGGAATCGTCGCCGCGGCGGTGGCGGCGGCGGCCGCTACTAAACCAATCCTCCGGTGGGAGGGCCCGGTTAACGGGCCTTCCCTCTATCCAATCTGCCGGCCAATTCCCCCCTCGCCCGTTCAAACTCCCCCTCCAACCGATCGATCAACGCCGCCACCGGCGCTTTCTCCCGCACCGCTCCAATTCCCTGTCCGCTTCCCCACACGTCGCGCCACGCCTTGAACCCGCCGCCGAAGTCCATCGTGGCCCGGTCCCCATGCGGCAATCGATCCGGATCCAGGCCCGCCGCCGCAATCGAAGGCCGCAGGTAGTTACCATGCACGCCGGTGAACAGATCGGTATAAACGATGTCACCCGCTCCGCATTCCACGATCATCTGCTTGTAGCGAGCCTCGGCGTTGGCCTCATCGGTGGCGATGAAGGCGGAGCCGATATAGGCGGCGTCTCCGCCCATGGCCAGTGCGCCGAGAATCGATGCTCCCGTGGCGATTGCGCCGGAGACCGCCAGCGGTCCCGAAAACCACTGCCGGATCTCGCTCACCAGCGCGAACGGAGACAGCGTCCCCGCGTGCCCACCAGCGCCCGCCGCCACCGCCACCAGGCCGCTGGCGCCCTTCTCGATGGCCTTGCGCGCGAACCGGTTGTCGATTACATCGTGCAGCGTGATCCCGCCGTAGCCGCGAACGGCCTGGTTCACCTCCTCCCGCGCTCCGAGCGAGGTGATGACAATCGGCGCCCGATGCTTCACGCATAAGGACAGATCCTGCTCCCACCGCTGGTTGCTCCGGTGCACGATCAGGTTCACGGCGAACGGCGCCGCCATCCGGTCCGGGTGTGCCGCGTCCCAGTCCGCCAACTCCTCCCGAATCTGGTGCAGCCACTCATCGAGTTGCGCTACCGGACGCGCATTGAGGGAAGGGAACGACCCTACTACTCCAGCCTTGCACTGCGCCAGTACCAGTTCCGGATGGGAAATCAGGAATAGCGGCGCACCGATCACCGGAAGCCGCAACCGGCTCAGCAGCCCGCGGAACTCGGCCGCCTCATCCACGTCAGTGTGCGTGGCAACAGGCGCAAAGGCGCAGGTTTCGGAAATGTGCTGCGGCGACCGATAGCCCCCCCAGCGTCATCAACCATGCTTCGCTGTAGGGGAACTCCACCAGGTCCAACTTCGCTGCCGCGAAGAACACCAACCCCATTCCGAATAGATATAGCGAAATGGGATTCCGATGCGCCACAAAACTCTTCACCAGCCGCCAGGACCCAAGCAAAAACGTGCAGGCCAGAATCGCCCACTCAAACTCTTCCCCTGCCACCCAGGACAAGCCGGACGCGGAAAGCACTCCCATCGCCACCGGCAATACCGCGCAATGCACGGCGCACCCCAGCGACAACGCCATGCCATACCGATCCAAAACCAGATTGCTGCTTCCGCTGTTTTCCGCCGACATATACGAGTACTCTAATTTGATAACACTCTCTCAGCTGTAATGCAAGCGCCGGTTACAGGCGAACGCTGAGTCCATCGGAGAGCGTATTCCGGTACGCCTTCCACGCGGGGATGAAACCGATGAGTAACCCGGCCACAGCCACCGCGCCCAGGTAGATCCAGCCCGTCACCGTCGGGGCCTGAATGGGGACGTAGAGGCCGAAGTGCTGCTCCACCACCGGCTGGAACGTCGCGCTCAGTGCATAGACGATTCCCAACCCCAGCGCGCACCCGGCAATACTCAACAGGAACGATTCCAACACCAGCAGGGAGATGATCTTCACCGGGCCGGCGCCCACAGCGCGTAGAATGGCCATCTCCCGGCGCCGCTCGTTGAGAGACGTGTAGAGGGAAACCAGCATACCCAGCAATCCAACGACGATGACGAAGAATGTCACCACGGTCAGCGCGTCCTCGGCGTAACCGATGGTCCGCCACAACTCTTGCAGCGTAAGGCCGGGAATGATGGCCTGCAGGGGTTCCTCGCTGTAGGTGCTGATCTCGCGTTGCAGGCGAAGCGTATCGATACGGGACTTGCTGCGTAACAGGAACGACGTGATCTGATCGATCTTCACCGACTCTTTGGTGATCTTCTCGGCCGGCACCTCTTCGCCGGGCATCGGTGGCGCGCCGTCGGACCAATCGATGTGAACGGCGGAGATCCCTTCCAGCGGAATGTAGAGAGACCGGTCGACGGGCGTTGCGGTCTTGGTCAGCACGCCGGTGACGGTGAACGGCTTGTCCCCATGGTCGAGAATCCCTCGCCCGCCAGCGGCGGCAACGCCATGGGTGATGACGATCTTGTCGCCCGTCTTGTAGCCCAGGGTCCGGGCCACGTCCGAGCCCAGCGCAACCTCGAAGACATCGGACGGTGCTCGGCCCGAGTCGAAGGTAATGGAACGGTCGCGCCGGAAGCGGTAGTGCTTGTAGAACTCCTCGGTTGTGCCGACCACGCGGAACCCGCGGTGGCTGTCGCCCAACGAGTAGGGAATCGTCCACGCCACGGCTGGGTGCTTCTTCCAGTGCTCGTAGGTTTCGTAGGTGATGTTGTTCGTCGCCTGCCCGATGCGGAACACCGAGTACAGCAGCAGTTGCAGGGAGCCGCCGCGAGCCCCGACAATCAGGTCCGTCTGGCTGATTGTGTTGGCGAAACTCTCCCGGGCGCCCACCCGGACATTCTCCACGCCGATCAGCAGCGCAATGCTCAGCCCGATGGAGAAAACGGTCAGACCTGTGGTCAGTTTCCGGTTCTTCAGCGAGTGGTAGGCGAGGGATAGGAGCAGCATTTACGAGCCCGCCTTGTTGATTTCGGGAAGGGAGAGTTGGCGGTCGAACAGGTGCATCAAGGACCGGTCATGGCTGACGAACAGCAGCGTGGACCCGGCCGCCTGGCAACACTCGAACAGCAACTCCAGAAACTTTTCGCGATGGTCGTAGTCGAGTGACGAGGTGGGCTCGTCGGCAATGATCAACTCCGGCGTTCCCAGCAGCGATCGTGCCGCCGCCACCCGCTGCTGCTGTCCCACGCTGAGGTTCGTCACCGGTTTGTGCAGCAGGTCCCCGATTCCCAGCCGTTTGGCGACGTCCTGCGCCGCGGCTTCCATCGACGCGCCCTTCAACCGTGCCCTCCGTTCCGTGCTCAGCCGGCAGGGCAACGTGATGTTCTCCACCACCGACAGATACGGAATCAAGTTGAAGAGCTGAAAGATGTAGCCGAGATGCGATCCGCGGAAAGCGTCCCGCTGCGAGCCGGATAGCTTCCCGACGTCGCGCCCTAGCACTTCGACCGTTCCTTCGTAGCCTGCCAGTACGCCGGCCAGAACGCCGAGCAGCGTCGTCTTTCCGCTGCCGCTTGGGCCGAACAGGAATACCTTCTCCCGCGCCGCCACCTCCATGGTGGGAATGCGCAACACCTCCGGACCCCTGCCGTAGGAGAAGCGAAGTCCGGTGAGCCGGATCGCCGCCGTTGCCTCGCTCATTTCGCGATCTTCAGGACGCCCTTGTCGTGCTCGACTTCCACGCTCAACTGCTGCTCGCCGGCCAGCAACGCCACATCGACGTCATGCACCTTCGGGAATACCTTGCTGAAGCCGAACCGGATCTCGCCGCCAGCCAGCGGCTTCGCGCAGGCGATGTCGAACTCCGCGTGCACCTCGCTGTGCTCCTCGTGTTTGGCGCCGGCCTTCTTGTCGTGATGGCCGCCTTCCACCTTCATGCTCTTGTTCGTAATCCGGCAGGCCGAAGCCGCCGGGAAGATCACCACCTCCGCAATGCGCGTCTTCAGTGTGTTCAGCGCCGCCGTTTGCTTCGCCTTGTCCGCCGCGGATTTCGCCTCATGCTCAAACCCGACAATGCTCTCCGCCGGGGCTTCAAACTCCATCACCCCTTTCGGCGCACCCTTCGTCGTCTCAAAGGCGATATTCAACTTGGCGGACCCATGCTCGTGCGCCTTCCGGCTGCGGGTCTGCGCCGGAAGCAGGGCACAAACGGCGAAAAAGACAATCGCTGCGCGCATCGTTTATTCGTCCTTGTAAGGTTCGATTTGTATTCCGGCCAACTGGAAACCAACGTCGCCATACGGGCTCTTCACCGTGGCGATTTCCAACTTCCCATGCACCCACACCGGGTCCCAGAAGCTCATCTTTACCTTCTTCTGGTTGTTCATCTTCACCTGTACGATCTGGTTCGGCGGCGGCGGCGGGGTGTGGATACACGCGCCGACGTACGGCACCAACAGGAACTCGGTCACCACTTCGGAATCGTCTTCGAGCGGCACCATGTAGCCGGGAATCTTCACCATCTTCCCGTCCAGCGCCTTCAGCGATGGAGACACCTTGCCCGTGCGGTAGTTCAATTCCCGCAGCATGCGCCAGTCCATCTTCGCCGTCTGGTCCTCAGCCGCGTACGCCGCCGGCACCAACCCGGCCGAAACCGGCGCCTTCGCCGCGCCGAAGTCCTGCCGGGCCATGTCCCGATTGACCACATAGATCATCACCGAGAACATCAACGCCAGAACGATACCGTGCACAAATTTCATACCGCGGCTCCCGCTGTCCCTTGGGAATGGATTTTCACAAAGCTAGTCTCTCACGTTCCCGCCGCGTGCCGCAAAGCGCGACAATAGCGGGAGATGCGACTCCTAGCAGCGCTTTCCCTTATTATGATGCCATCTCTCGCGTGCGAGTTACGGGTGCTCACCTGGAACATTCATCACGGGGAGGGCGTGGACGGCCGGCTGGACCTGAACCGCATCGGCGCCGTTATCCGCGAGGCCCGG
>CAZWDD010000213.1:0-9574 GCA_964632345.1 uncultured Solibacteraceae bacterium | reverse complement strand
TTTGTAACCAAACTGAGGGCACGCCAGGGCAGCGTAGGGCAATGGAATCAACAATTTCGGGTCATCCGGGGTCCCCCGGGGGAACACAGGGCAATCAAACGTTTGGGCTCATAACCCAAAGGTCGCAAGTTCAAATCTTGCCCCCGCAACCACCTGATTCTAAATGACGTAGCTGCAACCAAAGCACCTGCAGGACTGTAACCAATTCGGCGCAGATTTTCTTTAGTCACTGATTATAAACGAAATATTTTGGTTACAGCACATTGGGGTTCGACGATTTCGTACCCATAGCCACCTAAGGTATTAGAATCAATGATTTAGCGGCCGTTTCCCGATTCACCGCACCGGACTGTAACCAAAATTGTAACCAATTTGGAGCCGATCTTGCCTTTGGTGAAACCGTCCTAACGACTGACTTGCCTCGTAGCTTCCTGCTAGTCGCTCACGACATCCACAGAGTCGCTCTCTGGTCGAACCCATCGATTGCCTCGCCAGGATCTTTGCGCAGCTCTGCCAAGCCCGTTTCTTGCAGCCCAAGCGAATGAGCCCGACCAGACGACCGATTAGTGGAAGCCAGGGCCGCGCGCCGAACAGATGAGTCGGCAAAAATCGGCGGCCAATAAGCTATCACTGCGCAACGCGGCGAAGCGTTTAACCCCCATGAGAAGCTGAGCGGTGGTACTCGAGCCGTCGAACACGGAACGAATGGACCGCGCGGGCTGTGGGAGAGCTGCTGATGGCATGCGGAGTGGCTACGGGGCAGGGCCAGCCGTTGCGTATCGTGTGTGCCGTCGAGGGAGGGGTTCAGGAACTGGCCCAAATGGTGCGGATGGACCGGATCCTCCCTTCCAGCGACATGACGGGAGCGGTGCTCGGCGAGTTCCAGCGGCTTAGTTCCAGCGGCAGACTGCGCTGGCTAATCAGGCGTAGCATCGAATTCGGATGGATGCCAAGCACGGCCGGGGCCCCGCCGGAGTCGGCCGCAAAGATGATTTGCAGTTCTCCGCCCATTCGCGGCTTCCGACTGGAGATCGGGTGAGAGCGAAAGAAACGCCCATCTCAGCCTACGCGGTTGCGGGCGTATTCCAGCGGAAGAGGAAAAAGTGGTGGCCGCAGAGGGCGCAGCGGTAGGGTTGCAGCAACCACTGCACCCCCCGCTCCAGGACATTGCGGGCGCCGACTGCGCGGAACTCGATCGACTTGCAGTGCGGGCAGCGTTTGGCGAAGAACCCGACGCGGGTCTGTCCCATGACGGGGCTATTCGCTCTCGTCCGCTGCGTCGGACTCTCGCTCGGAGCCGATCATTGCCTCCGTGGTGAGCATCAGGGAAGCAATGGATGCGGCATTCTGGAGAGCGGTACGGGTGACCTTGGCGGGGTCAATGACGCCGGCCTGGACGAGGTCCTCATAGGCGCCGGTGTAGGCGTTGAAGCCGAAGTGCGGATCAGTGTGCTCGCGGAGGGTTTCGACAACCACTGCTCCTTCGGTGCCGCAGTTCACAACCAGCTGGCGGAGCGGATCCTCACAAGCGCGGCGGACGATGGCGACGCCGAACTGCTCGTCGCCCTCCAGCCTCAGATCCTTGAGTGCGATGGCGACCCGGAGCAGAGCGATACCGCCACCAGGCACGATGCCCTCTTCGATGGCGGCGCGGGTGGCGTGAAGCGCGTCCTCGACGCGGGCCTTTTTCTCCTTCATCTCCGTCTCAGTGGCGGCGCCGACGCGAATGATGGCGACTCCTCCGGCGAGCTTCGCCAGGCGCTCCTGGAGTTTTTCGCGGTCGTAGTCCGAGGTGGTCTCCTCGATCTGGCGGCGGAGTTGGCTGACACGGGCGGCGAGGCGCTCCGGGGCGCCGGCGCCATCGATGATGGTGGTGGAGTCCTTGTCGATGTTGACGCGTTTGGCACGGCCGAGATCGGCGAGTTGCACGGATTCCAGCAGGCTGCCGGTCTCCTCCATGATGGGAGTGGCGGCGGTGAGGATGGCGATGTCCTCCAGCATGGCCTTGCGACGGTCACCGAATCCAGGTGCCTTAATGGCGCAGACGTTAAGAGTGCCCCGGAGCTTGTTGACGACGAGAGTTGCGAGTGCCTCGCCCTCGACGTCTTCAGAAATGATGAGCAGCGGCTTGCCGGCACGCGAGATCTGTTCGAGCACGGGGAGCAGTTCCCGCATGCCGCCGATCTTCTTTTCGTGGATCAGGATGTAGGGATCGTGTAGGACGCAGACCATCGCCTCGGCGTCGGTAGCGAAGTAGGGGGAAAGGTAGCCGCGATCGAGCTGCATGCCGTCCACCGTTTCCAGGCATGTGGTCATGGTGTTGGACTCTTCGACGGTGATGACGCCGTCCTTGCCGACCCTGGTCATGGCGTCAGCGATCACGTCGCCAATAGTAGAGTCACTGTTGGCGGAGATGCGTCCGATCTGGGCAATGCGGTCGCCAGAGACGGGGGAGGCGAGGCGGTGGATCTCCTCGACGGCCACTTCGACGGCCCTGTCGATGCCGCGCTTGAGAGCCATGGGATTGGCGCCGGCGGTAACGGCCTTCATGCCCTCGCGATAGATAGACTGGGCGAGGATCGTGGCGGTGGTGGTGCCGTCGCCGGCGACATCGGAGGTCTTGGAGGCGACCTCGCGGACCATCTGGGCGCCCATGTTTTCGAGCGGGTCGAGCAGCTCAATCTCCCTGGCCACGGTGACTCCGTCCTTGGTGACGGTGGGGCCGCCGAACTTCTTCTCGAGAATGACATTGCGGCCGCGGGGTCCTAGAGTGACCTTCACAGCGTTGGCGAGCTGATTGACGCCACGGAGAATGGACTGCCGTGAGCGGTCACTGAAGACGATCTGTTTTGCCATGGAGGATGAACTTTCGGAGGCGAGCCAAGCGGCTCGCGGGTTTACGAACGGGTGGAGGGCGTAGGGGCGGCCCCACTTGGGGCCAGAAGGTCGGCGGATCCGGAATCGTGCCGGACTCGCAGACGCACGGACAGTGCGTGGGTGTACATCCTACGCTACCCCACTTCGCCGCGGCGCCGATCATTTTTTCCTGGTGAAGGGCGCAAAATAACGCCGCAGGCTAAGCGAGGGGAGCCTGCGGCGCGCATCCGGCCTGATGAATGGAGGCCGGTTTGCTTGAGTGTCCAACGGGGCGAACGTGTCAATCCTGCGTAGGCCCGGCTGAAATGTGCGCGACTGTCCAGGGGACACCGGAAGCGGCGAGCTCTGCCTGCGGGAAGGCTTCCCGTCTCTGCAAAACCGGTGTGTTCGAGAGCCGCGCGAAATCGCGGTGCGGCGGAAGGGCTGCGAGGGGCGCATGGGCCATCCATACCACGGGATGATGGCGCACGTCTCCGTTGCGTTCGCGAATGTCGGCCCAATTGGGATCCGCATTGAGATGCAGGAAGACGCCGGGCGTCCCCTGGTAGCTGCCGCGGGCCAGGACGACCTGGTCTCCCGGGGCGAACGCCAGCCCGGCATATTCCCTCTTGATGATGTTCATTTGGTTCCTTTCTCCAGTGACGGATGGCGGGGGCGGAGGGCGATGCCGATGGCAATCAGGGCTCCGATAGCCACCAGGCTGCGGACGGCAACCTGGTAGGGCATGCGGTCGGAGTAGAGGGCGGCAGCGGTGAGTAGCCCGAGGCCGCCGATCCACTTCCCCGCCCGCCAGCGAAAAGCGGCGCGACGCCGTTCGCTGGCGCGGCCCTTGCGGAGCCAATCATTCCATGCGGTGTCAGTGAGTTCCATGGCTGGTTACCTGGCCGAGATCGGCGTACCGATGCGGGTGCCAATCACTTCCCCGGAGATGATGAGCTCGACGCGACGGTTCTTCTGCCGGCCGGAGGCCGTGTCGTTCGTGGCGATGGGCTGATTTTCCCCGAGACCCTTGGAAGTTACCGACGAAGCGGCCATGCCGGCCTGCGTCAGATAGTCGCGGACAGAGGCACCGCGGGCTTCCGACAGCTTCTGGTTGTACTCGTCGGTGCCGACGCTATCGGTATGCCCTTCGACTTCGAGGCGGAGGCCGGGGTGTCCGGAGACGATTCCGGCGACCTTAGCGAGTTTCTCGCGGGCGAGCGGACGCAAGTTGGAACTGGCGGTGTCGAAGAGGACGTCGCTCATGTTCACGATGAGGCCGCGCGCGGAGTCCTGCGTTTGGAGAATCGCGTTGAACTGTTGCAGTAACTGGCCGCGAAGCGCGGTCTTCTGGGCTTCGAGGGCGGCGACCTGTCTGGCGGCGTCTTCGAGGGCCGCCCGGCTGGCGGCGCGGTCGGAAGCGGCCTTGGCGGCATCCGCGGCGGCGCGGGCATCGCTTTCGAGCTTCAGGCGATCGGACTCGATTTTGGCGGTAGCCAGTGCGGAATCGGTTTCCAACTTGGCGCGATCGGCGGCGAGGGCGGCGGCGGCGAGGCGCGCGTCGCTCTCACGTTTGGCGCGATCCGCATCGGCGGTGGCGGCAGCGGCCTGGGCGTTCTTTTCCCGCGTAAGCCTCTCGGAGTCAGCTTCTGCATGGAGGCGGGCAAACGCGGCCTCACGGGACACACGTTCGGTCTCCGACTGGGCCGCGGCCTTGGCGGATTCAGCGCGGTTTTCGCGATCGATCGATCCCTGGCGTTCGGCGGCCAGAGCGAGTTCATCCTGACGCTTCACGGCGATGGCGCGCGAATCCTCAGCAGTCTGAACAGCCTCACGAGCCGACATGATAACGGGCTTTTTGCCGGCCTTCCGAGCCTGGTAGGCTTCGGCGGTGGCAAGGCTCGCCTCCGCCTTCTGGAAGGTTTCCGAGGCGAACGTATTGGCGCCAATAGACCGCGCGATGCTGACGGCATTGCGGGCTTCATAGAGTTCGAGAGGGACCTTCTTGTCAGCCTGGAGGGCAAGCGGGTTGGCGAGGCGTTCGTACTGGCCGCGTTGCAGCAGTTCGTATTTCGCGTCGATCTCCTCAATCTTGCCTTTGGTGTCCGGGCGGATGACGTTTTCCATGACGATGAGGTCACTGGGGCGGGTGACAGCGAAGTAGGGCTCGGCGGTGACGACGAGGCCGAAGACCTGGAGTTTGGTGGTGACGTTCAACTTGCTTTTGGTGCCGTTCAGAAGCACTTCACCGAGGTTGGAAGTGCGGCCTTCGGGGGTGATGGCCCACAGGACATAGGTCAGGTATTCGGCGCCGTTCCGGGTGGCGGGCTGCAGGTCATCGAACTCGACTTCGATTTCGATATAGCCCTGCTTGCTCTCAACCTTGGCCTCGCCGCGAGCCTTGGGGAGGAGTTCGGTGCCGCGGAAGTCGATTTTGGTGGCGCCGCCGCGATGCTGGTAGTTGATGGCCTTGGCTGTCCGGGAGGTTACACTGACGCGATAGATCGGCGGAGCGCCGGCGGCCATGCGGGCGGCGTTTTCCGATTGGGAGTCCTGGCCCGTGGCGGCGGCGCACGCCAAGAGGGATGCGCCGATGAGTTGGAGTGTAGTCACTTTAGGTTTCTTTCTTGCGGGGTTAGTCGTTGGACGAGGTGCGTTCGCGCGCCGAGTATTTGTTGAGCAGGCCGATGAGCTTGGCGGCCGCTTTCGGGATGCGGGTCGGTCCGGTAACAATGCGCCGGTTTTCGAGCTTCTTCCCGTAAAGAGAGGCGTTGTCATCGAGGTCCTGGCGGAGGGTTGCGCCTTCGAGGGCGAGGCCGGCGAAAAGGCCCTGCGTACGGGACCAGGAGAGGATCTCGGCGTGCATCTGGGCGTCGGTCTGCGCGGTGGCGGTGCGGCCGACGGGGCCGGCAGCAACGGACCCTTCCGCGCCGAGGGTGAACTTGCTGGAGAGGAGTTTGTCGGCGCCGCGAGTGTTCATGACAAGCATGACGAGGTCGGTTTCCGAACCGCCGATCTGGAAGCCAACGCTACCGCCCTCAATCCGAATAGCACCTGGAGCGGACCAGCCGACACCCTTCTGTTTGCGGCAGGAGAGATAGCCCTTGCCGTACTTGCCGCCGACCAGGAATGCGGCCGTCTTCAGATTGGGAACGATGACGATGCAGTGGGCCTTGGACAGCAGTTCCTCGGGGATGCCTTTGTCGGGTGCGGTCATGATTTCAGAGAAGACCGCGGAGGCTTCGTTGAGCCGCTTCACATTTTCTTCGTCTATGGCCAGGAGGGGGGTAATGGTGAGAGTTGCCAGCAGGATGAGTCGCATGGTTATGCCTTTCCACCGGTCCGCTGCCCTGGTTGGAGTGGCGGCCGGCACAAATAGCAGTGCAAGTGGAAAGCCATCCGGAATCGTTGCAAGCAATAATGACGAAGGGAGCAGGGGTGACGGCGGGCGGTCAGATGACGCGGAGCGGTCGGCTGCCGCGCTGGCCCGGAAGGCCCGTTGGCGAGCCTTCCGGTGTGCCGGGTGTAGGACATGCTGGACCGGGTCCGGCGGTGTGCAAGACCGAAACCGACCAGCACGAAGCCGACGAGGGCATAGGGGGTGCCGGGACCAAGCATGAGCGGCGCCCAGTTGATTGTGACCTGACTGACGTCACTGAAGACATCGCCGCCGGTGGATGTACCGACGAAGATGCCGGTGGCCCCATCCGTCACGTCGGTGAAGACGAGGTCAAAGGTAAAGGCGCTGAAGAATGAGCCGGTTCCTATCGCCTGGGTCGTGCATGTTTCGCAGACCAGGGTGAAGTTCCCGAAGTTCACGTTTGATGGGACCCCGGTGGTGGAATTGACAGCGGGGATGAAGGTAAGCGTAGCCCCGGAGCCGGCCGAATTGGTGAGGTCAGGCTGGTGCCACCGAAGCCTGTGCCGGCGGAGTCTGTGCTGGAGGTGGTCGGTGTGGCACCTGCAGCGAAGGCAAGCAGAGCAATTTCGAGTGGCCCTGCAACAAATTTCATGAACTGTATCCCTTCTATGGAGGCGTTATCCATACTTGACAGGTACCGCCGAAGACATAGAAGCAAATGCCGGCCCACGGCGGGGTGGCGGGTCAAGATATTCACGAGGTGGGACTTGCGGGTCGTAGTGCAGCACTAAGGAGGCCCTAGAAGGGGCCGGGCTGGCGGCAAATGGTCAGACGACCGTGGAAGGTCAGCCAGACGACTTCGCTTGCAAAGCCGGCGTGCGCGAAGTGGGTTGGCCGGTTATCTGCAGGGAAGCTTTGGCGCCCCGGGACCGAGCGAGGCGTAAATCGATAGGAGAAACAGTATGAATAACGACATTTTGGCAGGGAACTGGAAACAGTTCCACGGAAAGATCCTGGAACAGTGGGGCAAGCTGACGAAGGACGATCTGGATGTGATCGCAGGGCGGCGGGACCAGATTGTGGGCAAACTGCAGGAGCGCTACGGCATAGCGAAGGAGGAGGCCGAGAAGCAACTGAAGACCTTCGAGGAGCGGTATAAGGCGGTAACGAAGTAATGGTCGGGCGGGGCTCCCGATATGGGTGGCCCCGCTCCCGCCTAGTGCGGTCAGGCAGGGCTCCCGATATGGGTGGCCCCCCTGCCGCCTGCTGCGATCCGTTGCGCCGATAGGTGGCGGTCTCGAATGGACACAACCGTGGGCGTTTGTGTCTACAACCCTTTAAGCATGTGGGTGGCCAAACGGGTTCAGATGTCCTTGCGGGAGATGCCGAGCTTGCTCATCATCGCGTTGAGCGTCGTGCGATGGAGACCGAGGCGGGCGGCCGCGGCGGTGACCACGCCATTCGTCTCACGAAGGATGCGGAGGATATGTTCGCGTTCGACCTGTTCGAGGGTCGAATTGGCCTGCGGCTCGGCGGCAGCTTCGCGGATTTCGCCGATCGGGGCGCGGAGAGTAGTGCCGACGGAGAGAATGACGGAGCGCTCGATGAAGTTCTCGAGTTCGCGGACGTTGCCCGGCCAGCGCCAGTCGACGAGAGCTCGCATGGTTTCGGTGGGAATCTTATCGATCTGGCGCCCCATGATCTCGGCGTACTTTCGGGTGAAATGGCGGGCAAGGACGGGGATGTCCTCGGGGCGGTCGCGCAGCGGGGGTGTTGTGACGGGGAAGACCTTCAACCGGTAGTAGAGATCGCTGCGGAAGAGTTTGTCGTTCATCATCTCGGTGAGGTTGCGATTGGTCGCGGCGACCAGGCGGACGTCGATGGGGATGGTGCGGACGCCGCCGAGGCGTTCAAACGATTTTTCCTGGAGTGCGCGGAGCAGTTTGGGCTGGAGGTCGAGCGGAATGTCTCCGACCTCATCGAGGAAGAGTGTCCCGTGGTTGGCCATTTCAAAGCGGCCGATTTTCTGTGACAGGGCGCCGGTGAAAGCGCCGCGCTCGTAACCGAATAGTTCGCTTTCGAGGAGTCCAGTGGGGATGGCGGCGCAGTTGAGCGTCACGAACGGCATGTTGCGCCGCGTGCTCATCCGGTGGATGGCACGAGCGACGAGCTCCTTGCCGGTGCCGGTTTCGCCGAGAATCAGAACGGTCGCGTCGGTGGGCGCGACTACTTCCACCTGCTGCTGAACGCGGCGGAGAGCGGCGCTGACGCCAACGATCTCCTCGAACTCCTGGGCCGGATCGGGGTCGCCGTGGTGGATGCTCTCAAAGCGGTTGCGCTCGCGGAGATCCTGGAAAAATGAGATCCAGCGGAAAGGGGAAAGCTTGAGCACCGCGGTGGTGACGAGGACTGGAACGCGGGCGCCGTCCTTGCGGAGGAGTTCTTTTTCGTAAGGTGTGCAGGCGCCGAAGCGGAGGCATTCTTCGTGCGCGAGATCATCGAGGGGCGCATATTCGACGGGAGTCAGGTCTGGCCACTGCAAGCCACCGGAGTCGAGGTCTTCGCGGGTGTAGCCGACGAGGTCGAGGAACGTGTCGTTGAACTCCGGGACGTGGTCAAACTCACCCGAAGCGATGCCTGCGATCGAGGCCTCCGCAGTGATGGGCCGGAGGCGCTGGCGGGCGCGGCGGAGTTTCTCGTCCTGTTCATGCCGCTCGGAAAAGTCGCGGACCAGGCGGGCGAAACCGTGCAACCGGCCGGCCTCGTCCTTCAGAGCCATGGTAATGGTGTTCGCCCAGAATGCCGAACCGTCCTGACGGATCTGCCAGCCTTCGGCGCCGACGTGGCCGGTGGCGGAGGCGCGCCTGAGTTCCTCGCCCAGGCTCGAGCGGAGGGTTTCCTCGTCCTTATAGAGGAACGAGATGTGGCGGGCGGTGGCCTCCTCGGAGGAGTAGCCGTAGATGCGGGAGGCGCCGGCGTACCAGGCGGCGATGGCGCCGGTGGTGTCGAGCAGATAGAGAGCATAGTCCTGGACCCAGGACTGGATGCGGCCAGGATGCTCGGCGCCCGACTTATCCCGTAACGCGAGGACGTGGCAAACGGGCAGGATGTTGCCCTTGGCGGTGTATTCGACTTGGCGAAGCGTGCCATCGGGCGTTTGGAGGCGGAGAACGCCTTCCTGTTCGCCTCCATTGAGAAAATCCTGCCAGAGCTGGGAGACGGTGGGCTTGAAGGCAGGTTCGGCGAAGTCATCGAGCTGGTGCCCGATCAGTTTGTGGCGAGGTACCCCGAGGAGGCGCACCGCCCCGACACTGACTTCACGATAATTGCGGTTGTTGTCCGCGACCAGGACGGACG
>CAZWDD010000212.1:0-9575 GCA_964632345.1 uncultured Solibacteraceae bacterium | reverse complement strand
TGTCCCCCATCGACAGGCTGAACTCATCCACCAGGACGATCAACGGCTTGTCATAGGCGAGCACCGTGCCGTCCGGCGCCGTGAAGGGTTCGTTCTCGAAGGACGGCGGCTGGAATGCGGGCGAGACCGCCGTCGAACCACACGCCGGGATGGGGCCCGTCATCGCCCGGTTCTCGCGCTGGGAACTCTTCAATTCCGCCAACCGGACCTCATAGGTGTCAATCACCCACTGCTCCGCACCAAGCTGCCGCGCGGCATTCAGGTATGTATCGTAAGTCGCAATCAGCGCCTGCGTCGGCCGCAACTGCTCACCGAAAAACCAGAACCGGTTCGGGATCAGCCGGGCGGCATAGTCCAGTCCGATGCACCCGCCGCCGGTATTGCGCGTCACGTCCACCACAAGGCCATCGGTGTTTGCCCGCATGTAGGCGATCTCATTGTTGAGAAGGTTCAACACGACGGAGGAGGGCAGCGATGGGGAAAAGTTCGGAATGCGGATCAGGCCGATCCGGTTCTGACCGGATCGGTAGACCCCGGTGAGAAACGGGTCGGAGCTGGACAGGCCGACGCGAACCTGGAATCCGGCCGGAGGGGCATAGTAGGGAATCCGCTGTCCCAATCCAACCACGAACGATCTGTCCGGCACTTCAAAGATAGACTCCCTACGTTCGAATGCCCGCCAACCCCGGCCCGCGTTACCGGTTACCGCGGTGGAACGCTGCCGCATCTGCCAGCGGTCGGCTGGCAGGCTCCAGTTCTGAATCTCACGCAAAAGCCCCAACGGGTCAACGGCGGCCTGCCGGGTCTCGGCCGCCCGGGTGAACGAAGGCGTGTTCACCGGCCCGACACTGACCAGCGGCGTCCCGGTCTTAATCCACGGGAGGGTGTAGGTCTCCAGATCTCCAGATGCCCGGCGAACCACAATTTGCGATTCATCGGGAAGTTCAGCGGCGCGGGGATACTCCGACTGCACCCGGAAAGTGATGGAATCGGCCGCCGCCCGCCGTGTCGTCCGCGGATTCGATAGGCTTTGTTGCGCGCCGAGCTCAGTAATCCACTCCTCCACCGGCTTCCCATCGAGCGACACCAGCTCATCGCCAACTTCGAACGGATACTTGTCCGCCGGCACGCGGGACCGGACGATCTGCTCGATTAACACCTTGCCGTCATAAATGTCTACATAAACGCCAAGATCGGCGACAAAACGGGAAGGAGTCGAGAAACCAGTGTGCCCGTCCCTGAAGCTGGCCACAAATCGCGAAACAACCTCGAAGTACTCGATATCGGACTTAGCCGCCCGGACTTGGTCGGCCCACGGTTTCAGTTCGAAGATGTTCACGCCCAGCGACTGGAGTTTCCAGTTCGCCGGAGCGTATCGTTTGGCGTAGAGGGCGGCAATACTCTGAAAATCGAAGAGACGCTGTTCCGGCGTCATTTGTGCAGACACGCCGAGAGCGGCGGCGCACAGCAGCAGGAGGGATCGGGCGATTAAAACCATTCCCTATCCTAACCCCCACTAACAGGTACAATGCTGGATTCCGGTATTTTCATGCGCCATCTCATTTCCGCACTCTTCGGCCTCACGGGCGGCGCCGCCCTCGCAGGCATCGCCATCAACCGCGGTGAACCCGTGAACAGCATGTGGCTGGTCATCGCCTCGGCTTGTGTGTATGTTTTCTCCTACCGCGTCTATGCCGCCTGGATTGCAGCCAAGGTAATGGCGCTTGACGACTCCCGCGCCACGCCGGCCGAGCGGCTTCGCAACGGGCACGATTTTGAACCGACCAACAAATGGATCGTTTTCGGCCACCATTTCGCCGCCATCGCCGGCCCCGGGCCGCTGGTTGGTCCCACGCTGGCCGCGCAGTTCGGCTACCTTCCCGGCACGCTATGGATCGTCATCGGCGCGGTGCTGGGAGGCTGCGTACAGGACTTCGTCATCCTGTTCTGCTCCATGCGCCGGGACGGAAAGTCGCTCGGCCAGATGGCGCGCGAAGAGATTGGCAAGGTCGGTGGGTTCACCGCTCTGGTCACCGTGCTGCTCATCATGATCATTCTGCTGGCCGTTGTCGCCCTCGTCGTCGTGAACGCGCTGAAAGGCTCGCCCTGGGGGACATTCACGATTTTCGCCACCATGCCGATCGCTGTCTTCATGGGCCTGTATCTTCGGTACCTGCGTCCTGGCAAGGTGCTGGAGATCTCCGTGATCGGCTTTCTGCTTGTGCTGGGTTCGATCTTCGCCGGAGAATGGGTCGCGCATTCCCCTACCTGGGCGCCATGGTTCACGCTCTCCGGCGTCACGCTGACGGTGTGCATCGTCGTCTATGGCTTCGCCGCTTCCGCGCTCCCGGTCTGGCTGCTGCTCGCGCCGCGGGATTACCTCAGCACTTTCGTCAAGCTCGGCGTCGTGCTCATGCTGGGCGTGGGGATTCTGTTCGTCCAGCCGCAACTGCAGATGCCCGCATTGACGCGGTTCATCGACGGCACCGGACCCGTGTTCGCCGGAACCGTTTTCCCGTTCTGCTTTATCACCATCGCTTGCGGCGCGATCAGCGGCTTCCATGCGCTGATCTCCTCCGGCACCACGCCAAAGATGATCGCCAAGGAGTCGCACGCGCTCCCGGTCGGCTACGGCTCAATGCTGCTCGAGAGCTTCGTCGCCATCATGGCGATGATCAGCGCCTGCGTCCTGGACCCGGGCGTCTACTTTGCCGTGAACTCGCCGGCCGGGGTTGTCGGCAGCACGGCGCAGGCGGCGGTCGAAACCATCAGTTCCTGGGGCTTTCCGGTAACGGCGGAGCAGATGGCGGCACTGGCAAAATCAGTCGGTGAAGAGACGCTCTTCTATCGGACCGGCGGCGCGCCGTCGCTCGCGCTCGGCATGGCGCATATCTTTGCGAAGGGCGGAGGCGGGGAACGGCTGCTCGCCTTCTGGTACCACTTCGCCATCATGTTTGAAGCGCTGTTCATCCTGACCATCATCGACGCAGGCACGCGCGTCGGCCGCTTCATGCTACAGGACCTGCTCGGCCAGTTTTATAAGCCGCTCGGCCAGACCAGTTGGATGCCGGGCGTTATCGGTTCTTCTGCGGCCGTCGTTCTGGGATGGGGCTACTTTCTCTATCAGGGTGTGCGCGACCCGCTCGGGGGCATCAACTCTCTCTGGCCGCTATTCGGTATCGCCAATCAGTTGCTGGCCATCATCGCGCTCTGTCTTTCAACAACAATCCTCATCAAAATGCACGGCAGGAAGTACGTCTGGATTCCGCTGCTGCCAATGGCCTGGCTCGGTACGGTCACCTTCTCCTCAGCCTGGCTGAAGATCTTCTCGCCGCATCCGCGCATCGGGTTCCTGGCCGCCGCCGAGGCGTTGGAGAAACTGCCGAATCAGACCGACGCCACCAGGACCCTCATCTTCAACAACTACCTCGACGCCTTCGTTTGCGGTCTCTTCCTCGTCCTCGTCTCCACCATCCTCATCGACTCGATCCGGCAGTGGGTCGGGTTGCTGCGCGGCACACGGGAGCGCCGTTCCACCGAAACGCCGTTCGTCCTCAGCCAACTGCGCGCGGAGGAGGTCTAGCCATGAGCGCCCTTCGGACCTTCGCCCGGACCATCCTCGCCATCCTGCGTGAGCTTGGCGACGAAAACGCCTACCGCCGCCACTTGGCCGCGCACGGCCAGACACACAGCGCCGAGGCCTACCGCCACTTCCAGGCCGAGCACTTCCGCGCCAAGTACCAGCGCGCCAAGTGTTGCTGACCGTCTACTTGAAGTTACTGTACGGACCCGCGTCGCCCCAATTGGTCAGGCTCAAGCCCTCCGAATCCCACAGAACCTTTCCGGCACGGACCGTCAACACGCAGCGCAGTTCCCGGTTCGCCGTCAGTTTCGCATTCCCTGCGTCCAGATAGGCGACCGCCCCCGTCCGAAGGGCGAACACCGCTACGTCCGCCGCTCCGCCAACGTCCAGCCCACCAAGGTCCGTCCGCCGCACGGCCCGCGCCGCGTTCACCGTCGTCCGCTCCACCACCTGTTCCAGCGTCATTCCCATCGCCAGAAATTTGGACATCACGTTCGTCATCGTCGCCCGCGGAAGCAGCAGACTCCGCCGCTCCATGGCCGTCGAAATCGTGTCCGGCAGAAGCCCCGCCTTCACCGCCGGCGCGGCCACGCGGAACCGGAATGCATCGGCTCCGTGGCCGACATCGTAGATCACGCCGCCGCGTTCGCGCCCCGGCGCCACACTGCGATAGACACCCGTGTAGATATCGCCCGGCCGCAGGCCTGCCGCCGCATCCGCCATGACAATCGTCTTGGAAGCTTCGGCCGCGCTCCGCGCCGCCGCATCGTTGGCCGATCCGGCCCGAACTCCCACCACGGTCTCCGGATACTTCCGCACCAGCGACGCCACCGCCTCCGGCACACTGTCCGCCCGGACAAACGCCAGCACTCTCGTCCGCGCAGTGTCGATGACTCCATTCTTGAACCCCTCAAACTCCGCCGCGCTGACGCTGCCCCCGTCCACCACCGTCGTCACACCGCTCCGCAGAGCGTTGTGGTCAGCCGGTACGCCGGTCCCGATTCCCCGCGCGTCGAACCGCCCATTGATGTCCACCAGCCCCGGCGTTACGTAGTAGTCACCGACATCAACGACACGCCGGCCTTGCACCGCCGGAATCCCTTTCGCCACACGCCGGATCTTCCCCCCGCCAATGGCAATGTCCATCCGCTCATTGCGCCGGTTCTTTGGATCGATGACGTGCCCGCCCTTCAAAATCAGGTCGTAGATCTCCTGTCCGCCGCACAGAGCCGCACAGAGTGTCAGTCCCAAAAGCAACTTCACCGGATCACCTCATACTTGCCCGCCTGGCTCCACTCCGGAAACGCCCGGCCTTCGCGGTCATACACCAACTCCCCGCCCCGAATGGTCATCAGAGGCTCCAGCCGCTTGCTGCCGACGAACTTGTGATGCCACGCGTCCTTGTAAGCGAAAACCCCCTCGCGCAGGGCGAAAACAGCAATGTCGGCGGCCTTCCCTTCCCCTAGCGTCCCGATTTCCGGATACCGTCCGATCGCCTTCGCCGGCCGCACCGTGGACCGCTCGATCGCCTCCTCCAGCTTCATTCCGAGATTCATCATCTTCGAGATACAGTTCGGCATGTCCGATTCCGGCAGCATGATGCTGGAAGAGTGCAGATCCGTACTGATCGTGTCTGGATAGAACCCCTGCGCCAACGCCTTTGTCGCCACCGGCCATAGAAAACTACCGGCGCCGTGCCCCAGGTCAAACAGCACGCCGCGCGCCTTGGCCTCCGCCACATACCCCTGCAGCTTTCCACTGTGCCGGTCGATCAACTCCAACTGCCGGTCGTTAAAGACGTGCGTGTGCAGGTCTCCCGGCCGAAGTTTGCTCAGCAACTTCTCCTTACTGGTCCGCCCGGTCAGGGTCAAAATCTTGTCGTCCACCATAACCGGGACCTTCGCCCGGTTGCCCGCGTCAATCGCGCGGTCAATCGCCGCCCAACCGGCACCGCCGAAATGAGCCGTCTTGATACCGACAATATACTCCCGGCGCTCCAGAATCTTCGCCGCCGTCTTCTCCGGGTCCATGTCGCCGACGTTGTCTTCGTACGCCGGCCCGATCATGCCGTGTCCAACGATGTTCAGCAGCGACAGCACCCGCGTCTTCGACGGCCGGATCACCCGTTCATACATGTCGTCGAACGTGCGCCAACCCGCCCCACCGGCGTCCACCACAGTCGTTGTTCCCGCCGGTAGCGCAGAGTCGTCGGGCAGTATGGAACCAACATAACCGAATACGTGCGCGTGCAGGTCGATCAATCCCGGCGTGACATACAGGCCGCCCACATTGATTACCTTTGCCGCTTCGCCCGTGGGAATATTCGGTGCAACGCGGGCGATCTTCCCTCCGGCCACGGCCACGTCCATCACGCCGTTCCAACCACTGGCTGAGTCCAGGACGTGTCCGCCCTTCAGCAGAATCTCATACCGCGGCTGCCCGAAGGCCACTGCCGCCAGCCCTACCGCCAACCACCACCACTTCATGCGTCTTCCTTCCTTCGCGCCGTCCATCTCGCCCGTCCGTACTCACCCAACCCCACCTCGCCGCTCATCGTGTCGCCAGTTACTGTCCCGGTGAAGTCATACGAGACCCCGCCACCGCTCAGCACCAGCCCGGACCGCATGCTCACCCGGTCGCCGTCGATCGTTCCCTTGAGAGGACCATGCAAAGTGGTCCCAAAGTGCGTCCCCGTCAAGCGATTGCCCTTCGCTGCCAGGAACAACTTGTGTTCGGCCTGCCCGCTGACGAATTGAAGCGTCACCTCCCACCGGCCACTTAGATCGGACTTCGGCGCAGCCGGCGGAGCCTTCTTGCGTCCACCCTTGGGAGCGCCCCGGAGCACCTCGGTCAACCGATCGGCGATCACTTTGTGGTCCTCCGGCCCCAACGCAACAGGCCGGATCAGAAAGGAGTGGCCATCTCCCGAAGCATGCGTGGCGATCCGCGGTTCGCCGGACGAAAGCAGCTTGCCGACTTCCCCCGCAGTCAGCCCGATCACCGCCGGGTCCCAGGAAACCTCCAGCGTCGGAAATGGGCCGCCGCGCTGCGGCCCGCGCACACGCGCCTGCACGCCAGGCACCGCCGTTACCTTGCCGGTAATGTGCGCATACCAGCGCTCCCACTCGGCAAACTCGGCCTGCAGGTTCCGCTTCTTCAGGAAGCTTTCCACGGCCACCACCATACCCACTACTTCTTCCTTACTCACCTTCATTGCCCGGCCAAAGGCGTGGTGCGGCGCACTGTGCATCCACGCCGCCCGCACCAGATCCTTCCGCCCGATCAACAAGCCTGCCGTGGACGGGCCACGCAGAATCTTCCCGCCGCTGTAGGCCACCAGGTCCGCCCCCTGCGAAATGTACGGGTTCGGCGTGATGAGGTAGTCCGCCGCGGCGTCCACCAAAATGGGGATACCAGCCTTTTTCGCCACCGGGGCCACCTCCGGCAGGCCGAATTTCGCACTGCCGAAATGAACGCCCAGGATCTGGATCATGGCCGTCTTCGGCCCAATGGCCGCCTCCAACTCCTCGCGCGAGTTTACCTCAACCACCGTTACGCCCAGTGCCCGCATGGCGTGGTCGTAGACGTTGCGGGACTCCACCGGCATGATCACTTCATTCTTCAACCCGCGCAGATCCGGCAGAAGTTGCGCCTTCTCCGGGTCTCCCCCCGCAATGCAGGCCGCAGTTGCGTGAGAAAGGGCCGCTGCGGCGCCGGAGGTCACCAGACCCCACTCCACCTGCAGCAGTTCGGCCAACCGCGCGCCGGCCGCCTCCGCCAGTTCGTCGAGGTTGACGTGAAAGTGTGAAGCCTGCTCGATGGCCGCGATGACCTCCGGCAACATGCGCGAGCCGCCATTGATGGTCAGCGTCGCCGTCGCGTTGATGAACGGGCGCACGCCCAATTGCGTGTAGACGCTCGCGGGCGCCGCCGCGGCCTCCCCTCCCCCAACCGCACCGGCCAACATCGCCGCGCCACTGGCACGGAACACTTCTCGCCGGTCCAGCCCGGCCTTTTTCCTGGAGCTCACAGCCACCTCCGCGGATCAAGTCTATCCGAATTCCGGACGTTCCGCGACGTGGCGACAAATGGCGGAGGAGGTGAGATTCGAACTCACGGTAGAGTTTCCCCTACGACGGTTTTCAAGACCGGTGCCTTAAACCGCTCGGCCACTCCTCCGTCTATCCCTACAGTCTACCGGATCACTTCCCACGCAAGGTGATTCAGTTCCGGCTCCAGAAGGCGCGTCCACGCCAATTGGACCGCGTTCGGAGAGCCCGGGGTCGAAACCACCAGCTTCCCCCGGTACACGCCCGCCGTCGCACGCGACAACATCGCCGCCGCCCCCACTACTTCAAAGCTCAACATCCGGAAGATCTCACCAAACCCCGGCAACGTCTTCTCCAGTTTCCGGCTCAGCACATCGTAGGTGGTATCTCGGGGCGCAATGCCCGTTCCTCCGTTCCAGAGTAGGATGCGCGCATCCGTCGCTGCCAGTTCATCGAGGACCGCCGCCACCTGTTCCGGTTCGTCCTTGATCAGCCGGTACGCCGACACGGCGTGTCCCGCCTCCTCAATCCGCTGCCGGAGCCACTTCGCGTTCACGTCCGTTTCCGGGGTCCGCGTGTCGCTTACCGTGACGATCGCAATCCGGACTGTCCCCACCGACTTCGCCTTCTCCCGATGCTCATTCGTGCTCTGCGAACCAGTGCTCATACTTACAGCCTACGCGATATACTGCCCGGTACTCATGCAAACGGCTCCTCAACTGTTTCGCCTGGACGGCCGCACCGCGCTGGTCACCGGCGGCTCGCGCGGCCTTGGCGAGGAGATCGCCCACGGCCTCGCCGAAGCTGGCGCCAGCGTCTACCTCGTGGCCCGCCGGGACAAGTGGCTCACTCCCGCCCTCGAACTTCTCCGCGCCACCGGCGCCCGCTGCGCCGGTTCGGCCTGCGACGTCACCGAACCCGAGCAGGTGAAACGCGCCGTTCATCACGCCGGCGAAACCTTCGGGCACGTCGACATTCTCGTCAACAACGCCGGCGCCACCTGGGGCGCTCCCGCCGAAGAGATGCCGCTCGACAAATGGGAGTCCGTGATCGCCACCAACCTCACCGGTGCATTTCTCTTCAGCCAGGCGTGCGCCCACTCCATGATCGCCCGCCGCGAAGGACGAATCATCAACGTCGCTTCCATCGCCGGACTCCGCGGTTCCCTGCCCCGCGGCATTCACTGCGCGGGATACGTTGCCGCCAAGGGCGGCCTCATCGCGCTCACTCGTGAGCTGGCCTGCAAATGGGCCCAGTACAACATCCGCGTCAATGCCATCGCCCCGGGATTCTTTCCCACCCGGATGACGGAAGGGGTTCTGCCCGGCTTGATGGATGACCTGGAAAAGAACGTCCCCCTCGGCCGGCCCGGCCGCGAGGGAGAACTCAAAGGAGTTGCCGTCTTTCTCGCGAGCGACGCTTCCAACTACATCACCGGACAGACCATCGCGGTCGATGGTGGCGCCACCGCTTCGGCAGTTTGACAATAGTTACGGATGAAGTCTCTAGTTGTCGCCCTGTCGCACTTGACCAATCCGTCGAGGCGACGGAATCTCTTTTCCCTGGCGAAGTTGCTGGCCGTTTTCGTCGTGCTGGTGACGGTTTTCACCATCGCATTCCACATCCTGATGGAGGCCGAAGGCCAGTCACACTCCTGGATCACCGGCATCTATTGGGTGCTTGTCGTGATGTCAACCCTCGGTTTCGGCGACATCACCTTCCACTCCGACGCCGGCCGCCTCTTCTCCGTCATCGTTCTGATCACTGGTTCGATCTTCATGCTGGTGCTGCTACCGTTCATGTTCATCCAATTCTTCTACGTACCCTGGATGGAAGCACAGGCCGCCGCCCGCGCGCCGCGGTCACTCGCCCCCAACGTTTCCAGCCACGTCATCCTCACCCGCCTCGGCATCGTCGAACGCTCGCTCATCCGCATGCTTCAG
>CAZWDD010000211.1:0-9581 GCA_964632345.1 uncultured Solibacteraceae bacterium | reverse complement strand
CCTGATGTCTACAATCCCCGGGCTCTTCGTGCTTGGCGAAGCGAACTTCTCCGACCATGGCGCCAACCGGCTCGGCGCGAGCGCCCTGATGCAGGGCCTCGCCGACGGCTACTTCGTGATTCCGTACACGCTTGGCAACTACCTGGCATCCACGCCCTTGGAAAAGGTGTCCGACGATCACGCCACCGCGAAATCCGTCAAGGCGGAGGTCACCGGCCGGATTCAAAAACTGCTCAGCATTAAGGGCAAACGGACTGTGGACAGCTTCCATCGCGAGTTGGGTAAGTTGATGTGGGATTACTGCGGGATGGCCCGCAATGAAAAGGGCCTTCGTGGAGCAGCGGAACGCATTCGCTCATTAAAGGATGAATTCTGGCAGAACGTCAACGTTCTCGGCGGGAGTGATGACTTCAATCAGAGCCTGGAGAAGGCCGGCCGGGTTGCCGACTTCCTTGAATTAGGCGAGTTGATGTGCATCGACGCCGCGGAGCGGAAGGAATCCTGCGGCGGTCACTTCCGGGAGGAGTATCAGACGCCGGAGGGCGAGGCCATGCGGGACGACGAAGCCTACGCCTATGCCGCGGCTTGGGAGTACAAGGGTGATGGCCAACCGGCCGCACTGCACAAGGAAGCCTTAAACTTCGAATACGTCCATCCGTCTCAGCGGAGCTACAAGTAATGCGCTTGACACTCAACATCTGGCGTCAGAAGTCGCCTTCCGATAAGGGGCAGATGGTCCCCTACACGCTCGACAACGTCTCCGAACACATGTCGTTTCTGGAGATGCTCGACGTTCTGAACGAGGAACTGATCGGCAAAGGCGAAGAGCCCGTGGCTTTCGACCATGACTGTCGCGAGGGCATCTGCGGCTCGTGCGGCTTTGTCATCAACGGCGTCGCTCATGGTCCGCGCCGCGGCACCACCGTGTGTCAACTCCACATGAGAGAGTTCCATGACAACGAGGAACTCTTCCTGGAGCCGTGGCGTGCCGCGGCCTTCCCGGTGATCAAAGACCTGGTGGTGAATCGAGGCGCGTTCGATCGCATCATCGCCGCCGGCGGCTACATCAGCGTGCCGACCGGCTCGGCACCGGACGGCAACGCCATTCCCGTCCCGAAACCGGAGTCCGATCTGGCGATGGGTGCGGCCTCATGCATCGGCTGCGGCGCATGCGTGGCGGCATGCCCGAATGCCAGCGCATCTCTCTTTACCTCGGCCAAGATCAGCCACCTCGGGCATCTGCCGCAGGGTCAACCGGAGCGCTACGACCGGGCCGTGAAGATGGTCGCGCAGGCGCGAGAAGAGGGCTTTGGGAACTGCACGAATATCGGGGAATGTGAAGCAGTCTGCCCGAAGGGAATTCAGTTGGAGAACATCGCCCGGATGAACCGGGACTTCCTAGTGGGCGTAGCGACCTATCGCGAACCACAGGCGGAGGCGGGATCCGTTTAGTGAGGCAAGGGGCGAGGTCAGGACGGAGGACGTTACAATCGCCTCATGACCCGCCGCAGCTTGTTAGCCCTGCTCCCGTCCCTCGCACCCGCGCAACAGCTCAGTCAGCCCTTCCATTCCGACGAACCGCTTATCATTGAGCGAAAGCGGGAGGGAAAGCCTCGTGCCGGCCAGACCGTCGTTGCCATACAACCCCACAGCGACGACATTCCGATCTTCGCGGCCGGCCTGTTCGCCAAGTTGATTGACGAAGGCGCCACGCCCTACATGATCCGCGTCACGAACGACGACATGGCAGGCCCAGGCAACTACGCCGAAACCGTGACGGCGAATCAGCGGGACCAGGACGCGCTGAACCGCGTCTTCGGCGTGAAGAAGACCTTCGAGCTGAACTACAACAACCACATGATGGACAACATCGCCCGCAGCGAGTTGCGGCAGCGGTTCATATTCCTGTTCCGGCTCATCAAAGCCGACATCGTTATCACCTACGATCCCACCGGACACTACGAGGAGAACCCGGACCATTACGTCACCAGCCAGTGCGTGGAGGCGGCCGCGTGGATGGCGGGAGGCGGGAAGGACTATCCGGAACATTTCGACGCTGGCTTGAAGCCGCACAGCGTCCGGGAGAAGTACTACTTTGCGCGCTTCCAGCAGCAGGTAAACCGCGTCGTCGATATCGCTCCGTGGGTGGATATGAAGATTGCAGCCAACCTGGAGAACAAGGCGCAGGGGCCGGCCGGTGAGGCCGGCGCCCGGTTGCGCGCTCGCCTGGCCCGGGAGGGCGTCACGCTCCCGCTGCTCGGCAGTAACGACATTACGGCCAATCGCGAATACATCCGCCAGTTCGTACTTGCCCGAGACCGCGCCACAGGAAAGCGACACGGACTCGACTACGCCGAGCAGTATCACTACATCGGTCCGCCGCAGGACGCGGTCGGCGAGTACATCCGCCAGAACGCACGGCGCCCATAGCTGGTTTACAACACGCGGCCGCACTGTTGGCAGTGCACGGCGGCTGCCAGATGTTCGTCGCAGCCACAGATCCCACAGCGGCGACGCGCAACCGTTGAAGGGAACGACCCGCGCCCGAGTTCCGAAGTCACAATCCCCGTCGGAACCGCGATGATGGCAAAACCAGTCAACATAATGATTGACGCCATTACTTTCCCGAGCGGCGTCACGGGCGAAATGTCCCCATAGCCGACAGTCGTGATCGTGACAACCGCCCAGTAGACCGACTCCGGAATGCTGGTGAAGCCTGACTTCGATTCGTGCTCCAGAACATACATCACGGTTCCTTCCACGCACACCAGTAACAGGACAAAGAAGAAAAAGACCATCACCTTACGCCGGCTCGCCCGCAGCGCCGTCATCAGAACGGCCGCCTCCTGCAAGTGCTGCGCCATCTTCAACACCCGGAACATCCGCAATAGCCGCATTATGCGGAGAACGAGAAAATAGTGGGCATCCGGGACCACCAACTCCAACCACGACGGGATGATGGCCAGCAGATCGACGGCGCCGTAAAAGCTGACGGCGTATCGCCACCGGCGCCGCACCACCCAGAGACGAACCAGATACTCGATCGTGAAGATGACCGTGAAAAGCCATTCGATGGCCACAAGCAGACGGCCATGCTGTGCGCGGATGCCTTCAACACTCTCGATCGCTACGGTTAGGACACTCAACCCGATCAACCACAGCAGCACGATGTCGAACACCCGGCCGGCGCGGGTGTCGGAGAGAAAGATCACCCGCCACAGATTTTCCCGCCGATCGTTAGGTTCCGGCGTACCGCGTGGAAGTTCCATCTCGCTTCTCCCGCCCCACCGGCTAGCTGCTACTGCTCGTCGAGATACTCGCCAGGCACGTCATCTTCGGGCACCTGATGGGTTTGGACCGCAGAAAGTTCGCCCTCATCGGCGCGTTCGACGCCGAGCATGAGCTCCGCCTCAAAAAACTGGCCTTCCTCCACCAGTTCCTCGATACTCTCGGCCCCCGCCTCCGCGGTGTCCGATAAGCCCTGCGTATCCCCGCACTGCCCCGCCGACGCGGGTCCCGTCCCGCGCTTTCGTTTTGATACGACGCCGTAGGGTTCGATCCCTCCGCCGCTATTTCCGGTCCTCATGCCCCTATTATCTTCCTCTTCTCGCAAAATACCAGCCTTTTCGATTTCCCGTCCCCGCCCGCCGCCCGATGGTGTATAACTCAGCCAAGGAGCCTTATTCCCATGGCCATACTTTCCCGTCGCGGCTTTCTGAAGACCGGTGTTGCTGCTAGTGTTTTTTCCGCCCTCCCGGTACGCGGGAAAGCCACGGATTGGATCATGCTCGGCAAGTCCGGAGTCAAGGTGACGCGGCTGGCCTTCGGCACCGGCTCGAACGGGGGACGCATCCAACGCCAGTTGGGGCAGGAAGAGTTCACGCGCCTCGTGCGCCATGCCTACGACCGTGGTATCCGCTTCTTTGAAACCGCCGAGAGCTACGGCGAGATGCACCGGATGCTCGGGATCGCCCTGAAGGGAATCCCACGCGACACATACAAGCTGATGTCAAAAGTCACCACGCGGCCCAATACGAATCCGCATGAGAAGATCGACGAACTACGCAAATTGGCGAACACCGACTACTTCGACATCCTGCTGCTGCACAACCAGCGAGTCGCCACGTGGCCGGTCGACAGCCTGCCCTGGCAGGAGGCGTTGCTGGAGGCGAAACAAAAGCAGGCGATCATCGGCCACGGCGCCTCGGTCCATGGCCTCCCGGCCCTGCGGAAGTTTCCCGGCAACAAGTGGCTGGAGGTCGCGCTGATGCGCGTCAACCACAACGGCACGCGCATGGACGCCGAAGACTATGCCACACGCGAACCCGGCAATGTTCCCGAGGTGCTGACGCATCTCAAGCAGGTCCACTCCGAAGGCATCGGTGTGATCGGGATGAAGCTGATCGGCGAGGGCGCCTTCACCAACCGGGAAGACCGTCAGAAGGCAATGCGATTCGCCTTCCGGAACGCCGGAGTGGATTGCGTCACCGTGGGCTTCAAGAGCACAGCCGAGATCGATGAGTCGATCGACAACCTCAACCTCGCCCTCGCCTGAACCGGCTCCGCACCCCTTCAATTCTCTCCAAGCAACCTGTAGAGAGTGGACCGGGTGACGCCCAGGATCTCGGCGGCCTTGCTCTTGTTGCCTTGAAAATGGTCCAGAACAAGCCTCGCGTGACGCTGCGTCAATTCCTCCAGGCTCAGCAATTCCACCTCCTGGACCGCGGGGTCTGCGAGTACCGGCGCTGCCGGGACTTCCGCCGGCGGCGCCGCGCGGTGAAACGTGTGAGGCAGGTCCCTGACATCCACATACTCACCGTCGGCCATCATGCAGGCGGCGCCGATCACGTTCTCCAACTCCCGCACGTTGCCCGGCCACGCATGACGGGCGAGCAGCGCCTGCGCCCGCGGCGTCACGCCCGACAGCGGTTTGCCATATTCTCCTGCGTAATGTGCGACGAAGTGGCGTACCAGAAACGGGAAATCCTCCATCCGCCGGACTAATGGCGGCAGGTGAATCTCCACCATGCTTAGGCGGTAATACAGATCCTCGCGGAAGGTCCCGGCGCCCATCATCTCTTCCAGGTCCCGGTTGGTCGCCGCCACAACGCGCACGCTGACGCGCTTCGTAGCCGTCGCCCCGACCGGCTTGATCTCCTGTTGCTGAATCGCGCGCAACAGCTTGCTCTGCATCGCGAAGGGCAGATCGCCGAGTTCATCGAGAAACAGCGTTCCGCCGTGCGCCGCCTGAAAGAGTCCCTTCTTGTCGCTCGACGCGCCCGTGAAGGCTCCCTTCAAGTGGCCGAACATTTCACTCTCAAACAAAGTCTCCGTAATCGCCGAGCAGTTAGCGATAACGAACGGCCCCTCCGCCACCGGACTCAAGGTATGCAGCGCGTGGGCTGCCAGCTCTTTCCCGGTACCCGTCGACCCTCGCACCAGCGCAACCCGGAAGTGCGGCGCGACACGGCGGATCAGGGCGAACAACTCCAGCATCTCGGGACTGCGCCCCACCATTCCCTGGAAGCGGTTCGCCTGCAATAGTTCCGCTTCCAGGCGCGCCGCCTCCATTCGCCGCCGGGCTTCCTCAACAAGATCCTGTACACGTGCCCGTAAGGTGGTGATCCTTACAGGCTTGGTCAGGTAGTCACAAGCGCCTTTCCGGATCGCCTCCACCGCCGACTCCGGCGTGTAGTGGCCAGTCAGCAGGATCACGTCCGTCCCGGGCGCTGCCTGTGTGATCTCTTCCAGCAACTCCAGCCCGTTGGCATCCGGCAGCATTAGGTCCAGGAGGACGATCTGCGGCCGATCCGTCGCCAGGATCACCCGTGCGTCCGCACCAGTCGACGCGGTCAGAATTCGGACTCCCAGAGTTCCCAGCGCGTCACGCGCGAGGTCCAGGCTCAGCGGATCGTCGTCCACGGCCAATAACGACACACCCGTTGTCTGTTCAGGCATAAGCGAAACCTCCAGCGTACCAAGCCCCGCGCCGTTTGGAGCAATCCTGCAGCAGACGCCGCTTCCGCGCCATAATCAACCCATGCGCCCCCGGTTGCAGCGCTTCACCCGCCTCGATGAGATGTTTCACATTCTCATCGGCGCCCTCGCGCTCATTCTTGGCGTCGGAGCGGTCTATCTCAACTGGCAGAAGGGCCAGCAGGCGGACCTGCTCGCTCGCCAAAACCGCCGCGCCGTAGGCCTTATCCGCCAGTTTCAGTTCACGCTGGCCGAGGCCGAGTCCGGCCAGCGAGCGTTCCTACTCACCGGGGAAGCCGCCCACCTTGCGCCGTTCTCCCGCGCCATGGAATCGCTCGGAGGTCAACTCACCCACCTGCGGGAGATGGGGGACTCCCATGCCCCGATCGGAGACCGCTTCCCAGAACTGGAGCGGCTGTCCAGCCAGAAAATCGCCGAACTGTCCCTCGCCGCCCAGGCCGCCTGGCTTGGCGAGCGGGAGTTTGCCAACTCCCTTGTTGAACGCGGCCGCGAACTGGACACGTCAAACAAACTCCGTGACCTGATCGGGGACATCGAGTTGGCGACACTCAACGAGGGCGAGCAACTCACCCAACAAACGCTGTCCAACATGAAGATGGCTGCATTGCTAGCCGTCCTGTGTTGCGTCGGCCTATTCGCACTTTTTGCCGTAGAAAACGCCCGCGTCGCCGCCCGCCGCCGTGCTGCCGAACATGCCTCTGCCGTAAAGAGCGCGTTCCTGGCCTCCATGTCGCATGAACTCCGGACGCCGCTCAATGCCGTCATCGGCTATAGCCAGATGCTCCAGGAGGAGGCCGAGGACGACAACAGAACATCCGACCTGCAGGATCTGCAGAAGATCGAATCCGCCGGCAAGCACCTGCTCGAACTCATCAACTCCATCCTGGAAATGTCGAAAATCGAGGCAGGC
This sequence comes from uncultured Solibacteraceae bacterium, assembly GCA_964632345.1. GTDB lineage: Bacteria > Acidobacteriota > Terriglobia > Bryobacterales > Bryobacteraceae. Next base: position 2,674 of record CAZWDD010000211.1, on the reverse strand, counting down.
AAGGTGGAGGTTCATGCCGCCCCGTTTCACGTTCCGGAATTGCTTGAGGAGGTCGTCGAACTGGTGCGGCCGATGGCCGCTCGCAACGGGAACAGCTTGGAGACGATACTTGCCCCGGGCGTCCACCGGATGTTTTCCGACGTGGTAAAAATCCGCCAGTGCCTGCTAAACCTGCTGAGTAACGCATCGAAGTTCACTCATGATGGCCGGATCACCCTTCGTGTCGAACGGGTCACCGAGGGCGCGCGCACGTTTCTACGCTTCGATGTTATCGACTCAGGCCCTGGGATCCCGCCCGCAGAACTCGACCGGCTGTTCGAGCCGTTCCATCAGTTGGAGTCGACCTCCGTTCGTGGCAAGGGCCAGGGGACCGGGCTTGGACTCGCCATCACGCGCCGTCTGACGCGAATGCTCGGCGGTGATACGCTCGTGCAGTCCGAACCGGGCATCGGCTCCACATTTACGCTTTCCCTTCCCGAGGAGATTCATGCGGGCGCCTTGAACGCAGCCCCCCCTCTCGGCCCATCCGACAAACCAACAGTTCTCGTCATCGACGACGACACCGCGATCCATGGCCTCGTTCGCCGCCTCTTCGAGAAGCATCCGGTCGAGGTGGCCGTCGCCCGCAACGGCGAAGAGGGCATCCGGATGGCCCGAATTCTCAATCCTCGGGTGATCACTCTCGACGTCATCATGGAGGGCGCCGACGGATGGGAGATCCTACGCCGGTTGAAGGCCGATCCCCAGCTTTCGCGAATCCCAGTGATCCTGATGAGTATTCTCGATACCCACGGCGACCCTCGCGGAATTCTCGCCGAGGAGGTATTCACCAAGCCGGTGGATGTCGACCGCCTCTCCAGCGCAATCCTTCGCCACGCCGCCGCCGGCCGTGCGCACTCGGCGCTGATCGTCGACGACAATCCGGACGCCCGCGGCCTCCTGCGCCGCCAACTACACTCCCTCGGTTGGACGATTCACGAGGCCGCCGATGGCGCGGAGGCACTTGAAAAGTGTGCGTCTCTAACGCCGGGCGTCGTCGTACTGGACCTGATGATGCCTAATGTAGATGGTTTTGAATTTCTATCCCGGTTTCGCGCGACCGAGGCTGGACGAGATACTCCCGTCCTCGTTGTCACCGCGATGGATATCGACTCCTCTCAGCGCCAAAGGCTCAAGCAGCAGGCGGCCGCGGTACTTAGCAAATCCGCCCTCCGCGGCAACGATTTGATCGCCCAGGTCCTGGCCACTCTCGAGTAACTGTAATGCCCACTATTCTTCTGGTCGAAGACAACGAAATGAATCGCGATATGCTGATGCGCCGACTCCAGCGAAAAGGTTACACTGTTTTAATCGCTGTCGATGGCGAGGAAGCGATTCGCATGACGCAACAGCACCAGCCAGCGCTCGTTCTCATGGATATGAGCCTCCCCGTGCTTGACGGTTGGGAGGCGACTCGCCGCCTGAAGGCGGACCCATCCACGCGCTCGATCCCGGTCATCGCCCTTACGGCTCACGCTATGCCGGCAGAGCGTGAACGGGCTCTTGACGCCGGATGCGTCGCCTTCGAGACGAAACCGATCGATTTTCATAAACTCTTGTCCGTGATGTCGGCATGGCAGCGATAGCAACAGGCCCGAATTTGTCCGCACAAGTCGCGGAACTTCTTGTTAGGTGGGGCTGGACCGTTGATCCCGCCGCGCCCATCGTCGTCGACGCGGGCGTTGAGTCGCTTGAATTCCGCTTCCGCACCTCCGCAACTCCGCAGGACCGCATCTTCTTGCCCCTGGAGGGAAAGCAGGCCGAATTTGAATGGCGCACAAACTGCTGCTACTCTCGCTTCCAGCAACTCTCCAAGCAAATCCACGATCTCCGTTCGCCACTCAACGCCATCCAGGGCTACGCGGACATGATCATCGAAACGACGGATGGCGATACCCTTCGATTCGCGTCCAAAATTCGGACAGCGGCAGAACTCCTAACCGCCAGGCTGGAATCTTTTCGCACCGAGGGCGTCTGACAATTGAACACATAGACCGCAGGAAAAATGGAACTCACTGAAACCACACCCCTTACAGTTTGGCACGTCCCGTGCATGCAAGAGGGCATGAACACTGAAACGATCTTTACCGAAGAGCAGTTTGCCGCCGCCTACCGGCTTGGCTTCTCCCGCACGGTACGCTTTCTGCAGTCCAGCGGTGTTCCGCATGAACTCGCTGAAGAGATCGCTCAAGCGGCCTGGAGCCGGGGATGGGAGTGCCGCGCCCAACTGAAGAACCATGCAGCGATCGGAGTATGGGTCAACAGTATCGCTAAGAACTTGTTGCGCGTTGACTATCGCCGGCGCAAGACCATCGAGGAACTGACCGAAGATAGTGCCACCGTAGGGGCCTCGACCGTTTCCACTGCGCTCGCCGAACTGCTCGCCCACTGCAGCGAGGAAGACCGTCTGCTTCTCATAAGGCATTACATGGAAGGCTGGTCGAGCAACGAACTCGCCCCGGAACTCGGAATTTCCCCAGTCTCTGTCAGAGTACGCCTGCTTCGCATCAAGAACGCACTCCGGACGACGCTGCAGTTAAACGGAATCGTACTTGCGCAAGCCGCGTGAGAACTTTGGCAGCCCCCTGTACCCTTGAACTGAAGTAGCCAATGAGATATTTCAATGGCGAACCAG
>CAZWDD010000210.1:0-9588 GCA_964632345.1 uncultured Solibacteraceae bacterium | reverse complement strand
AGGCGAAACGCGCTATCTGGAGAGCTGGCAACGGCTAGACGACTACGCTTCCCGTACGTTTCGCGACCCGGCACACGGGGAATGGTTCGGGTACAGTGACCGGCGGGGGGAAGTGGCAACGGCGATGAAGGGCGGTGCCTATAAGGGGATCTTCCACGTTCCTCGCATGCTGCTGTTCACGCTGCAGGCATATGCGTAGCCAGGTAATCCCGCATGGCAATCAGCGAGGGGAGCACCGTTTCCGGCGCGGTCCCGCGCTTGTCCGCCCAGTCAAAGTAGAGGCAGCCGCGCACCTTGCGCCCGTCGACCACGGGTAGGAGGAAGAACGCTGTCGGGTGGAGTTTCTGCGCCAGAGGGGAGTCGCGGAAACGGTCGTCTTTGAGGAAATCGACCCACACATCCTGGCGCTGGCCGAACGCCATCAGGAAGGGAGGCTTACGCGGATTGAGGAGCCCGGGGAGGGCATCGACCCCGCCATTCGGCCACTCGCCGGCAACCGAACTCACTCGCAGGTTCGGGTCGTCAAACTTGATCCATGCAGCCCGATCGGCCAGTTCGCCGATGGCATTCTTGAGGAATGACTTGACGCTCGGCGTCACCTGGAAGGTGAACGCCGGCGAGGCCGGGGCCACTGTGGTGACCGGCACGGCGGAGGCGGGGACTTCAACCTCCGGCACCATGGACTTCAGGCGCATGCCCTCACGCGTAACGTGCAGGGACTCCATGTAGGCTTTGTTGACCGCCAGGATGGAGTCGCACAGGTCGGCAAGTTGGTTCTCGTGTACCGAGAACTCCTTTTCCAGTACACTCCAGTACGGCTTCAGGAGGCGATCTCGCTCGGCACTCTCGGCACGGAAGTAGGCGGTGACCACGAGATGAGCAAGGCTGGCCGCCAACGCCATCTCCGCCTCCGGATTCCCGTGTTGTGCGGCGAGCGCATCCGGGGTCGACTGGGCAGCCAGCACCATCGCCCCATGCATCGACCAGAACTGTAGCAGCGTCGCGGTGAGTTCGTCAAAGTCGAACTTTGCGTGGCTCCGGCAGGCGGCACGAAGACCGGTGATCGTCGCTCGCGAGCCGACCAGAATCTTCTCGTAGTTCTCCGGGAACTCAATGGCGTAGTTGATTTCGCCCAGGTTCCGAAACAGCCCACTGATGAAGGTTTCCTCGACAAAGCGAGGCTCCCGGCGCAGCATGAGTGCCCGCGCCATCCACGCAGTGAGTTGACTGAGAACCGCCAGTTCCCGCACAGGACGTTGCATCCTATCGGTAGGGATGGAATCGAGCAGTTGGATGACCGCATCGGTCCCAAGCATCGCAGTGGCGTGCGAGACGCTCTTCACCGCGGCGCCGGACGGATTGACCAACGCCGAGTTGGAGATCCGCAACAGACGCAGCGTGATCGCAAGATCCCGGAGAATAATCCGGGCGCACGCGGGCAGCGTCGTTCGGTCGGTCATCAATTTTCCCCGAAGGGCCATCACGTAGTCCGGGGTCGCGGCCGGTCCCGACGTCTGCTGTAGATGCTCTACACATACGATCAAGGGGCTACGTTCAGCATCCTGAGCCTGCATACTCCTCATTTCGGTACGGGAGAAGAATCCTTGAGCGGATTTGTGGGAATCTGAGGAAATCAGCATGCCCGCATCTCCCTTATTTCTGTTCGACATCGATGGAACTCTGGTCCGCAAGGCGGGGCCGCATCACCGGCAGGCGCTGGTGGAGGCGGTTCGGGACGTTACGGCGCTGACGACTTCGACGGACCAGATTCCGGTTCAGGGAATGCTCGACCGGGACATCTTGGCGTGGATGCTGCGGGATGCGGGTGCGAGCATGACGAAGATCCGTCGCGACATGCCCGCGATTGTCGGGCGGGCCCAGGAGATCTACCGGGCATCGTGTCCGGATCTCCGCCGTAAGGTCTGTCCCGGGGTGCGCCCGCTGCTTCGAGAAATCACCCGGCGGGGGTATCGGGCAGCGCTGGTGACGGGGAACCTGTCGGAAATCGGCTGGACAAAGGTAGAGCGGGCCGGTCTGCGACAGCACTTTTCGTTCGGCGCATTCGCGGAGCAGGCACCGACGAGGGCCGCGCTGGCCGCTCGCGCCATCGCCCATGCGCGGCGGAAGAAATGGATCGCCCCGGGTTCGCGAATAGTACTATTCGGTGACCACGAGAATGATATAGTAGCGGCAAAGGCAAACGCCATTCGTTCAGTTGCCGTCGCAACGGGGATATCAGAAGCAGGCGCTCTCGCGAGCCTGGAACCGGATTTTCTTTTGGCGGACCTGCGGGCGTGCCAAATCGAAGAAATCCTGTCGTAAATGAACACCGAAGCGCAATCCCTTTCCGTAAAGAGGGCGCAGGTGGAGTTTCACAACTTCGCCTCGCTGGGTGAACCGGAGCGTGCGTTCCGCGTCTATGCAGAGGAGAATGTCCGGCGCGGAGCCGTGATCCGGAACCACCTCCAACTGCTCGGCGGCATGACGCCGTTTCTGGAGATCGGAGCGAACGCCGGTCATTCGAGCTATATGCTCGCCAATGAGTTCGGCGCGGACGGTTTCGCCAGCGACCTGTCAGCCGACTCACTGCGGCACGGCATCGCCCTGATGGACAAGTGGGGTCTACAGAAGGCGCCGATCCGCATCGCGGCGGACGCGCTACATCTTCCCTTCGCGGACAACTCTCTTCGTTGCGTAATGGCGTTCCAGATGCTGAGCCAGTTCATGGACATCGAGGCCATCTTTGTGGAAGTGAAGCGCGTGCTGGCGCCCGGAGGTGTCTTCCTTTTCGCCGAGGAACCGCTGCGGCGGAAGCTATCCCTGCGCCTCTACCGTTGCCCCTACTGGGACACCATGAAACCCTGGGAGCGGAAGCTTTACGATTGGGGCCTGCTCGGGTTCCTGGTGCGCGATGTGATCGGCGCCGCGCAGGAAGAGGGATTCGGAATCCGCCAGAACCATTCGATGGAGTTGCGGGACTGGCACCGGCTGATTTCCGGGCACTTCCCGGAACACGAATTTGAACTATTCGTTCCAGAGCGCGGCTGGGGCGAGCGGATTACTAAGAAACTGGCCCGAAAGGTGGACAGGCATGGTTCCGACTGGGTGCCGGCCCGCCTGTTAGGCGGAACATTGGCCGCGGCCTGCAGAAAACCAGGCGATCCGGCCATCGTCGATCCGGCCGCGCCGTTCGAGAGCCGACTTCGCTGTCCAGACTGTACAGCTGCAATGCGCCTGGACCCGGAGCTGACGCTGCGCTGCAGCATCTGCACCTACTCGTCCCCGATTGAAGGCGGCGTCTACAATCTGCTGCGAAGCGAAGACAAGAAGGAGCTCTATCCAGGCGACCGGGCCGACGCGCTTGACTTCACTCTTCCGTCCCACACCACCCGGCTCGGCGCTGGATGGTACGACCTGGAGGGCGTCTACGGCAACAAGTACCGCTGGATCGGCGGGGCGCCAGCCGAGTTGACATTGCAGAATCTGCGGGGAACCGTGCAACGGCTCCGCATTCGGGGCCATGCGCACCCGAAACTTTTCGAAGCTGGTGTGACGCCACAGGTCGCAGTCACAGTGAACGGGGCGCCCCTTCAGACGTGGACCCTGGAACGAACCGGCCTTTTCATTCTTGAGGCCGATGTCCCGGATGCACCGACGTACGCCATCTCCATCCGCGCCACTCCGGAGTGGAAGGCACCGCCCGACGACAGGACATTTACGGTAAACCTGTCGATGATCAGGCTTGATCCCCGGGACTAAACCAGTATGGTGAAGGCGTTTTCGGTGCGCTCCACCGGACGGTAGAGGGTGTCGCGCTCGACCGGGTCGCGGCCTGCCTCGCGTATCAATCGGAGCAGGTCCCCGCGGCGCAGGTTCTGGCTGGTGGTGGCGCCGGCATCGTGATAGATCTTCTCCTCGACGATGGTTCCGTCGAGATCATCGGCCCCGAAACGCTGGGCGATCTGCGCGAGCGCCTCCGTCATCATGACCCAGTAGGCCTTGATGTGGGGGATGTTATCGAGCATCAGGCGCGAAACGGCGATGTTGCGAAGATCATCGAAGCCGGTGGTCTTGGGAATGTGGGAAAGAGCGGTGTTGTCAGGGTGGAACGCAAGCGGAATGAATGTCTGGAAGCCGCCGGTGTCCTCCTGCACGGCGCGAAGCCGGACGAGATGGTCGACGCGGTCCTCCGGCCCTTCAATGTGACCGTAGAGCATCGTGCAGTTGGTCTTGATCCCGAGTTCGTGAGAGATGCGGGCTACGTCAAGCCACTCGTTGCCATCAATCTTGTGGTCGCAAATGATCCTTCGGACGCGTTCGCTGAAGATCTCCGCGCCGCCGCCGGGCTGCGAATCCATTCCCGCATCACGAAGGCGGATCAGCACCTCGCGAATAGGCAACTTGGCGCGCTTGGCGAGATAGGAGATCTCGACCATCGTGAATGCCTTGAGATGCACCTGCGGATAGCGCTGCTTCAGACCCCGGAGCATTTCGCAGTACCAGTCGAGCGTCAACTCCGGGTGCAGCCCGCCAACGATATGAAACTCGCTGACCGCCTCGGAGTAGCCGTGGCCGGCCACTTCCCAAACCTGGTCGAGTGACATCGTATAACCCTTGGGGTCGCGCGCCTTCTTTCCGAAAGCACACAGCCGGCAGGATGCCGTACAGACGTCAGTGGGATTGATATGCCGGTTGACGTTGAAATACGTTACGTTGCCATTGATGCGTTCGCGAACGACGTTGGCCAACCAGCCGACGCCAAGGATATCGGTGGAACGATAGAGAGTCACCCCATCGTCGAAGGAAAGCCTTCCCCCGGCCAGCACTTTATCGCGGATGGGCAGCAGACGGGAATCTTCAAAGTGGGGGTTCATCATCGGAAATCAGGCTCCACGGTGGGCATACCAGACATCGGCGGCCCAAAACACGAAGAATAGCACGCTAACGTAACCGTTCACCGTGAAGAAGGCCGCATTGACACGGCTGAGATCATTGGCCTTCACCAGACTGTGCTCATAGATGAGCAGGGCGGCAACCGCGGCCACGCCCGCCACGCCCAGCGCGCCCAATGAAAAGCTCTTCAGCAACAGGACCAGACAGAGCAGCATCGCCAGGTGCAGTACCCTCGACAGCCGTAGCGCACCTGCGATGCCGAGTCGTTTGGGGATACTGTGCAACTTGGCGCCACGGTCGAACTCATAATCCTGGCAGGAGTAGATGATGTCAAACCCGGCCGTCCAGAAAGTAACGGCGGCGGTGAGCCAGAGAATGCGGAGATCGAGCGTACCCTCGACGGCGATCCACGCCGCAGCGGGCGCGATGCCCAGTGCAAATCCGAGGACAATGTGGGACCACGACGTGAAGCGTTTGGTGTAGCTGTAGCCCATCACCACGGCGAGGGCCAACGGGGACAGTTGCAGGCAGAGGGGACCGAGCATCCCGGCCGCCAGGACCAGCAGTGCCGCCATTACGATCAGAAATCCCCACGCGAATCCGGAGGATAGCAGCCCGGCCGGAAGGTGGCGCATCTTCGTCCGGGGATTCAGGGCATCGATATCGGCGTCGAGAATCCGGTTGAAAGCCATCCCGGCCGAACGGGCGCCCACCATCGCGACGGTGATCCACAACAGCTTCCATGAGGCGCCGTCAACGGCAAACCCCCCATTACGCCAAGCCAGCATCGCTCCCGTCAGCGCGAACGGCAGAGCGAAGATCGAATGCTCGAACTTGATCATGTCGAGCGTCATGCGCAGGCGCTGGAAAAACATCTTGCGATACCATTTTAACGGATGCGGTTGCGAACATATCTGGTGCTAGTTGTTCTCGTTCTACTTGGCGGCTGCGGGGGGACGTCAAAGACGGCCACAATGGATGACCTGTACTCGCGGGAACTGCGCCTGCCGGATGGAGTGAAGTTCCGCGCGGAGGTCGCGACGAAACCGTTCGAAATGGCCCGCGGCCTGATGTTCCGGGACGAACTGCCGGCGGACCGGGCAATGCTTTTCGTTTACGGAAAGAGTGGGCAGTACCCCGTATTCACCTACCAGGTGCGGATCCCGATCGACGCCATCTGGATGGACCAGAACCGGATCATCAATGAGATTGTTCCGGACATCCCCCCCTGCAAAAGTACGAGCGCGCGCCAATGCCCGCAATATGGCGGCACCTTTCGTTCGTTGTACGTCATCGAATGGAATGCGGGCACGGCAGCAAAGCATAAGTTGAAGGCAGGCGACCGGCTCGACTTCTAACTCGGCATCTTAAGAACAAATCATGGACGCTCAAAAGATTCGCGAATTATTGGACCAGGTGCGTTCAGGCGCCGTTGATGTTGACGGCGCGATGAATCGCCTGAAACACATGCCCTTTGAAGATCTGGGCTTTGCGAAGGTGGATCACCATCGCGCTCTGCGACATGGCATGCCGGAAGTGATATTTGGGCTGGGCAAGGCACCGGAGCATGTGCGGGACATCGCCGTAAAGCTCTCCGACCGTGCGCAGAATATCCTGATCACGAGGACCACCCCTGAGGCGGCGGCGCTGGTGCGGGAAGCGATTCCGGAGATCGAGTACTTTGCCCATTCTCGGGCCATGCGGCTGTGGCGGGACCGGACCGTCCGAGGGCGCGGCAAAATTGCCGTGGTCTGCGCCGGTACGAGCGATATTCCCGTCGCCGAAGAAGCGCAGATTACCGCGGAGGTCATGGGCAATGAAGTGGAGTCGATTCACGATATCGGCGTGGCCGGTATCCATCGGTTGATGAACAACCGGGAGCGGTTGACCGAGGCGAAAGTGATCGTCGTCTGCGCCGGCATGGAAGGCGCACTTCCAAGTGCAGTGGGCGGCCTGGTGAGCGTGCCGGTGATCGCTGTTCCCACCAGCATCGGTTATGGGGCGAGTTTCAATGGACTAGCCGCCTTGCTCGGCATGTTGAACAGCTGCGCGTCGAACGTCACAGTGGTCAATATCGACAACGGTTTCGGCGGCGGCTACGTGGCCAGCCTGATCAACCGACCGTAGTCAGATCCGCCCCGCCCGCAGGCGTTCGCCGGCGGCGGCCAGGGTCTCCGGTCTCTTGCAGAAGCAGAATCGCACATAATTGCGGCCGAGTTCGGGACGGGAAAAAAAGCTGGACCCGGGGACGGCCGCAACGCCAACCTGATTGATGAGATGGCGGACGAAGGTGGCGTCATCCGGGAATCCGAAACCGGAGATATCGGTCATCACATAGTAAGCGCCGGCGGGTTGGAAGCAGCGGAAGCCGGCCGCCGTCAACTCGCCGGTTAACTGGTCGCGCCGCTCCACGTACTCCGATCCCAAATGGCCGTAAAAGTCCGCCGGTTGTTCCAGCGCGGCCACCCCGGCGTACTGTAGCGGCGTGGCCGCACCCACCGTGAGAAAGTCGTGGACCTTGCGGATGGAATTCGTCAGGTCCGGGGCGGCAGCTACCCAGCCGACGCGCCACCCGGTGACCGAGTAGGTTTTGCTCATGCTGTTCACAATCACGGCCCGCTCTCGCATGCCAGGCAGCGTCATAACGGGTACATGGACGGCGCCGTCGTAGACGATGTGTTCATAGATCTCATCGGTAATGCAGAGCGCATCGTGCTCCACACAAAGCGCCGCGATAAACTCCAATTCGGCGCGGCTGAAGACGCGGCCGGTGGGGTTGTTCGGCGTGTTGATGATGATGGCCTTTGTTCTGCTGTTGAAGGCACGGCGGAGTTCGTCGCGGTCAAAACTCCACTCGGGCGGATGGAGAGTGACAATGCGCCGCACGCCACCGCAGAGTTGAAGATCGGGATGATAGTTCTCGTAGTAGGGCTCAAAGACGATGACTTCGTCGCCATCGTTTACGGTGGCGAGCAGCGTGGCGACCATGCCCTCGGTGGCGCCGCAGACAACGGTGATTTCGCGCTGCGGATCGAGTTCGATGCCGTAGGTGCGGCGGTACTTTCCGGCAATCGCCGCGCGCAGCGGAGGAATGCCCCAGGTGATCGGATACTGATTATGATCGGCGGCGAGCGCGTCGGCAGCAGCCTGTTTCAGGAACGAGGGCGCGGGGAAATCGGGAAACCCCTGCGCCAGGTTGACCGCGCCGGCGGCAACGGCAAGCCGGGTCATCTCGCGGATGACGGACTCGGTAAACTCAGCGGTTCGGGTGCTGCGGAATCGGTCGCGAGGCAGAGGCGCGACGAGGCTCGGCGAGAGGCTCATTTGATGAGTTTATAGCAGCCACTTTCCCGTCGTACAGCCGCCGGTAGACGGCAGCGTTACGCAGGACGCTCTGCACATATTCCCGGGTTTCGTCGAATGGGATCGTTTCGATGAACTCCGCCTGCTCGCGAAACTCTCCGAACCCGCGCCACTTGCGGACGCGGGTACCACCGCCGTTGTAGGCGGCCAGCACATCCTCCCAACGGCCCTCGAACGACTTCAGCAGAATCTTCAGATAGTAGGTGCCGAGCCGGAGGTTCACAGCCGGATCGAACAGCATGGCCGGATGGAAGCCACGAATCCCGATACGGCGGCTGAGGTCGCGCCCGGTAGATGGCAGGATCTGCGTCAGTCCATATGCCTTGGCGCGGCTTACAACACGCGGATTGAACTCAGACTCCTGCCGGATCAAACCGGCGACGATGAAAGCGTCCACGTCATGTTCCCGTGCGTACTTCTGGACGTCATCCTGGAAGGGCAGCGGAAACGCGAGCCGCCAGAATCGTTCGCCGGCGGCCTCCCACGGGAAGAACAGATAGCCTGGCAAAAGCCCCTTGATGTAGCGGAGCCCCTTATCCGCCTGGCCCACTTTGGTCATATGATCGGCCAGGTCCATTGCGAGCGCGATGGGAGCCTTCTCCTCGCGCGCTCCCATTCGAAGTTCGAATTCTGCGTAGTTGTCGAGTCCCGCCATGGCCAGCAGTGAGGCACGCGCCCGCCGGCGTTGCGCGGTGGCGGCTTCTTCGGCGGAAAACGTGCGGCGGGCCGGCCACTTGATTCCGGAAGTGAACTGACGAACACCAACCGGGACGGCGGCGCCACGAATGCGCGGATCGTTCAAACGCTCCTCGGCCAGAAGGGCGTAGTAGGTGTGATGGAACTGCGTCCGGATCGTGTCGTAGAGTTGGCGTGCTGCGCCAGGCTCACCGCGCTGCTCCGCCAACCGCCCGAGAAAATAGAGCGCAGTATTCGCCTTCTCGGAGTGCGGGAACCGCTGCAGATGATCGCGCAGCAGCTTTTCTGCATCCGATCGCCGGCGGAGGTACGAACTCCAAACGAGTTTCCAGTGACAGAACGCGGCTTTCGGGTCACGCTCGAAATGGGTGACGCAGGCCCGGTAGATGGGCTCGTACTCCTCAAACTTGTTGTCGACCAGCAGCCGGTATCCTTCGGCCAGAAGGACATCGAGGTGACGGCTGGATGCGGCATGGTGGCGCGAAAGGCGGCTAAAGGCCGCTTGGCGGTCAGCATCCAAATCCATCCGGCGCGCGGACTGGTAAAGCCACCACGAACGCTCGGCATCGGCCTCCGGCGCGGTGGGCCGCATGGTGGCCAAACCCTGACGGACGGCCGCGTAGCGGCGGGCGCGGT
>CAZWDD010000209.1:0-9601 GCA_964632345.1 uncultured Solibacteraceae bacterium | reverse complement strand
ATCTCGGCGAAGGTGGAGGAGTTCACGGCGGAGGACGCGGCGGCGGTGGTGGAAGGGCGGGAGAAGCTGGTGCAGTTCGGGGATTAGCATTCCGCTGGGTATTGACGGGAACGGCGCCCTTTGCGGGGCGCCGTTTTTGTTTTGCGGGTACAGAAGGGGAGTCGCGACGGCTGCGATGGAAATATGTCATATTTATGGCATATGAGAACGACGATCGAATTGCCCGACGAGATCCTCAACCGAGCGAAGGTCCGGGCGGCCGAGGCGAATATCACCTTGCGGCAGTTGTTCGTCAAGGCGCTGGAAAGCCACCTCGGCCAGCGGCCCCAGAAGACGCGGAAGGCTCCTCCCCTTATCCGCGGGAAGCGGACTGCTCCGGCGGTACGGCTGTTGACTCCGGAGGAAGTCGATGAAGCCATGTTTGGTTGATGTCAATGTGTGGCTGGCGCTGCTGGTGGAGCGACATGAGCACCACCGGACGGCGGCAAAGTGGTTCGAGCGGTTGAATGCCGGAGAAGCAAGACTTTGCCGGTTTGTGCAGCTATCAGTGGTGCGATTGCTGGGAAATCCGGCCATCCTCGGCAGTGATGCAGTCGCGCTGTCGACGGGGTGGGGGATGCTGCAAGAGCTACTGACGGATGAGCGAGTGGAATACGCAGAAGAACCCCGGGCGCTGGACGAAGTCCTCCCGGCGTTGTTTCGCTATCGACGGCCGAGCGGGAAGTTACTCGCCGACGCGTATCTGGCCGCGTTTGCCGAATGCTCCGGGCTCGGGGTAGTCACATTCGACGCCGGGTTCAAGGAATACCCAGGCACTGAAGTGCACCTGCTCCGGCACGCTGGCAAAACGCGCTGACCTATTCCGGCGCCGCGGCGATGGACGGAACGTAAGTGCAGAGGGGGTCGGAGGCGAGGGGGTCACCGGTGGCGCCATAGGCGCGGGCGCGGGAACCGCCGCAGAGGGCGCGGAATTCGCAGACACCGCAGTGGCCTTCAAACTGGCTGGGATCGTGGAGTTGCTTGAAGAGATCGGAGCTCTGGTAGACCTGAGCGAGGCGATCCTGGCGGACGTTGCCGGCGGCCAGGGGGAGGAAGCCGGCGGGGCAGATTTCGCCGGTGCAGGAGACGAAGACGATGCCGTGGCCGTCGCGGATGCCGAAGCCGCGGCCGACGCCGGAACGCTTGATCTGTTCGCCGTGGAGGCCATCCTCGCGCATGCGTTCGATGGCGACGCGGCGGTAGGAGGGGGCTTCGGTGGTGGCGACGATGAAGGGGGCGTTGCGGGAGGTCTCGTAGATCCAGGCCATCAGTTCCTCCGCCTTTTCGGCGGGGAGGGCTTCGAGGACCTTGCCGCGGCCGACGGAGATGAGGAAGAAAAGGCTCCAGCGGGTGACGCCGTACGGCTTCAGGAGTTCGTAGAGAGCGGGGATGTCATCGGCGGTTTCGGCGGCGCAGAGGGTATTGACCTGGAGCGGGAGCTTCAGTTCGGTGGCCCAGGCGATGGCCTGCATGGTGCGGGCAAAGGTGCCGGGGACGCCGCGAATGCCGTCGTGGCGTTCGGCGGTGGAGGCATCGAGGGAGAGGCCGAGGCCATCGACGCCGTGGTCCATGAGCTTGACGAGGACTTCGCGGGTGAGGGCGGGGGTGGCGGCGGGGGTGATGGAGACGCCGATGCGGAGGCGGCGGGCTTCGTCGATGAGTTCAAAGAGATCGGGCCGGAGAAGCGGGTCGCCGCCGGTGAGGATGAGTTGGGGATAGGGCTCGCCGAACTCGGCGATCTGGGCGAGGAGAGACTTGCCTTCGGCGGTGGTGAGTTCGTTGGGAGCGGGGGCGGGCATGGCCTCAGCGCGGCAATGGCGGCAGGCGAGGGCGCAGGCCTGCGTCATTTCCCAGTAGACGTTCATTGGCGAGTGCTCGTAGTTGCGAGCGGCGTGGTGGCCGTGCATATTTCGATGCTACTCCATGGCTGGTTCGGGATCGGTGACCGTGGTCACCGGACGGCCAAACAGGCGCTGGTAGAGGGTGGCGAGGGGTTTGGTTTCCGAGACCGGGATGAGAACGGCCGTCATGCAGACGCTGATCAGTACCACCATGTAGGTGAAGTCGCGAATGACCTCGGCGCCGGCGATGCCGCGTTCGATGGGGATGGAGGCGAGGACGGCGGAGACGAGGCCCTTGGGGACCATGAAGGTCATGAGGGTTGCGTCCTTCCATTCGACTTCGCCGCCCCGGAAGATGAAGCGGACGATGGGAACGCGGAGGAGGTATACGGCGAGACAGAAGATGGCGGCAAAGCCGATGAGGCGAAGGTCTGTGAAGCGAATGGAGACGCCCATGTAGATGAAGAAGAAGGTCTTCAGGAGGAAGAGGATTTCCATGAAGAAATCGACGTCGGTATTGCTGATGGCGCCGAGTTCGCGGCCCTGCATGAGGCGGTTGGAGTGGATGAAGCTCATGCGGTGGTGATTGGTGAGTGTGGCGCCGAAGGCGAGAGCTGCGATGGCGCCGGAGAAGCCGAGCATGTCGGAGACGCCGAAGAGAATGAAGAGGAAGGCGAGGGTGGTGAACGTGGTGTTGGGGAACTGCCGGATGGAGTTGAGGACGGCGAGCCAGAGGAAGCCACCAAGCATGCCGATGATGCCGGCGCAGACGAGGGAGGCGAAGATGGAGCCGATCATCTTGCCGGGATGGACGGCGCCGAGGGCGGCCGCTTCAACGAGACCGAGGAGGATGACGATGCAGAGCACGTCGCCCAGGGCGGACTCCATGATGAGAACCGTGCCGCCGGGGTCGCGCATCTTCATGCTTTTGACAAGGGCGATGACGACGGCGGCGGAGGTACCAGCGACGGTGGCTCCGAGGATCCAGGCGAGCATCGGCGTCAGGCCCAACAGGTAGATGCCGGTGAGGTAGGCGCAGAGGATGGTGACGCCGAAGGTGACGAAGGTGAGTCCGAGCGTGGGGCGCCAGGTACGGACGATGACATCGGGGCGGAGGTCGATGCCGCTCTCAAAGAGAATGACGATGAGGGCGAACATGCTGATGACGCCGCCGACATGGCCGAAGTCCTCCGGTTTGACCCAGCCGGTAAGCGGGCCAAGGACGACGCCGAGCAGCAGAAGCAGGAGCACGTCCGGAATCCGTTTGCGCTTGAACAGCGCCGTGAAAAAGTGAGCTAAGAAAACAAGCAGTCCGATGACCAGTACGATCTCGGCCATAAATCCCTCCGCGCCTTATTTGCGCTTGTAAGTGTAGGTGTCGAAGTCGAAATCGAAGGCAGTTCGTTCCGGTTTCGGGGGGGCGGCGTTGCCGGGAATCCAGCGGGCAAGCCCTTCCTTTATTTTCGCGTACTTCGGGTCGGCGGCGAGATTCTTCCAGTCTTCGGGGTCGGCGGCTTCGTCGTAGAGCTCTTCGGAACCGTCGTTGTAGCGGATATAGCGCCAGCGGTGGTCGCGGACGGCGTGGTTGCCCTGCATGAAGTCGATGACGGCGGGGGGACGGGTGGCGGCGGCGTTCTGGAGCAGCGGCTTGAGGCTGAGGCCTTCCAGGTTGGAGCGGGCGGGAAGGCCGCAGAGGTCGACGAGGGTGGGGTAGAGATCGAGGAGGCTGACGGCCTGCTTGCGGGTGACACCGCGCTGGCGGGTGCCGGGGCCGGCGAAGATGAGCGGGATGTGGGTGGAGCGTTGCCAGAGGGTGGACTTGTGCCAGTGCTCCTTTTCGCCGAGGTGCCAGCCGTTGTCGGACCAGAAGACGATGATGGTGTTGTCGGCGTAGGGGCTGGATTCGAGCGAATCGAGGAGGCGGCCGATCATGGCGTCGGCGAAGGAGATGGCGGCGAGATAGGCGCGGACGGCCTCGCGCCACTTCCCTTCCCTGACGATGCGGTGGTGTTCGTCGCGGCGGAAGGCGGCGAAACGGCGGCCGGGTTCGGGGACGTCGTCGAGATCATCCGGCGGGGAGTAGGGAAGCTTGACCTTCTCCGGCGGGTACATGTCGAAGTACTTCTGGGGGGCGAACATCGGGATGTGGGGATGCCAGAGGCCGATGGCGAGGAAGAAGGGTTTGTCGTGGGATTTGGAGAGGAAGTCGATGCCGAAGTCGACGGCCTTCTGGTCTCCGTATTCGCGCTCTTCGGCGGGGATGACGCCCCAGTCGAACTCGCCTTGGAAGTTATGAAGCCCATTGAAGGGATGGCCCTTGGGGGCGGGGACGCGTTTGTTCCAGGGATACCAATCGGCGCGGCGGTACCAGGGATCGTCGAAGACCTGGAGCTGAAACTGGTCCCACTGGTCGGGCGGGTTGTTGCCGGAGGTGTGATGGAAGACTTTGCCGGCGCCGGCGACGTGGTAGCCGTTGGCCTTGAAGTGCATGGGGAGGGTGACGGCGCCGGGGAGATTGGGACGCCAGTACTGGTCGTTGTTGTACATGCCCGTTGTGGACGGGCGCATGCCGGTGAGCAGAGCGGTGCGGGAGGGGTTGCAGAGGGGGGAGGCGCAGTGGGCGTTAGAGAAGAGAACGCCGCGTTTGGCGAGCCGGTCAATATTGGGCGTTTTGACGCCGTTGTAGCCGCCGAGGCAGCCGACCCAGTCGTTCATGTCGTCAACGGAGAGGAACAGAACGTTCGGCCTGCGCGCGGGCTGGGCGGCGGCGGCAAGGGCCGAAGAAAAGAGGAATTGACGGCGGGTCATTCCCGCTACGGTATCGAACTCTAGGGATGACTGACAACAAAGACGGCGACTTCGGCCAGGAGGTTGGGCAGCGATTTCACCTCGCGTGTACCGGAGAGGAAATAACGCCGTTCGATCTGCCAGTGCTCGCGGGCGGCGAGGATTTCAAAGTCGTCGACGGTGAGGAAGTGGATATTGGGCGAGTCGTACCAGTCGTATGGGAAGAGCTTGGTTTTGGGGGCGCGGCCGGTGAAGAGATGGGCAAGGCGGACCTTGAAGTGGCCGAAATTGGGGAAAGCCACGATGGCGCGGTGGCCGACGCGGAGGATGTCGCGCATGACGCGGAGGGGGTAGCGGATCTCCTGGAGGGTTTGAGAGAGCAAAACGTAGTCGAAGGCTTTGTCGGGATAGTCGGCGAGGCAGGATTCGATGTCGCCCTGATAGGCGGAGACGCCCTTGGCGATGGCCTTCTGGAGTTTGGCGGAGCTGATTTCGACGCCGCGGGCGTCGACGTCCTTATTCTCGGCGAGCCAGGCGAGCAGTTCGCCTTCGCCGCAGCCGAGATCGAGGACACAGGCGCCGGGTTCGACGATTTCGCTGATAAGGCCGTAGTCGCCGCGGCCGAAGAGTTCATGAACGAGGGGGCCGAATTCGCCTTTCATCGCTTTTCGGCCTCCTTCATAGTGCGGCCGAGGAAGCCGCGGATGAGTTCGGTCTGCTCGTCGACTTCAACGAGAAAAGCATCGTGACCGTAGTTGGAGGTGAGTTCGATGTAGGCGACGTCCTGGTTGCGGCGGCGGAGTGCGTTGACGATCTCCAGCGACTGGTAGGAGGGGTAGAGCCAGTCGGAGGTGAAGCTGATGACGAGGTAGCGGGTGCGGCTTTTGGCGAGCACCGGGACGAGCGACTGGGCGCCGTTGGCCAGGTCAAACATGTCCATGGCCTTGGTGATGTAGAGATACGAGTTGGCGTCGAAGCGGTCGACAAACTGGCTGCCGCGGTAGCGAAGATAGCTTTCGACCTCGAAGATGCCGTTGTCCTCGCGAAGGCGGCGGCCGAACTTCTGGCGCATGGACTCATCGCTCATGTAGGTGATGTGGCCGACCATGCGGGCGACGGACAGGCCGCGGGCGGGAGGCTTGTGGCCGTAGTAGTCGCCGCCGGACCAATCGGGATCGGCCATGATGGCCTGGCGGGCCACCTCATTGAAGGCGATCTGCTGGGCGCTGTGGCGGGCGGTGGAGGCGATGGGGATGGCGCTGGCGACCGATTCCGGAAAGCGGACGGCCCATTCGAGCACCTGCATGCCGCCCATGGAGCCGCCGGCAACGGAGAGGAGGCGGGTGATGCCGAGCGAGTCGACGAGCATCTTCTGCAGCCGGACCATATCGCCGATGGTGATGACGGGGAAGGTCATGGCGTAGGGGCGGCCGGTGGCGGGGTTGACGGAGGACGGGCCGGTGGAGCCCTTGCAGCCGCCGAGGACGTTGGAGGCGATGACGAAATACTTATCGGTATCGAAGCCCTTGCCAGGGCCGATCATGTTGTCCCACCAGCCGCGCTGGCCATCGGCATCGACGCCGGCGGCGTGGGCGTCACCGGAGAAGGCGTGGACAACGAGAATGGCGTTGGACTTCGCGGCGTTCAGCGTGCCATAGGTTTCAAAGGCCACGTCCACGGGCGCAACGACGGCGCCGCTTTCGAGTTCAAGAGACGGGAATCGTTTGATCTGCGTGGATACCACCATCGGCGGAGGAAACCACTAGGATAGCAGTCTGTTCGAACGGCAATCAGGCGCGGCTGTTGAGGAGCCACTCGGTAAACTCGCCTTCGCCGTGGACGTCGGTGAGTCGCTGGTCCCGGCTCTGGTAGCGATAGGTGAGTTTGAGGTGATCCATGCCGAGGAGGCGGAGGATGGTGGCGTGCATGTCGTGCACGTCCTTGCGGTGTTCGACGGCGCGGAGACCGAACTCATCGGTGGCGCCGAGGGCGCGGCCGCCCTGAATGCCGGCGCCGGCCATCCAGGAGGAGAAGCCGTAGGGGTGATGGTCGCGGCCGTTCTTGCCTTCGGCGAGGGGAGTGCGGCCGAACTCGCTGGACCAGACGACGAGAGTGGAATCGAGAAGGCCGTGGGCCTTGAGATCCTTGAGCAGGGCGGCGATGGGCTGATCGGACTTGCGGCACATTTTATTGTGGGAGCCGAGCAGGTCGTTGTGAGCGTCGTCCCAATCGTCGCCGAGATTGGTGCCGCAATAGAGTTGGACGAAGCGGACGCCGCGCTGGACGAGGCGGCGGGCGAGCAGGCACTTGCGGCCGAAGTCATCGGTGGCGGGTTCGCCGATGCCGTAGAGCTTGCGGGTTGCTTCGGACTCCTTGGAGATGTCAACGGCATCGGGCGCCTCCGCCTGCATGCGGTAGGCGAGTTCGTAGGAGGCGATGCGGGCGTCGAGAGCAGTGTCTTCCTCGCGCTCGGCGAAATGGCGCTTGTTCATGCGCGCGATGAGATCGAGCGTTTCGCGTTGGGATGCCGGGCTGACGCCGTGCGGGGAGTTGAGGTGGAGCACGGGACTCTGGCCGCCGCGGAAGACGGTGCCCTGGTAAACGGCGGGCAGATAGCCGGAGCCATAGGCGCCGGCGCCGGACTTCATGGCGCCATCGCTCATGACGACGAAGGCTGGCAGGTTCTCGTTCTCACTGCCGAGGCCGTAGACAGTCCAGGCGCCGAGCGAGGGGCGGCCGGGGAACTGGGAGCCGCTGGTGCGGAGGAAGATGGCGGGGGCGTGGTCAAAGGCGTCGCCATGGCAGCCGCGGAGGACAGCGATATCGTCGGCGTGTTCGGAGAGGTGGGGGAAGAGGGCGGAGATCTCCAGCCCGGACTTGCCGCAGCGGTGGAACTCCCAGGGGGAGCCGCGCATGAGGGCCTTGCGGAAGTCGATGCGGCTGGTGATGAGGCCTTCGCCGAAGGAGCCGGGCAGGGGCTGGCCGTCGTACTTGCGGAGGGCGGGCTTGGGATCGAAGGTATCGACGTGGCTGACCCCGCCGTGCATGAAGAGGAAGATGACGTTTTTGGCGCGCGGGGCGAAGTGGGGAGGACGGGCCGAGGAGGGGCCGGCGTGGAGTTCGTCCTCGAGCATGGAGGCGAGGGCGAGGGCGCCGAAGCCTTTGCCGGCGCGGCGGAGGAGATCGCGGCGGGAGTGCATGGGAAGCTCAGTCGACATGGAGAAACTCGTTGGTGTTGAGAAGGCCGCGGGCGAGTTCGGTGACAGCGCCGAGGCGGGAGCCGGTGAGTTGGGTTTGTTTTGACAAAAACTCACGGGCCATGGCGGATTCTGCATCCGAGGGCTTGCGGGCGAAGACGCGGCGGAAGACAGCGTCGATGAGGGCGGCGTCATCGGCAGCGGTGGCCACCTGCGCGGCGAGGGCCTGGGCCTGGCGAAGGGTGAACTCGCCGTTGAGCAGGGTGAGCGATTGGGGGGCGGTGGTGGAAGACTCGCGGCGGGAGCAACTGAGCACGCCTTCGGGACGGTCAAAGACTTCGAGCAGGGGCATGCGGAAGTTGCGGCGGGAGATCATGTAGATGCTGCGTCGGTTGTGTTCGGCCGGATCTGCAGTGACGACCCAGGCGTTCGTGGCCGGCTGGCTCATGCCGTAGAGTTCTTCGGGCTGGAGCGCGGGCACAACGGGGCGGCCGCCCATTTTGGCATTGAGGGTACCGGCGGCCTGCAGGACCGCGTCGCGGATCTCTTCGGCGTCGAGGCGGCGGCGGCGGAAGTGAGAGAGGAACTGGTTTTCCGGATCCTTTTCGGCGACACCCGGGGTGGGGCGGCCGGAGCGGCGGTAGGCGGCCGAGAGCATGATGCGGCGGTGGAGTTTCTTGAGCGACCAGGCGTCGGCGATGAAGGCGTTGGCGAGGGAGTCGAGCAGTTCGGGATGGGAGGGGGGCGCGCCACGGGAACCGAAATCACTGGGAGTGGCGACGAGGCCGCGGCCGAAGTGATGCTGCCAGACGCGGTTCACCATGACGCGGGCGGTGAGGGGATTTTCCGGAGAGGCGAGCCATTCGGCGAGCGCGCGGCGGCGCTGCGTGGTGGGCGAGGTGAGCGGCGGGGCGGGGATATCCGTTCCGCCGAGGACGGAGAGCAGACCGGGGCCCACCTCCTCGCCGGGCGGCGGGGCGCCCTTCACGGGGAGATAGGTGCGCGGGGACTCGCGGCCGACATCGGTGAGGCCGGGAGAGAAGGGACCGGGGGCGTACGTGCCGTAAAGGGCGACGAGGCGTTTTTCGGCGCGTTGGAGGCGTTCGCGATCGGCGGGCGTGAGAAGGGCCTGGACGTCTTCGTCGCGCGGGTTGACCTGGCGGACGTGCGCCTCAAAGAAGGCCTTCTGCTGCGGGGTGCGCTGCTCTTCGGGTGTAGCGAAGGCGACCTGGACTTCCTTTGGCAGAGTGGAGAGCTTCTGCTGGCGGAGGCGTTCCTGGTAGGGGGCCTTAACGGCCATGATTTCGGCGCCGATGTCGTAGAGCTTGAAGGTGCGGGTATTTTCGCCGAGGTCGTAACCGCGGGCGTTGTTGTAGTGGAGGAAGACGCGGGTCTTCTGGAAGGGCGCGAAGATGGCCTGCATGCGGTAGTAGTCGCGCTGCGAGATGGGATCGTACTTGTGATCGTGGCAGCGGGCGCAGCCGACGGAGAGACCGAGGAAGACGGAGGAGGTGGTGTCGACGAAATCGGTGAGGGACTCAATGCGGTTGATGTCCTCCACCTTATAGAGCATGTCGCGATTGGGGCCGACGCAGTAGTAGCCGGTGCCTTGCTGCGATTCGGGGTCTTCGAAGAGTTCGTCGCCGGCGATTTGCTCCTTTATAAAGCGGTCATAGGGCTTGTCGTCGTTGAAGGCCTTGATGACGTAGTCGCGGTAGCGCCAGGCGTAGAGGTTGT
>CAZWDD010000208.1:0-9615 GCA_964632345.1 uncultured Solibacteraceae bacterium | reverse complement strand
CGGCGAATCCGGCGAAGGGGATCTTTGAGCGGGTGTTGCTGCGTCCGCCGACGGCGGCCGAGGCGGCGCGTCTTTCGCAGCTGCACAAACAGACCGAGGCGGAGTTGCGGCGGAAGCCGGAGAATGTGAGCAAACTGCTGCGTTACGACGAGGTTCTTTACACAGAGGACCGGGTGGCGACGCTGATTCCCGACGGACGGACGAAACCGGCCGAGTGGCGGTATGCGACCGCCGACCCCGGCGCAAACTGGATGAGTTCCGATTTTGACGATCGCGGATGGCAGGTGGGGCCGGGCTTCTTCGGCCGGCTGAAGAAGCCTAGCGAGACGACGCCGATCCGGACGGCGTGGGGTACCGAATCGCTGTATCTGCGTTACACGCTGGAGTTGCCGGCCGAGTTGCCGACGCACTTTAAGCTGCCGGCCCGGACGAACGCGCAGTTCGACGTCTGGGTGAACGGCGTGTCGGCGTTGAACAACATCTTCGAACGTTCCGGGCACTACGAGTACACGATCAATGACGACGGCCAGCGGGCGTTTCGTCCGGGTAAAAATACGATTGCGATTCGCGTCTCGCGGCACGGGGCGGAGGGGAACGATCAGATCTTCGACCCCGGACTGATTGCCTCATTGCCGTGGAAGCCGGCGCCGGCGCGGCCGGGTGACGCGGCGCGGGCGGCGTGGGTGGTGGTGGCGAATACGGTACTGACTCTGGACGAAACGGTGACACGTCGATGAACGAGAAACTGGCAAAGGCACTTGCCGCGACACGGCGGCACTTTCTGACCGGCTGCGGCGTCGGGCTGGCGAACATGTTTCTGGCCGAGGCGCAGGAGGCCTCGATGAAGCCCAGGAAGCCGGACCATGAGCCGAAGGCGAAGTCGGTGATCTTCCTGCACATGGCTGGATCGCCCAGCCAGCTGGAGCTCTTCGACTACAAGCCGGAACTTGTGAAGTACAACGGCAAGCCATGTCCGGACGAGCTACTGAAGGGCAAGCGGTTCGCCTTTATCAAGGGCGTCCCGAAGATGTTGGGGACGCCGTACAAGTTCAAGCAGCACGGGCAATCGGGCGCCTGGCTGAGCGAACTGCTGCCGCACTTTTCGACGATCGTGGACGATGTCACCATCGTGCGGTCGATGAGTACGGATCAGTTCAATCACGCACCGGCGCAACTATTTGTGCACACGGGCAATCCGCGGTTCGGATTTGCGTCGATGGGGGCGTGGGCGACGTATGGCCTGGGATCGGAGAATCAGGATCTGCCGGGTTTCGTAGTTCTGACGAGCGGCGGGAACAACCCCGACGGCGGGAAATCGCTGTGGGGCTCGGCTTTTCTGCCGAGCGTGTATCAGGGTGTTCACTGCCGCTCGCATGGGGATCCGGTACTGTTTCTGTCCGACCCGGAGGGCATGACGCGCGGCGTGCGGCGGAAGACGCTGGACGCGTTGAAGGACCTGAACGCGATGCAGGCCAAGCAGGCGGGCGATCCGGAGATCAACGCGCGGATGGGGCAGTATGAGCTGGCCTACCGGATGCAGATTTCGGTGCCGAACGTGATGGACATCTCCAAGGAACCGGAGGCCGTGCACAAGATGTACGGGACCGAGCCGGGGAAGACGAGCCTGGCGAACAACTGCCTGCTGGCGCGGCGGCTGGTGGAAAACGGTGTCCGGTTCGTGCAGATTTATGACTGGGGATGGGACCACCACGGCACGAGCAAACGGGACGATATTCAGTATGCGCTGCAGCCGCACATCCGGACGACGGACCAGGCGGTGACGGCGTTGATCAAGGATTTGAAGCAGCGGGGGTTGCTGGACCAGACACTGGTTGTGTGGGGCGGGGAGTTCGGGCGGACGCCGATGCGGGAGAACCGCGGCGGCACGGAGGGCGCGTTTATCGGCCGGGATCATCATCCATACGCCTACACGATGTGGATGGCGGGCGGCGGGATGAAGAAGGGGCTGAACTACGGCGAGACGGACGAGATCGGCTACTACGTCACCAAGGACAAGATGACGCCGCGGGACCTGCAGGCGACGATCCTGCACCAGTTGGGGTTGGATCCTTACAAGCTGCACTACTCGTATCTGGGACTGAACCAGCGGCTGATCGGGCCTACCGATGAGGGCCGCGTGATGAAAGACCTGCTGGCATAAAGGAGAGATGATGAAGCTACTGATTGGAATGGTTGCGGCGATGGGGAGTATGGTTGCCCAGGACCTGTTGGTGAAGGACGCGACGGGACAGTGGAAGCAGGCCAGTTCGGCTGTGCTGAAAGCGGCGCAGAAGATGCCAGCCGAGAAGTATGACTACAAAGCCAGCGCCGAGGTGCGGACGTTTGGTGGATTTGTGGGGCATGTTGCCGATGCCGGAGTGATGTTCTGCGCGGCGATCGCCGGGGAGAAGAAGGCCGGGCCCGGATATGAAAAGACGCTGAAGACGAAGGAAGCGTTGGTGAAGGCGCTGGAGGAGTCGATTGCCTACTGCGATCGGGCGTACGCGGGCGTGTCCGGCGCGAGCGCCGTGGAGCCAATAACGTTCTTCGGGCAGGAGCGGACCCGGGCCGGCGTGATGTTCTTCAACAACATGCACACCTATGAGCATTACGGGAACATTGTGACGTATCTGCGGGCGAACGGTATTGTGCCGCCCACGAGTGAACGGCGCTAGAGCTTGATGAATACGTTGTTCTTTTCCAGGGAGCGAAGGAACAACCAGGTGATGGCGAAAAAGACGGCGAACATGGCGAGCGCCCAGGCGAGAGGGGAGTCCTTGGGCGCGAAGGGTTTCACTGCTTCATCGACCAGCATGTGGAGGACATAGCCGGCGAGGGCATTGACGCCGAGGGTGCGGAAGACGGGCCACTGGCGGCCGCGCTGGTCGGTCCACCACAGGAAGAACGTATAGACGGCGAGCGAGAAACCGGTGGCGAAGGTGAGGTAGGAGACGCTGCCGGCCTGCTGGCTCATGGTCCACATGTCGCGTTCGTGCCAGGGGGCGACGAAGGGGGGAGCGGCGAGAACTCCGCCCTGCGTGAGGCAGGACAGCCCGTATCCGGCCGCCATGAGAATCGTAGACCAGAGAAGGAATGGCCGGTAGGAGGCGTCGCGGCCGTTCGTTTCCAGATACTTGTATGTCAGCGAGCCGGCCAGGACCGGGATGGTCCAGGTGAGGAAGCCGAGGGGACCGCCGTCGATAACGCGATTGGCGCGGAGCCAATCATGCCACCAGGTGGCCGAGAGGACGACGTGCAGTCCGGCGGAGGCGGCCGTCCACAGCAGTTGCGCGCGGGCCGAGGCGGCGATCACCGGCAGGACCCAAAGGGTGGTGACGCCGATGTGGACGAGGGCTTGAAAGAGGGAGCGGCGCCAGGCATTGCTGAGGAATCCGGAGAGGCCCTCAGCGGAAAGGTCGTGCCAGGTGGGGAATTTGCCGTCGAGGTGGTAGACGACTGCACCGACAAGGACGAGGCCGAGACTGCGAGTGATGGCCTGGCGGTAAGCCTGCCGGGCGCCGACCTTGTCCACATGCCGCAGGAACGCCAGCCGCAGTGCGAAGCCGACAGCGAAGAAGAACTGCGGCATGATAGTGTCGGCGTAGCTGCAGTAGGTATTGTGGTGCTTCAGCAACGGGTGAACGGCGGCGAAACTACCAAGGAAGTTCACCAGAAACATGCCGGCGACGGTGTAGCCGCGAAACTGGTCCAGGGAGTGAAGACGAGGACGAACGGAAGCTGACACTCAAACCAGTGTAACGGTGGATTAGAACATGACGGCGCCGAGCATGCGCCGGCCCTGCACCTGTCCGAGCGCTTTGGAGACTTCGCGAAAGCTGTCGTGCTCACTTTGGATCATGATGATGACGCCGTCGGCGGCCATGGAGATGGCCATCGCGTCGGCTGGGGTATCGAAGCCAGGCCCGTCGATGAGAATCCAGTCGAACTGGGGGCGAAGCGACTGGAGAAGGGAGTAGAGGCCGCGGAGGTCAAAGGCATCTGTGGCGCCGTGGGCGGCTTCGCCGGCTGGAAGGAGGTAGATCTGGGAGCCTGCAATGCGGCGGAAGCAGGCTGGGAGAGACGCACGGGAGGCGCGGGTGGCTTCGCAGAGGCCGGGCCCCGGCGGGAGGCGAAGGGCGCGGTGGAGTGAGGGGGCGGAGAGATTCGCGTCGATGACGAGAACACGGGTATCCTGCAAGGCGGCCATGGCGAGGGCGAGATTGGCGGTGGTTCCGAAGCGTTCCCCGGTGCAGGTGAGCGCGGTAAAGGTGATGACCTGGAGAGTATCGGTGGCGGCTGGGTGTTCGGACTGTGCCAGATTCATGCGGTTGCGAAGCTGGCGGACCTGCTCCTTCCAATCGGCCGGGTAGTCTGCGGCAAGCATGGGGAAGGCGGAGGCCGCCTGCTCCATGGAGAGTTGGGGGATTTCACGAAGGTTGAGGAAGCTGCGGTCGAGAACGGGAACAGCCGGCGCGGCGGGAACCGGATGAGAATCCAGAGAAAAGGGAGGAGGCGGCACCTGATTCCAGGCTTGTTGGAGAGCTTCGAGAGCAGCGGGCGCGGCGACGGAGTCTGTGCTGGACGCAGTAGAAGGATTCATGACTGTTTCTTTCCGTTCGATTGGGAGCGAAGGCGTTCGAGACTGTTCTTGATGCGGGGCTGCTCGGCGCCGGGGAGATAGGAGAGCATTTCCTCGTAGATGGCTTCGGCGTTGCGATGCATGCCGAGGCGGATGTAGGCGGCGGCGAGGGTGTCGTCGATTTCCGGGCTGCGGC
Organism: uncultured Solibacteraceae bacterium; assembly: GCA_964632345.1. Lineage (GTDB taxonomy): Bacteria > Acidobacteriota > Terriglobia > Bryobacterales > Bryobacteraceae. Next base: position 4,840 of record CAZWDD010000208.1, on the reverse strand, counting down.
CGAAGACGCGGCGAGCCTGGAGGGAGTACTCGAGGGCCTTGTCGGCGGGGCCGTTGGACTGGAGGATGTTCCAGGCGAGGTTGTTGAGGATGAGAGGATTGTCCTTGTCGAGTTCGAGGGCCTCGGAGTACTTGCGGATGGCGCCCGGGCGGTCGTTGCGTTCGGCGAGAAGGGCAGCGTGCTGGAGGCGAACGAGCGCTTCGCGCGGGTAGTCGTTTTCGGCCTGCTGATAGAGGGCGAAGGCCTGATTGTGATCCCCTGCGATGGCCATGGCACCGGCGAGGGCGAGCCTATAGGGAAGGCTGCCGGGGTTCTGCGTGGCGAGGGACTGCAGGATGGGAAGGGCGTTGCGGCCATTCTTCTGTTCCAATTCGAGGGTGGCGAGGCGGTAGAGGATGTTCTGGTCCTGGACGCCTGCGTTGCGCGCCTGCTGGAGGCGGCCGCGAGCGGCTTCGAGGTTGCCTTGTGAGAGCAGGACTTCAACCTCGGCGAGGAGCCAGCGGGGATCGGCGGCGGCGAGGGCGCGTCCGTCGGAGAAGATCCGAAGGGCCTGCTCGGTCTTCCCCTGGGCGAGCCTGGCGGTGCCGAGGAGGAAGAGAGCCTCGGTGTTATCGGGCTGGAGCTTGACGATCTGGTCGAGAGTGGATTCGGCTTCAGATGACTTTCCGCGGCTGACCTGCGACTTGGCGTGAGCGAGCATGGCAGGGAGGTAGCCTGGGTTGCGGCGGAGGACGTTGGCGGCGCGGTCCTCGGCGGCGGTGGGGTTGCCGCGGGCCAGTTCGGATTCGGCGAGGGCGACCCAGCCCGGGGCGTAGTTGGGGTCGAGCTTGACGCAGCGTTCAAACTGGTCGATGGCCTGTTTGGTGGTGCCTTCGAGCATGTAGGCGCGGCCGAGATGATAGCGGACGAAAGGGGACTCGGGCATGCGCTGGAGAACGGCTTCGAGGTTTCTGCGCTGCTCGGAGCGGGCGGGTCCGGTGGTATCGCCGAGGGCGATGGCGGCGGCGTAGGCCTTGAGAATGAGGTCACCTGGGCGGGCGAGGAGTTCCCTGGCGATGAGGGCGCGCGCGTCGGCGGTTTTCTTTTGAGCCAGGTACCACTCGGCGCGGCGGCTGATGTACTCGGTGGCGTGAGCGGGTTCGCGGCGGCTGCCTTCGTCGTAGCAGAGGCGGGCGTCTTCCCACTGGCCGCGATGCATCCAGAAGTCGCCGATGCGGGCGAGCAGGAGGTCGCCGGCGGCCGGGTTTCGGGCGAGGCTTTCGAGAACGCGGCGGGCGGAGTCGCGGTTTCCAAAGGCGTCGTCGTGGGCGGCTAGTTGGAGCGCGGCGTCGGGTTCGCCGGTGTTTTCCCACTTCGATTCGAGGAGTTGGCGGGCCTCGCCGGAGGCGTTGCGCTGCATCAGGCGGAGGTAGTAGAGGTCATAGGCGGCGGAGTATTTCGGGAAGCGTTCCATGACGTCCTGCAGCAGGGCTTCGGCGTCGGCGTCCCGGCCGAGGCGGAACAGGGCGGAGGCGGCCTGGGTCTTCAGGCTTTCATTGGCGGGGATCTTCGCGGAGGCCCGTTCCAGGAGGGCGACTGCCTCTTCGGGACGGTGGCGCTCAATGAGCACCTGGGCCTGGATGCGGTAGCCCTCGGGTTTGTTGGGCCACTTCTCCTGCAGGCGAACGGCGATGGACTCCACTTCGCGCAGCAGCGCGGCGGGGCGGCCGGGGTTGCCGAAATAAAGCTGGTATGTAAGGTCGGCGAGTTGGATGGCGAGAGCGGGGTCGGATGTGTCAAACTCCATGGCGCGTGCCAGGAAGTCCCGCGCGGCGACCAGTTCGCCCTGGTGCAGAGCAAGTTTCCCGGCCGAGCGGTAGGCCGGGGCGAAGCGGGCATCCTTACGGATGGCCTGGCGGTAGAAGAGCAACGCGGACTGGGGATTGCCGGCGGCCTCGGCGTGTAGCCCTTTTTTCCAGAGGCTTTCGGCGGTGACGAAGGGATTCGAGCAACTCGACAGGACGAGGAGGAAGGCGAGGACGGCCGGCGAGACGGTACGCCTGCGCCATGTCTGCTTGCGGCGTTCGCCTTTATCGGGGGCAGTCGAGCGGCGAGCAGAGGCGGCCGGGAACATGGCGAGGACCTCCAGCCCCGCCCAGTTTTCGATGTGGCCCGGATGGAGAATGAGCGGGTCCTGCAGGGCATGCAACAGGCATGAGCAGAGGACCAGGAGGAGCGCGCCGGCGCCGAAGAGAGTGATGCGGGCCCAGCGGGGAGGGAATTCGGGGGTGGAGGGCAGGGTCGGGGGCTCCAGGAGTTCGACGGTTTCTCCCTGGCCGCGGCGCTCCATATCGGAGGCGGCCTGGGACTCTTCGTGCTTCTTCAATATGGCGGCATGCTGCTCGGTGGCCGTCTGGTACTCGCGTTTGGCGTTCAGCAGTTCTGCTTCCATGCCCGCCGGGGCGGTGTTGCGCTCCTTCAGGCGCTGCGCTTCGGTCCTCAATTCAACCTCTTCCTTCTGTGCCGCCTGGTCCTGTATTTCCAGGGCGCGCAATTCGTTTCTGCCGAGAATGAGTTTGTTCAGGGCCTTTTCGCGGTCCTGCGCCTTCAAGAGGCGGGATTGTTCGGTGTGGAACTGGGCGACGGTTTTTTCGGCCTCGCGCAGGTCGAGTTCGGCCAGCTCCCGATCGGCGAAGCCGGGCTGCCAACGGTCTCGCATGCGTGCGGCCTGGGCCTTTGCGATGGCCAGCTTTTCGTGCAGATGCCAGAAGTTGACCAGACCGGCGACCTGGGGAGAGTAATACTCTTCGGGCCGGGCCTCGACACCGCGAAGAGCGGCTTCGCTTTGCGTGACCTCGGCCTGTTTCATGAGGCGGCGCTCTTCGAGGAGGCGGCGGTCGTGGCGAAGGTCGCGCAGGCGGGAGTCGACGACGTAGCTGCGGGAGGTGGATTCGCCGAGCATGGCGCGAGAGGTGGTGGGCTGGAGGGTGTCCTGAATTTCGCCGAGGCGAGCTTCGGCATCGAGCATCCGTTCCTCTGCGGCGCGGAGCTGCTCGGCGAGGAATTCGGTGGTCCCCATGGACTGGTCGCCGCGGTACTTTCGGTTTTCCTCGAAGATCTGTTCCACGATCTTCTGCACGACTTTCTGCGAGGTTTCCGGATGCGGATAGCGGAAGACGATCTGCAGGGTGGGCACGGCCTTGCCATCCGGCGGGGCGGTGGCGAGGATCTGGAGATCGCGGCGGAAATCGGGCACGAGATCGGCGACGGTATAGAAGCGGCGCTTCTCCGGGTAGAGTTGGAAGGCCTCGATGAGACGGGTAGCGGTGAGACGGCTGGATGTGAGCTGCGTTAAGGCGTGGAGGCGCTGTTCGACTTCCATGGAGAAGTTCGGGTTTACGAACCGCCCAGCCAGTTGCGGCGGCATGAACCGGACTTTGGCTTCCGAGCGGAAGGGGACCGGAAAGAAGTGGGTGAAGGCGAAACCGAGCCCGATGCCAGCGGATGCAGAAAGCATAATGACCAGCCAGTAGCGGCGGAGGAACCAGCGAAGGTCGCGCAATTCGGCGACCTCGGCGAAGTTGGTGAGGCCGGGCGGGAGTGGCGGCCAGCGGTCAGCGGGCATCGCAGACGTCCTTTGCACCGTGACGGAGGGGAACTGTCCTGTCGTCCCCGCCGCGGTTGACCCGTATTGGAACTGAGTTAAGCAAACGCACTGCCGTGCCTTTTCCCGTACCCGTATACCGAAAGACGGTAAAAGGGCCTACAGAATTTTCCTTACTACTACACCCGGTAGTTCGTCAGAACCCGGCCCCTACTTTAGGAAGAACCCTGTATTTCGTCAGGGTTTTGCGGGGGATGCCGGAGTGCGCTTGCGGCGCTGGAAAAAGAGACCGAGGGCAAGGAGTCCGGCGCCGATCATGAACGAGGAGGAGACCTCCGGAACGTCACTGGCACCGGCGCCGAAGCCGAAGCGAAGGGTATTGTCGGTGGCTGAGCCGAAGGGAAACAGGCCGCTAAAGCGAATCGTGCCGGTGATCATCCAACTGCCGCCCGCGGCGGCTGGGGTGAAGACTATGGGAGCGGAAAGGGAGTTGGCGGTGTTGCCGGGACTGGAGGCCCCGATGCCGGTGGGAAGGGCGCCGGAGAGTACGGTAACACCATTGGAGAAGGCGAGGTTGGCGACGGTGACGGAGGCGGCGCCAGAGTTGGGAGTCGCCGACGCGAAGAAGGACGTGGAGGGAATTGTCCAGGTGGCCGTGGGAAGGAGTGAGGGGCCGGCGTTGGCGAAAGTGGCGGTGATGGGGGCGTTATTGGAATTGAATACGGTCACAAAGGCGGAATTCGTCGCCTGGTTGTAGCCGATCTGGAAGTTCTGGGGTTGGTTGCTGGGACGCCAATGATTGGAGTTGTTGGCCCAGCGGAAGTTCACCCGCGAGTTCGTGGTTGCGGCAGTGGACCCGATGCCGATTTCCCATACATCGGGGGTTTGGAATCCGGCGCGTAACGTCGTAAAGAAGGTGAACTCCGATGCATGTGCGCCTGTGCACAGGAGAGTCGCGATTGCCAGTGTGCGAAACAGGCTAAAGGTGCGGACCATATAAGACCCCTGACGCTGAGAGAGCTTTTCCCAGCCATGAATTGTATGCTTCAACTCATTGTGGCCTCCCTTGGGCTTTGAGGATATAAGGCAAAGCCGGGGAACGGTAGGGGAAGTTAACCGATGGGCCTATTCATTGGTACCACCGGGAATACCCTCATACTGGGGGAGGCCTATGTCTAAAGGCCTGACGGTGGAGTGGTACGCCCGAGAGGATTCGAACCTCTGACCTTTTGCTCCGGAGGCAAACGCTCTATCCAG
>CAZWDD010000207.1:0-9632 GCA_964632345.1 uncultured Solibacteraceae bacterium | reverse complement strand
CAGCAGCTTTCAGTTCTACATGATCAACCACCGGTCGGGCACGGATTACTTCGCCCAGATCACCCCGGGCACGGGCACCTCCAGTCTGGTGCGCGACCTGAAGCCGATGTCCTGGCCCGGCGGCGTCGCCGGCACCCCGGTCTCCCCCACCACTACCCCGTTCTGCGTCAGCTTGAACACCGCCAACCCGTACGGCGTGTCCCCGGCCTGCACCGATACCGTCGCGTATCCCGCCGACGTCTCCGCCGATACCCCCGCCGTCGTCACCGTCCGCGCCCCGCCCGGCGCCAGTGCCACAGCCCGCGCCGATCGCGGATCCAAATCCGTTGACGCCTGCACCACCACCTCTTCCGAGTACGCCGTCGGCCCCGCCGCCGTCACCGCCGCAATCCGGTACCGGTAGCTCTGCCCGGCCGTCACCTGCGCGTCCACATACGACAGCCCCGTCACCCGCCCCACCTCCTGCCAGTCCCCCGCAATCGCTCCCGACCGGTACACGATGTAGGACTGCGCCCCCGTCACCGCTCGCCACTGTATCCGCACCGCCGCACCTTCGCGCACCGCCTCCACTCCCGCCGGCGCCGGCGCTACCGCCAGGCTGATCACCGCCAGCAGATTATCCGACTGGTCGTAGCGGTATTCCACTCCCCCGCCCGTCGCGTACGCCACCCGCACCAGACGTCCCGCCGCGTCGTACTCGTAGCTCTGCCCCGCCGCGCAGCAGGCGAAGATCAGCATCAGTATCGTTTGTTTTTTCATGTCCGATCTCCGTTTAGAACGCTGCAAACACATTCACCGAGCTGTCGAATCCCGGCTGCCCCGCTAGTCGCAGCGCCGCCAGGAATTCCGCCCAGTGCGAATGCTCCCCGTAGGTCCCCACAACCCCCTCATTCACCGCCTGCCGCGCCGTGCCCTCCGTCGCATACTTCGCTGTCGCGTTGATCCGCGGCGTCACCGCCTGGCCGCTTGGCGACAACAGTTCCAGCGCCTTCGGGCCCATCTGGATCGCCACCGCTATCCCGACCCGCTTCGACATCTGCTCGCGCAACTCCCGTGTCGCCGTATCCCGGAACACCTTTCGCGCGTAGGCGGCCGGCAGCACCCTCGGAGCCAGCTTATTGGCCTCCTTCAGCGACCACTTCGCCGGCCCTGTCGCCAGCGCCTTCCCCGCGGCTCCCCCGGCCAACCCGAACGCCGCGCCCGTCGCCGTATCCGTCAACAGGCCCACCCCGTCCACCGCCTCCCCCCGAAAGGCCGCCTCCGTCAGGTTTTCCGTCGCCGATGCCGCCGCGCCCGCTAACCCCGCACATAATATGCCCCCGCACGCCGCGGCAATGGCGCCTCCCACCGCCCCGCCCAACGCTACCGCTCCATATCGTTCAAACCCGCTGAACTTCCCCTTGATCACGTCCGTCACTACCTGTACCGTCACCGCCACCACGGCTCCAATCACCGCGCCGGCCAGCACATGCCAGAACTGCCCTTCCGGATCGGCCCGCAACACCGGATTGTTGCCCGCATACGCAAACCGGTTCAACGACCCCGGCGCCGATACCGATCCATAATGCGCGTCCTGATTCAGAAACCGCCGCAAAACCACCGAGTACCACCGGAACCGCATGTACGCCAGACCCATCGGGTCCGTCATCACCCCGAACACCCCGCTGAACAGAAATGGTGTATTCGTATCGCCCGATCGCGTCACGATCGTGCCGTACGGCGAGTATCCCAACCGTCCGTCCACCTGCCCCGCCGTGTTCGTCAACGCCGTCGTGTTGCCCCGCTCATCGTAGTGGTACACGCGAATGTCCGTGCCCGACTCCTCATATAGCAGCCCCACCGCGTACACGTACCGCGTCGACCGCCCCGTCGGCTCCAGCCGCGTCAACACCTGCGAAAGCCGCGGCCCCGGATTCACCACAAACTTCGTCGTCCCCTTCTCATCGGTCCACGAAATCAGCCGGTCCTCGGCGTCATAGCCGTAGGTCACGCCTCCCGCCTGTACCAGGTTGTTCTTCGTGTCGTAGCGGTACGCCGTGATCGCCCGCGTCGTGTTCCCATCCTTGTCCATCGTCACCGCCAGCCCGTTGTAGCTGGTCAGGACGTTCCCCGGCCCGTAGGTCATCGTCGCGTTGCTGATCCGTACCGGCTGCCCCGCGCCCGTCCCTCCCACTGCTTCCGCCCGCAACTGCCCCGCCGCGTCGTAGATGTAGCGGTAGTCCACAATCACCGTTCCCTGCCCCGTCCGGTCCACTCGCCGGATCGCCCGCCCGCCCCGGTCGTAGTCGATCACTCGCGTCGCCCCGTTCGGAAAATCGATCCGCGACACGCCCCCTTCCGGATCCCACTTCAGCCGCGTGATCCGGTTCGCCCAGTCCGTTACCTGGGTGATCCGGCCCCGCCGGTCGTATGCGTATCGCACCGCCTTCCCGTCCGGATACGTCAGCCGCGACAGATTCCCCGCCTCGTCGTATTCGTACCGGATCGAGTTCCCGTCGCCATCGGTGTAGCGGGTCAACCGCCGCACCTTGTCGTAGGACCGGCTGATCACCGCCGGCGATTGCCCCGCCCTCGTGGACGTCACTCGCACCAGGTTCCCGGAGGCATCGTACTCGTTGGCCACATCGGCGTTCGGCGCCACAGCCGTACTCGGCGCGGTCGTCTGTACGCGTGTCAGGTTGCCTTTGTCATCATAGGTGTAGTTCCGGACTCGCCCCTCCGCCGTCGTTTCCCGCTCCACCTGGTCGGCCCTCGTGTAGCGGAACTCCGTCTGGCCAGACGGAGTCACCACACTCGCGATCCGGTTCGCCCGGTCATAGCGGAACTCCACCAGCGGGCGGTTCGCGATCGACGCGTTCGGATCGAAAATCGCCGTCACGCGGTCCTGGTCGTTCCACCGCTGCACAAACCGCCGGCCCAGTGCATCGGTAGTCTGCACCAGGCGGCCGATCCTGTCGTAGGCGAACTTCTCCACCCGGCCCAGCGGATCCGTCACCTGCACCACCCGGCCCGCGTCGTCGTAGGCGAACTTCGTCACCTCCCCCAGTGCGTCCATCATCGAGACGGGCAACTCCCGGAAGTCATACGTCGTCCGGGACCGCAGCCGCCCTGCCCCGTCCCGCTCCGCCACCACGTTTCCCGCCGCGTCGTACTCGGTTCGCGTCACCACACCATCGGCCTCCGTCACGCCAACCACCCGCCCCGCAGCGTCGTACTCCAGCGTTCGCACATTACCCGCCGGGTCCGTCTCGGTCAGCAGACGGTCTTCTCCGTCGTAGGTGTAGTCCGTCCGGCCCGTCTCCGTCAGCACGCCGGTCCGGTTCCCGTTGCCGTCGTAGAAGTACGACGTCGCATTGCCTTCCCGGTCGATCGCCGTCGTCAGCCGCCCCAGCTTGTCGTATTGATTCTGCAGCGTCCCGTTCGTGTCCGTCTGTTGCAGCAATTGGAGCCGTTCATTGTACCGGTAGGTGTTCACCGCCCCGTCGGCTTCCGTCGAATTCACCATCCGGCCAATAGAGTCATACTGCACCTGAATGCTCGACGACGAGTCATGCGGATGCTTCGTGCCAATCAGTATCCCGTTCCGGTACAGATACTCCAGCGTATTGGTCGGCCCCTGTTTCACCGTTGTCAGGTGGCCCGCCCCGCCGTAGGTCCGTTCGGAGACGTTGCCCTCCGCATCCGTCATCCGCCGGTACTTCAACGTCGACGTGTCTCCCTCAAACTGCGTCGTATTCCCCAGCGCATCCGCCAGCCGCACCGGCACCCGCACCAGCACAGGCGAGGCGCCATAGGATGCCTGTAGCCGCTGCACACGCATGCCGCCCGGCCCGGACTGCCACACACTCGTCAGCCGCCCCGAACCGTCGTAGTCGAATTCCGTGATGTTCCCCACCGGGTTTACGATTCGCGTCCGCATCCCGTTGCGGTCGTAGGTGTAGCGCACCGTGTTCTGCAGCGGATCGGCAAGCGACAGCAGGTTGTACTGCGCGTCATGCGAATAGGTCCATTCGTTGCCCACCCGGTCCACATAAACCGTCGTCAACGTCCCTCCCGTCTCGTTGTAGCGGAACTGCGCCACGCGGTTGTTCGGGTTCGCGTCATCCTGCTCCATCACCCGGCCCAGGCTGTCATACCGGTTCGTAACCAGCCGGACCCCATCCGGACCCACCGCTGACGCCAGCCGCCCCTGCGCGTCGTACTCGAAGGCCGTTTCGTCCGCCACATCCCCGAACCGCAGATCGAACTGCGATTGGAACGACCCGCTCCCCGAGTTCGTCCGGGCCAGAACCCGCCACTGCCCCACCGGGCTCATCCCGTAATAGGCATCGAACACTCCGGCGTCCGGTACCCACGTCAGCGTCTCATTCGTCCCCGACCGCCCAACGAACGTCCGCGAAGGCACGGTGAACTGCCGCCCGTCCGGCCCCTGCAAAATCACCGTGATCGGCGAGGTCGGCCGCGTCCCCGATGCCGCCTGCGAGCGGATCACACGCCCGGTGATCCGGAACGCCCCGATCGGCCTCGTCCGGTTGACGGAAAATGTCCGGACCACTCGCGGCGTTGGCGAAAGCGTGTTCGTCGACACCTCCGCCGCCTGCACGTCGTCCATGTAGAACGGCCCGCGCAAACCACGCAACCGCCCGGTGTTTGTATACAGCAGTTGCATCGTACGGTTCTGCTGGTCGGCTATCGACAGCAGCCGCGTCCGCCCGCCCACCACACCGTAGCCCAGAAACAGGTCCGGCCCTGCCACCACTTCCATCCCCTGCAGCGGGTCCAACGGGCTGTTCCGCAGCATCGTCGTTCTTTGCCCGGCCGAGTCGAAGAACCGCAGCAGTTCCCCCGTCACGTTGAACTCGTAGATACTGCCATTCGGTCGTTCGAGTCGCCACAGATCTCCCCTTCGCTGCAGTCGCTCATAGCGGTTTGCGTAGCTCAGCGGCACACAGTCCTCGTTGTCGCGCTCATAGCGGAACCGCATCGGCCGGCCGCCCGGCATGACTACCGCCACCGTTGCACCGGAAAACGGCGTCGGCGAAATCAGCCGCCAGTCGAACGCGTGGCTCCATCCGGGTCCCGTGACCGAGTCCTCTGTCAGCAGCGAGTCATACGTCAGCGGCAGTTCCCGCGCTCCCGGACTCGTAAACGGCAGCGTCCGGAGCGTCCACCGGAATGCCCCCGAACCCGTATCCACGCCATTCCCAGCAAAAGAATCGCCCCGCGGCCGGATATCCGCCGCATAGTTGCCAGCACCGGGCACGCCGCTGATCTGTGCCGGTACCGACACGATTGAGAGAACGGAAATCGCCAACCGCAAGCCAGCGCCGCGAACAATATAGGAGTCGATTAGGTGGGTCATGTTTCGCCTTCACCAGGAGATAGCGACGCACCCGGACAAAAACCTCGCCGGCCGGCGAAGTTTTTCGCCGGCCGACCACCTTTTCCTATATCACGCTCGCCACATCGAAAGTACTATCCTTGCTGGAGATCCTGAGAGCTATTGCAGTCAGGAACATCTATTGGGAGGATTCCAATGAAAAGACTGATCTTTCTTCTCTTGTCCGGCACCGCGTTATTCCCGGCGCCGGAGCCTGCCGAAAAACCGGAACACGCCGAATCGAAGATTCGCTATTCCAGGGAGAAGCTCGACAAACTGCGCGCCTCCCTGGCCGCGCAGATTGCCGTATTCGATTCCACTGAAAATGCGATGCGCTCCCCGTCGCCCGCCGAGGCATCCGCACTTGCCGGCCCCCAGGCTGCCGCGCCCGCCGTACGCCAACTCTCCGGTGGTGGCATCGCTGTCTCCGGCCCGCAGTCCGGCGTTAATTTCCTCGTCGTTCGGAAAAACGCCGACGGCTCCGTCTCCTTCTCCCACTCCACGAAGCCCGCTCAGGGAGGTTCCTCCAATGCTCGCTAAATGGATCCTCGCGCTCACTGCCTCCGCCTCCCTCTTCGCCGCCGACGTCATCGTTATCAATGGCGATCCCGCCGGCGTTGGCTTCAATGACCCCACTCCCGCCTCCCCCGTGGGCGGCAATCCCGGCACCACCGTCGGCCAGCAAGCTCTCAATGTTTTTCAAAAGGCCGCCAACATCTGGGGCGCCAAACTGCAGAGCAAGCAGCCCATCCTCGTCATCTCTTTCTTTACTCCACTGAGTTGTAACTCCACGGGCGCTGTTCTCGGTGCCGCCGGCGCCTATTGGAACTTCGCCAATGTTCCACCCGCAACCGGCGGCAAGCCACTCCTGGAAAACACTTGGTACCCGGCCGCGCTCGCCGAAAAGATCACCCGCCAGGACATCGTTCTGGACCCGTCCGAACCCTTCGAAATCTTTTCCGTCTTCAACAGCGAACTCGGCAAACCCGGTTGCCTTGATGGCAGCGGCTGGTACTACGGCCTCGACAACAACGAACCCGCCAATCGGATTGACCTCCTCGCCGTTGTCCTTCACGAGTTCGGCCATGGCCTCGGCATGAGTGTCGGCCCCACCAACTCCAGCACCGGCGCCAGGCCCGCGGACTTCCCGTCGGTCTGGGAACGCCATATGCTGGACGTCACCTCCTCGAAGCGCTGGGTTGAAATGACCAACGCCGAGCGCGCCGCCTCCGCCCGCAACAATACGAATCTCGTATGGGCCGGCCAGAAGGTTACGAACGTTCTGCCCAGCGTACTCGACTTCGGCTTCGCCGTCGAATCCTCGGCCGGCTCCTTCGAAGCCATTCCAGCCGCCTTCGGCACCGCCAGTCAGAGCAAAGGGCGAAAGCGGTTTCTCCTCACGGCGCCAGCCGACTCCGGTGGCGTTTCGACTCTCGACGGCTGCGAGCCCTTCGCAACTCCAGACGCCGTCGCCGGAACAGTTGTTCTCGTCAACCGCGGCGCCTGTACCTTCCAGGTGAAAGTGCTGAATGCGGTCAATGCCGGCGCTGCCGGCGTTCTGATTGCCAACAACGCTCCCGGCCCGCTTTCCATCGGCGGCGTCTTCCCGGGCCTCAACATTCCTGTCCTCGGCATCACGCAGGAGGCCGGTGCCGCATTCCGTGCAGCCGCCCCCCTGAATGTCAGCCTGCGCCGTGACCCGTTAAACCGCATCGGCACCACAGCGGGCTTTGCACGCCTCTACGCGCCCACCTCGTTCGCCTCCGGCTCCTCCGTCTCCCATTGGGACACCAGCCTTACCCCGAACATGCTGATGGAGCCGTTCATCACGTCTGGCCTCGGGTCCAACGTCCGCAACCCGGACGATCTGACCCTCAACCTCCTCGTCGATATCGGCTGGTAACCCCGCCCCCCACCTGTGCGGCTCCCCCAATCGGAGCCGCACACCGTCTGTCCCCCGCCATCCTGAAAATCGGCCCTAACTATCTGACACAAAAAGAGAAATCCGCCTACGCAAAAATGGAGGGTGTCGTAGTTCTGGACTTTTTCAGCCGGTCCCCCCTCACCGCCGCCCAACCGCCCCCACCCTATAATCCGTCCGTTACCTCTGATATCGTGGTGCTTCACGAACCAGCCGGCACCTGAAGGCTCGCTCAGGATTCTGATCAACCATGCGGATCTTTGTACCTCGTGAGACAACCCCCGGCGAAAACCGGGTCTCCCTTCTCCCCGATGACGTCCGCCGCCTCATCCAGGCCGGCGCATCCATCGAAGTCGAACCCGGGCTCGGCGACTCCCTCGGCATCGACGACGAAAAATACACCGCCGCCGGCGCGGCCCTCAGCAAAGACCGCCCCACCGCCCTCGCCGCCGCCGGCCTCGTTCTCCGTCTCCACAAGCCACCCCTCGACGAGATCCAACTCCTCCCCCACGGCGCCATCCACGCCAGCTTCCTCGACCCCTTCCGCACCCCCGAATACGCCTCCGCCATGGCTGCCCGCGGCGTCTCCGCCGTCAGCCTGGAGATGATCCCCCGCTCCACCATCGCCCAGAAGATGGACATCCTCTCCTCCCAGGCCAGCCTTGCCGGCTACGCCGCCGTCGTCCTCGCCGCCGCCCGCCTCAATCGCATCTTCCCCATGATGATGACCCCAGCCGGCACCCTCTCCCCCGCCCGCGTCTTCATCATCGGCGCCGGCGTCGCCGGTCTCCAGGCCATCGCCACCGCCAAGCGCCTCGGCGCACGCGTCGACGCCTTCGATGTCCGCCCCGAAACCGAGGAGCAGGTCAAATCCCTCGGCGGCAAGTTCCTCAAGGTCGACCTCGGCGGCGACACCTCCGGCACCGCCCAGGGCTACGCCAGGGAACTCACCCCGGAACAACTCGCCCGCCAGCGCGACGCCATGGCCCGCCAGTGCGCCCTCTCAGACGTCGTCATCGCCGCCGCCCAGGTCTTCGGCCGCCGCGCCCCCACCCTCGTCACCTCCGAAATGCGCGCCGGCATGAAGCCCGGCTCCGTCATTGTCGATCTCGCCGTCGAAACCGGCGGCAACGTCGATGGCTCCGTCATCGACCAGGAAGTCGAAATCAACGGCGTCCTCATCGTCGGCCACTCCCACATGGCCCGCCGCTCGGCCGCCTCCGCCAGCCAGATGCTCTCCAGCAATCTCACCAACTTCGTCCAGCACTTCTGGGACAAGTCCTCCGCTTCCTTCCAACTCAATCTCGACGACGAAATCCTCCGCGGCTGCCTCGTCACACACAACGGCGAAATCCGCCACGAGAAAGTCCGCGAACTCGCCTCCGCGCAGAAGGGCAACGCATGATCCTCCTCATCTTCACCTTCGTCCTCGCCATCTTCCTCGGCTTTGAACTCATCTCCAAGGTCCCTTCCCAGCTCCACACCCCGCTGATGTCCGGCTCCAACGCCATCTCCGGCATCACCGTCGTCGCTGCCATCGTCGCCGCCGGCGAACAGCACGACACCCTCGCCACCGTCCTCGGCACCGTCGCCGTCGCCGCCGCCACCATCAACGTCGTCGGCGGCTATCTCGTCACCAACCGCATGCTCAAGATGTTCAAGACCAAGGAATCCACGCGCCAATAGGTGAGCCCCGTGACTTCGGAAAACGCACTCATTGATCTCGCCTACGTCGTCGCCTCCGTCCTGTTCATCGTAGGCATCAAGCTCCTCACTTCCCAGAAGACCGCCCAGCGCGGCAACATGCTCTCCGCCCTCGGCATGTTCGTCGCCGTCGTGGCCACCCTCGCCCGCTCCGGCCTCTCCTATGAGTGGATCGTCGCCGGCCTCGCCGCCGGCTCCCTCATCGGCGCCTGGGCCGCCTTCTCCGTCAAGATGACCGGCATGCCTGAGATGGTCGGCCTCCTCAACGGCATGGGCGGCGTCGCCAGCCTCCTCGTCGGCTGGGTCGAATTCCATTCCCGCCCCAACGTCGACACTTTCACTCTCGTCTCCACCTTCCTCGCCGTCCTCATCGGCGGCGTCACCTTCTCCGGCTCCATCGTCGCCTGGGCCAAGCTCAGCGAACGCATCTCCGGCAAGCCCTTCCTCTTTGCAGGCCAGCAGTTCGTCAACGGCGCCATCGTCCTCCTCATCCTCGCCGCAGGCGTCCTCTTCTGCATCAACCCCGAACTCGCCTACCCCGCCCTCATCGCCGCCATCGTCCTCTCCCTCCTGCTCGGCATCATGGCCGTCGTCCCCATCGGCGGCGCCGACATGCCCGTCGTGATC
>CAZWDD010000206.1:0-9724 GCA_964632345.1 uncultured Solibacteraceae bacterium | reverse complement strand
GGAAGGGGCGGGACTGGCGGCTGGTGGGGGGAGAGGGGATGGAGATTCTGCCGGAGGAGGGGGGCGGGTTGCGGATTGTGCTTTCCGGGCAGCAGAGGGAGGCGGTGACGGTGATGTGGGCGTATGTGGACCTGGAGGGGGACGAGGCACTGGTAGTGGCGGCGCAGGCGGAGGGGATTGGGGGGGACAGCGGATTGCGATGGCGGTTGGAGGAGGCGAAGGGGCGGCGGGTGATCTGGCAGGCGGAGGAAGACCTGCGGGGATCGCAGCGGCTGCGGCTGGAGACGAAGGGTTGGAAGGGGACGGCGCGGCTGGTGCTGGAGTACCGGAGGAAACGGGGGACGGTGCGATCGGCGGGGGAGGTGGTTTTGAAACGGGTGTGGATGCAATGAATATCGGGTGGATGGCGGGGCTGGGGGTGATGCTGGCGCTGGTGTGGGCACCGTGGCCGGCGGGGGTTGCGGCGATGGGGCTGGTGAGCGCGGCGTTGGGGGTCTTGTGGAGTTTTGGGGGGCGGAGCGGGAAGGTACGGGTGCCGGTGGCGTGCGCGGGGGCGTGCCTGCTGGCGGGGATCGGGTGCTGGCAGTTGTGGAGCGGGGAGACGCTGTACCGGTTCGGGACGGAGGTACGGGTGGCGGCGTGGGCGAGCGCGGCATGGGTGATGTTTCTTGCGGCGAACGGGAAGGGGCGGCGGGAGGAGTTGCGGGACTGGCTGCTGTGGTTGGGGCTGGGGGTGGCGGTGTTGGGGGTATTCCATTCGCTGACGGCGGAGGGGAAGCTGTGGTGGAGCCTGCCGATCGGGCCGGGGATGATGCTGTTTGCGCCGTTTGTGAATGCGGATCATTTTGCGATCTTTCTGGAGCTGCTGAGTCCGTTGGCGGCGGCGAATCTGATGGCGGGGCGGCGGATGGTGCTTTCGGCGTGCGCGATCGGGGTGATGGCGGGGGCTGTGGTGGCGACGGGATCGAGGGCGGGGAGCATGGGGATGGGGCTGGTGCTGTTGGTGCTGGTGGGCGCGAAGGCGGCGCAGGGCCGGCTGGACTGGCGGACGTTGGGGGTGGCGGCGCTGGCACTGGCGACGATACAGGTTACAGGTTGGGAGCGGGTGTGGACGAAGCTGCAGGCGGAGGACCAGATGCGGACGCGGCGGGAGTTGAATGAGGTATCGTCGCGCATGTTTGCGGGCGGCAAGGTGTTGGGGGCGGGTTTGGGGAGCTGGCGGTATGCGTACGCGGCGAATGCGAACCCGACGGTGGGGGGGGACGCCGAGGCGGCCCATAACGACTGGCTGCAAGCGGGGGTGGAAGCGGGGTGGGCCGGGATAGCAGGCTTCGCCGTGATGGCGCTATGGTGCGCGTACCGGAGCTGGCTGCAACCGTGGGGATGGGGGACGGTATTGGTATTGGGGCATGCGGCGGTGGACTTCCCCTTTCAGACGCCAGCACTGCTTTTTGCTTGGGCACTGCTGGCGGGTCTGTTGGGGAGCGAGGCGGGCGGGGAGCGGGTTAGCGGCCGCGCCAGACGATAACGCCGGTGGCGGTGGCGATGCCGAATCCGGTGATCTTATCGACGACCGCGACGGTGGTGCGACGTTTTTCATCGAGGGGGATGTAGAGGGTATCTTCCGGCTGGAGGACGAAGTCGGCGGCCTTGCGTTTGAGGATGTCGCGGAGCGGGACCTGAATTTCACTACGGCCGGCGGAGGTGTCGTCCTTGCGATAGACGTAGGCGTAGCGGAAGGAAAAGTTCATGGCGCCGCCGGCGAGGGCGAGGGCGCGGAGGACGGTGACGGGTTCACGGTCGCGGATACTGAATGGGCCTGGCTTCTGGACATTCCCTGTGACGAAGATCTTTTCGGCTTCGGGGATGCGGATTTCCTCGCCGCCGCGGAGCGGGAAGTTTTTCTCGGGGAGAGCGCCTTCGAGGAGCGGGCGGAGGGGGATGCGTTCGAGGAGGGACGGCGCGCCATCGGCGGCAGGGCGGACGAGGATGATGTCGGGGCCGGCATCGGGGGTTACGCCGCCGGCGCGGGCGAGAGCGTCGAGAAGGTTGACGCGGGAGATCATCTGGAAGGTGACGGGGGTACGGACTGCCCCGACGACGGATATGGGCCGGCTGGCGACATCGGAGAGGGCGACGGTGACGGAGGGGGAAACGAAGAGGCCCTGGGCTTCGAGTGCGTCGGCGATGGCCGCTTCGACGAGCGGTGGGCGGAGGCCGGCGACGCGGACGGGTTCGCGGAGAAGTGGGAGGCGGAGGGTGCCATCGCTGTTGACGCGATAGACGCGGGTCATCTCCGGGGAGCCGTAGACGGAGACGGAGATCGAGTCATCGGGATTAATGACCTGGGCGGGGAGCGTGGGGCCAGGGGCCGCGGACTGCGCGAAGCAGACGGAGGTGGCGAAGGCGATGAGGCCGAGCCATTTCGAGGGACTGAAGTAAAGAAACATAATCTGGGGTGCCTTAGTGGGCAGCGGCGACCCTCTGTGGCGAGTTAGCGCCGATGCTGATGGCTGTCTGCACGACAGGGTCGTGGGCGATCATGAGGGCGGCGGGTTCGCCGACCCGCTTGGCGGTTTCGATGATACCGACGCCGGCGCTGACCTCCCCGCGGAGAATGGCGGCGAGGCCCTCAAAGAAGAGGGGCAGACGAAACTGTTGCTGGCTGTAGCGGGCGAGGGCGAGGCCCGCGGTGGCGTTGCCACGGGAGGCGAGTAGAGCGGAGAGGATGGTATCCCAGGCGAGTTCCTCGCCGGCGGGTACACAGCCGAGTCCCGACTCCGAGAGCGCTGCGCGAGCGCCCTCGAAATCCGCTTCAGCGAAGAGGATGCGGACCAGCAGTAGCCGTGCCCAGCCCAATTCGGGGTGGAGGGAGACGAGGGTGGTGGTGGCGCGGAGGGCGTCCTCACTTTCGCCCTGACAGAAGAGCTGTTCCGCGCGATTGATGGCGAAGAGGACGTCGCCCGGGGAGGAGTGGGTGCGGACGCCGCCCCCATCTCTCGGCAAGAGAAGGTAGCGTTCACGGAGGCCGAGAACGGCCTCCTCCACGACGGGGTTGCCGACTCTACTGGCCATCTCGGCAGCCCGTTGAAAGAACCGTTCGGAGGCTTCCCAGTCGTGGCGGAAAACGGAGCGCATGATGGCGCGAGCGCAGAGATCGTATAGGGTGACGCCGTTCCCTCTGCCGACGGACTCCTGGGAACGGAGGATCACGAAGTCGCCAGCGGGGTTCCGGGAGTTGAAAAGGGTGTGGCCGACCTCACAAAGGAACATGGCTCCATTGGCGACATCGATTCCCTCAATGTCATCCGGAAGCCTGAGGAGGGAACGAGAGAGGCGGGTGAGGGCGTACGGGGAGCAGAGCGCTCCGTCGGCGACGATCTTCCGGGCGACCTTCACGGTTAGCGAATGCGTGGAGTGCGTTGTCACTGCACGTTCCCCCTAATGTGACAGCGGCAGTGCATGTGGAGTGCGGCCTGGATGAGGAGTTCAAAGGCGTCGCGCTCGTTGCCGACATAGCGAATCAGCTCTCCCTTGGCGGCGAGATCGACCGCGGCAGAGACCGGAGACACATCCTTGGTGATTTGGAGGTGCATGGTAATGGCCGTGGCGGCCTGTTCCAGATAGTCCCGGTAGTGCGGACCCACCCGATATTCGAGGTCCCGGCCAGCGGAAAGGATGCGTTCGGTAAGCAACGCAAGGTCGATTGGATCGAAATCCGCCGCTGTCTCCAGCCACAAATCATCATTCATCGCTCAACACTCCTTCCTACTTCCGGGCTCGGCAGACATTCCTCACCTACGAACTCTAACCAGAAATGTCGGATAACTCCAGAACTAACCGTTAACTCCAGGAGATAGCTACATTCCCTATCAGGTTCAATCCCGTAGTTATTCCGAACCAGTTCTGTAGCCTCCTGGGTCAATCAGTACTAGAGATACGTAGTGCGCTGGTTCCATACGAAGAAATTACGGCTCATTCGTTAGGGTTTGTTCCTGATTCGCGCCGCCGCAGAGATAAGGCAAACTCAGGACGGTGGATGGAAAAAGTCTTCAAAAAGTTGTATGTATTTCACGCCTAACTTCACATCTTTACCCGCCGCAGCGCGTCCGCATCGTTCCCGCTTAGGTACATATCCAGAAAAGTTCCATGTCCGGAGCTATGTCTGGAATTGCCTGTTTTTCCTGCTTCTCTTCCTTCTGATGTCGACGCTGAATGGACAAACGGTTGTGGCCTGGGGGAGAAACGATTTCGGGCAGACTTCGGTTCCTGACGGCTTAACGGATGCGGTCGCAGTTTCGGCTGGAGGAAACCATAACCTCGCATTGCGGCGGAACGGAACGGTTGTCGCATGGGGTTCGAATCAATTCGGGCAGCGGACTATACCGGCGGGATTGAACTCGGTAACGGCGATTGCTGCTGGTGGAGAACACAGCCTCGCCTTACTGTCGGACGGGACTGTTCGATGTTGGGGATGGAATATCAGCGGACAGTGCAACATTCCAGCAGGGCTAAGCGGAGTGGTTGCGATATCGGCCCGCGGCAACAATAGCCTGGCGGTGAAATCTGACGGAACGGTGGTGGTTTGGGGGGACGGGAGTTATGGTCAGGTAAATTTACCGGCAGGGTCGACGGATATCGTTTCCGCATCCGCCGGCGTCTGCACGATGGCGCTCCGGAGCAATGGGACGATTGTGACGTTCGGTGGAGATGCGTATGGGGAGTGCAGCGGAGTTCCCGTGGGGCTCAACGAGGTGGTGCAGGTCTCGGCGGGTTTCGGCGGATTGGGGGGCGGAGTAGCGCCCAACCAGTCGCTGGCTTTGCGCAGCGACGGGTCGGGGCGGGCGTGGGGGGCGAATTTCAGCGGGATCAACTCGGTTCCGGCGGTTGTTTCGGCAGAGAAGGTAGTTGGGATTGCCGCGGGGAACCGATTTAACCTGGTTTTGACGGACAAGGGCTCCGTGCTGGGATGGGGCCAGAACGATGATGGACAGGTGACGATTCCGGAAATCCTGCAATCCGGAGTTACCGCAATCTCGGCCGGCTCATTCCATAGCGTGGCCATTCGAGTGACGGGAGTGCCTGGTCCGACGACCACGACGACGCTGACAGTAAACCCAATCCCGGTGGCGAGCGGGGCGACGTACACGGTGGCGTACCGGGTACAGTCGGCAGAGGGGACGCCACTAGGGACCGTTACTGTGCGGGAGAGTTTCGGTGGGTCGTGCAGCGGGCCGGCTCCGGAAGGAGTCTGCACGCTGACGGCGGGGCGGCTTGGTCTGCAATCGATCACAGCCGACTACGAGAGCTCCTCGACCCATGCAGCGAGCCGTGGGTACGCGTTTCAGCGGATCTTGAAGGGAACCGTTACGACGTTGCTGGAGATCAGTCCGTCGCCAGCGATTGCGGGACAGAGCTATGAAGTCCGGTTCGCGGTGGATTCCGTGGATGGTCCACCACCGGGGAATGTGACCATCTCCGACGGGACGACCACACAAGATTGCCCGGTGCAAGCCGGAGCATGTTCGTTGCCTAGCGGCGCGGCGGGCCGGAAGACGATCTTTGTGTTGTATCCGAGCAACGAGAGTTATGCGCAGAGCGTCTCCTCGCGGGCGCAGGATGTGGTGACGTCCATTGTGACCTTGACTCCAGCGCAGTTTTCTGCAGGAGCCAATGCCGGGGGGACGCCTTTAACTCTGGGGATCACGCCGTCCGTGGAGACCTGGGCCGCGAGTTCCAATGCCAATTGGTTGACGGTGAGTCCATCGAGCGGGGCAGGCGCTGCCGTGCTAACCGTGCAGTATACGGCCAACGGTAATGTTGCGTCGCGGACAGGGGTGATTACCATTGGAAACGCGACCATGACGGTAACCCAGGCGGGGATAACCGGTAGTGCGGTTCTCTCGGCCAACTCGGCTGCTGTCGTGGCTGCGGGCGAATCTGGCCGGAGCATAGTGGTGACGGCGAACGCACCGGACTACACGTGGACAGCGATTTCCGGGCAACCGTGGATCACGGTGACGAGCAACACGGCGACAACCGGATCCGGAGTGGTCGCCTACAACGTGGCGGCGAACGCGAGTTCCATCGGGAGAACGGGCACCATTACGATTGCGGGGGCCACCTTCACCGTTAATCAGGCCGGCGTGCAGCCGGTGTTCACGATCCCAACGCCATCGTTGACGGGAACCGTAACGGGCGGAAGTGGGACGATCCCGATGACGGTGAGTCCGGCCGATGCAGCGTGGACGGCGACATCAAGCGCCGCATGGTTTGCGGTGACGCCGGCGCAGGGGACGGGATCCGGCAGCGTATCCTATTCGTACCCCGCTAATCCCTCCGTGAATTCGCGAACAGCCACGGTTACGATCGGAGGCGCGACTTTCACGCTTACGCAGCCCGGTGTCCAACCCGTGTTTACTGTGGGAACCAGCAGCGTGGCGGGAGATCTGGGGGGCGGGTCGGGGAGCATTCCGTTGTCGGTGAGTCCCGCGGATGCCCCCTGGACTGCCGTGGCGAGCGCGGCATGGTTGACGGCCACCCCAGCGCAAGGAACAGGCCCTGGAAACATCGCCTACACGTACGCCGCAAATTCCTCGGTGCATCCGCGGACGGCCACTCTGACGATTGGCGGGGCAACCTTCACGGTGACCCAGCCCGGCGTTCCGGCGGTGCTAAGCCTGCCGACCACCTAGGCAACGGGGGCGGCTGGAGGCGGGAGCGGAGCGATACCGCTCTCGGCGAGTCCAGCGGACGCACCCTGGACGGCGGTATCCAGCGCTCCGTGGCTAACCGTGACGCCTGCGCAGGGAACCGGGCCAGGAACGCTCTCCTACGTCTATGGGGCGAATCCATCCGTGAACGCGAGGACGGCCACGATCACGATGGGGAACAGCACCTTCACCCTCACGCAGCCGGGGATAACCGGAATGGTCACCCTCAGCCCAGGGACGGTGAGCGTGGGGCCGAGCGGGGCATTTGGCAGCACGGTGACGATAGCAGCGAATGCAAGTGACTTCGCCTGGACGGCGGTATCGAGCTCTCCGTGGATCACGATCAGCTCGGCGACGGCCGGGACCGGTAGCGGGACAGTGACCTATAACGTTGGCGCGAACCCGAGTGTCTTCAGCCGTATCGGGACGATTGTGGTGGCTGGGCAGTCGCTGGCAATTACCCAGACCGGGGTTGCGGCAACCGTGACGCTGCCACAGGCTTCCGAGAACGTTTGGTCCACGCCGGGAGCGTCGAGCTTCAATCTGGTTGTGACGCCGGCGGAGTATGCCTGGCTGGCAACTTCCAGCGCACCATGGCTGGTGGTGTCGCAGACGTCAGGCGTAGGGTCTGCGACGATTCACTACAGTTACGGGGCGAATGTCAGCCGCGATCCGCGGAGCGCCACAATCACGATTGCGGGACAGGTATTTACCGTGAATCAGGCCGGAGCGCCGCCGACGGGCCTGGTGTTGCAACCGATAGAAGTTTCAATTCCCATGAGCGGGGCGGCCGGGAGGACCTTTTCGGTGGTCTCCGAGAGCGCGACTTGGGCAGCGGTCTCGAATGTGTCATGGATCCGTGTGGTTTCCGGGACGCCGGGGTCCGGCAATGGCACAATCACCTACGATGTCTCGCCCCATAGTCAAGCCGAGCCGCGAACGGGGGAGATCCAGGTGGGAGAGGCAAAGTTCGTCATTCGGCAAGAAGGACCGACACCGGCGCCAACAGGGCCATTCTCCGGAGCGGGAAGTTCCAACACATTTTCCTTTCAGTTCAGCGACGCCCAGGGGTTCCAAAATCTGGACGTTGTCAACATCCTGATGAATCAGTTCCTCGATGGGAACCGGGCGTGTTACCTAGCCTATTCCCAACCGGCGCAACGGCTGTACCTGGTGAACGATGGCGGTCCGGCCTCCGGGCTGACGAATGGACTTGCCCTCGGGGCCGCCGGAAGTATCTCAAACGGCCAATGCACGGTGCATGGGACCGGTTCCAGCGCGCAGGGTAACGGGCAGGTTCTGACGCTGCAACTGCGGATCGACTTTTCGGCGAGTTTTCAAGGAAGTAAGGTAGTCTACCAGGCCGCCAGGAACCAGACCGGTGAGAACTCAGGCTGGTTCACGCAGGGAACGTGGCGAGTTCCTGGAGAGCCGGTGCGATTCCCCTCGTCGACCGGCGTGACTCCGGGCAGCGGTACTGCCGGGCGGTCCGTGATCTCCTTCGAGTATGCGGATCAGTCGAGTGCCAATAACCTGACGACGGCATGGGCGTTAGTGAACACGGCCGTGGATGGCCGGCGCGCCTGTTACGTTGCGTACTACCGTCCGGGCAATCTTCTTTATCTTTATCCGGATAACGGCGATGGGACGCAGGCCACGAGTATCCTGCTGACGGGTAATCAGACGATCGAGAACCGGCAATGCAAGATCCACGCGAGCGGGTCGAGCGTGGTTTCCTCCGGTGCAAGCCTGACGATTGCGCTTGATGTGGAATTTAAAGAGACTTTTTCCGGATTCAAGGGGATCTGGACGGCCGCGCAGACAGCGGCAGGGGAGGTGAGTCCATGGCGAGCAGTGGCAAGCTGGCGAATTCCGTAGTTTCGGTGGCACCCAACGGGGAAATTGGCGTCGCAGGCAATGTTCCGAGGGATTTGACAGTTCAGGACCTGCTGGTTATCGACCGTTCCGATATTCTCGGCCTCCCGATTCGCAAGCTATTGCACGAGGGACGGGTGAAGATGGTACGGCATGACGCCAGGGGGGCTGGAACTGACGTGTTTCGGTTCCATCTCCTCATTAACGATGACCTGCTGAAGACCTACACGGCGACGAAGATGCAGGAGCAGTTTTCGTTCGGCGACCTAGTGCTGGTGTTTGTTGCCACGACTGCCGGGAAGTATCTGTTCCGGAGAGCGTTCTTCTGTGAAGGACGGGTGAATACCTGGGGGGAGTTCGATACGTTCTACGGGTCTCAGGCGGTGGAGTGGTACAAGACGCTCTTGCCTGGCGTAATGCAGGGGGTACCTTGTCCCGGAGCGTCCCGTTTAGCCGAAAGCAGGGTGCTGCATTGTTACCGGAACCGGTTGGAGGTGTGCTGGCCTCACGCGATTGGAGAGAGTTATTTATACCCATGTGATTCGTTGGTCGCTGGTGTTGATCAGGAGGTTGATTGAGGACGTCATCGACGGTCGGCCATCGATCAGGCGATTCTCTTACTCGTGCGTTGCGTCTGTTCGGCTCAACGGGACGGCGCGACAGGCACAGACCTATCGGGCTTCCCTTGGCCTACCTGGTTTGGGGATTGCTGTTGGGTGGCCTCCCTTTATCCGCGCAGGGAGAGGTGATCTTACTTCCGGAGGCGCAACACGTACGTAAGGCCTGGGCGAGCGACATTGAAAGGGTGGCGGTGGGTTCGGCGGATCTTCTGACGGCGGAACCGACGGGAAGCCGGGAGTTATTGTTGCTGGGGAAGGCCCGAGGCCGGACCAGCCTGATCGTTTGGACCCGGGACGGGCAGGTGCAGCAATATAGTGTGCTGGTCCAGCGGGATATCCGTTTGTTGCAGGCCACCTTGAAGCGTCTGCACCCGCGCATCGAGGTGGATATTGCGCCTGACCGAGATGTGGTGGTGTTGACGGGGGTAGTGCCGAACCTGTCCATGAGTCGGGCGGCGGAGGAGTTGGCGCAACTGTATCTGGATGCGGGGGAGCGCCGCGCGGAATCGAAGCAGG
>CAZWDD010000205.1:2562-9730 GCA_964632345.1 uncultured Solibacteraceae bacterium | reverse complement strand
TCCCATTGCCGGTCGGCGCGCCGCCGCCGATGTCGAGTATCTGCCGTCCGGCGGAGCCGCGAACGGATTGGAGGACGCGCCGTTCATCGCCAAATCCGCCCTCGCCGGCGTCGGCACTCCGCTCCAGTGGCTTACCGGCCGCCAGCCGCGTCGGAGTGGCACTTCAGCCTGACCCGGCCGTTGCTGCGCACCCCGTCAGAAAAGCCACCGCGCTGACTCTCAATCCTCCCCCGGCCATTGCCGATCACCGGAGTCGCCTCCGGGCCGGCGAGCAGCAAGCGGAATGCGTTGCCGTCCCAGCTCCAGCCGCGGCCCTTCCTTCTACCCGTCCCGGTGTTGTCCCGGCCGCGGATTTCTGTCCCGTGCCCGTTATTTCTACCGCCGGCCTGCGGGAAGTTGCAGTTGCTCCGCACCAACCACCGATCTGGCTCTTTGCCGTTCCGAATGCCGTTCCGATGGCGCGTCAAACTGCGGGACTTCCGTCCGTGTTTCCCATTGGAGAGTGGGGTGGGAGGCCGGCGATCCGCTCTGCCTGCTTGACGGCGGACGATGGGAAGCCGCGGTCGCGGGCCGCTGCCGTCCGGAACTTTGGCCGCTCGCTGCAAGCCAGGTTTTCGTTCGGCGGTCTGCGCCGCACCTTGTCCACGGGAAGGAACATTCCTTCCGACCTGAAGTGGATCGCGATGGTGATCCCGCTCGTACTTGGGATCTGGATTCTCAGCCGGTCAGGTGATCCGGTTCCGGTGCCGGTGGCCTCCATTTCGGAAGACTCCAGTATGGTGGAGCCGCCCACTGCCGTAAAACCTGGAGCCAGACGCAAAGCCGGCGGCCCTCCCGGGCGAAGAGGTGGAGGAGAAGTGCATGCCGCCATCTCGGTCCCTGCCGGCGCCGCTGCAACACCGGAGAGTCCGGCCGAAGGCCCCGCGCCAGGCGCTTGGGATGTCTTCCGTGCCCGGCTGGCGAGCCGCGCAAGCGTCCATTTCGTCGAGGACTTTCGCAGCGGCCTCAGTCAGTGGGAGGGGCGCGGGGACTGGGCCCGATCCTGGTCGTACGACCGGTCCGGCACCGTCCGCCCGGGGCAACTCGCTCTCTTTCTCCCGACGATCGGACTTCGGGATTACGTGATGGAGATCAACGCCTCCATCGATCGCCGTTCGATCCAGTGGGCGGTGCGCGCGACGGACCCTCATAACTACCACATGGCGCGCCTTAACGTCACTCCGGGGGCATCTCTCACTTATCTCGAACTGGAGCGGTGGAGCGTCATCAAGGGCCGTACCGGCCGCGTCACCCGCCTGCCCCTGCCACACGGCGCCGCCAATCAGAGCCTCTACTCCATCCGGGTTGAGGCGCGGGGCGACAGCATTACTACGTACCTGAATGAGCAGGTGATTGACACCTACTCCGACTCCCGACTCCCGGCAGGCGGCGTTGGCCTGGTTGCGGCCGGCGAGGACCGGCCCCGTATCTATGGCCTTCGGATTTCGCATCAGAACGACTTTTTGGGGAAGCTATGTTCTTTTCTGGCTCCTCCGCCGATAGTTCCTCAGGGATCGGATTGACCGCTGCCGGATCGGACCGAAAACCAATCAGAAACACAGCCAGCAAAGAGTTAGCGACATGAGTAAAAATCAACCTTCTCGTTCGAATACCCGTGGCGGAAACGGACAACCCGTTGTAGCTGAGAACAGCGTCGCCGCCATTCTCGGCCGCGCGGTCGCTCTGCATATGGAAGGCAAGTTGAAGGATGCCCTCGCCGAACTGCAGACGGGTCTGGGCGCTCAGGGAGAGCAGCCGGAACTGCTCGCTGCCATCGGCCATCTGCAATGCGAGTTGGAGCAATACGAGGAGTCGGTCAAGACGTACGCACGCCTGCTGGAACTGACGCCCGAGAACGCGGTGGCCGTTTTCAATCAGGCGGTTGCCAACGAGAAACTCGGGAACTGGGCGCAGGCGGCCAAAGGGTTCGAGGCGGCGCTGGCGGCAGACTCCGACCGTCCGGAGGCCCGCCTCGGTCTTGGCATCTGTCTTCTCCACCTGGAAAAACCGGAACCCGCGCTCGATGAGTTTGACCGCTATCTGAAGACGAATCCGGACGATGAGACTGCCCGTTTCGGAAAGGCCGTCGCCCTGCAGTTGCTGTGGCGGTTCGATGAGGCCGCAACCATCTATCAGGACGCGCTCGGCGCCAATCCCAAGTCCGAGGAGGCTCTGACCAACCTCATCGCCATCTCGATTGCGCGCAAGGACTACGATCAGGTTCGACAGTACTCGGACCAATTGTTGGTTTTCCGGCCCTACTCCCAGGCGGCTATCGAGGGGCTTGCCACCTGCTCGTTCCAGAGCGCCGACTTTGAGGCAGCCGCGAAGCTCTGCCAGAAACTTGTCGATCTGACGCCTGATCACTACGAGCGCTGGTACAACTATGCTGTCGCGAATCAGAAGCTAGGTCGTCTGGAGCAGGCCGTTAAGGGGTATTCCGAGGCGCTTCGCATCCGTCCGGATTCCAAGCAGGCACACTCGAACCTGGGCTCCGTCAAACAGGAGATGAACGATCTCGCCGGTGCGCGCGAAGCCTATGAGAAGGCGCTCGATCTCGCGCCGGACCTTCCCGAGGTTCTGTTCAATCTCGCCACGGTTCTTGAAATGCAGGGTCAGAAGGAAGAGGCCGAAAGACTCTATCAGAAGTTGCTTACAAAGAACGAGGACTGGGAGGAAGCCTGGTTCCGGCTTGGCTTCCTGCGGTTGGACCGCAACGAGTACAAATCTGCTGAAGAGGCCTTCGATACCTGTCTCCGCAAGAGAGTCGACTGGAAAGAGGCACTCATCAACCTCGGGTTGGCCCGGTGGCGCAACGGCAACCGTACCGGTGCCGGTGAAGCCTTCGAAAAACTTCTCGCGCAGGAACCCAAGTCAGTGGAGGCCCTTCGCGGTCTGGCCGGCCTCGCCGTTGAGTCGGAAGACTTCGAGAAGGCACTCGACTACCAGGCCCAATTGATTGACGTCGGCGAGCGGTCGCCCGAGGTCTTCTACAATACCGGCCTGTTGTTGCAGAAGTCGGGCCAGTTGGATGACGCCATCCGCCTCTATCAGGAGGCGTTGAACGAGAAGCCGCAGATTGCCGAAGCGCTTCTCAATCTCGGCCACGCACTCAAGGCGCAGGGCCGTAACGAAGAGGCCAAGTCCTTCTGGCGCCAGGCGATCAACGTCAAGCCGGAACTCGCCAAGGGTTACTTCGAGTAGCCGAGCCAGAACAGAAACAAACCGTCAGGCCGTCACTTCGATCCCCACTGGGGCGAGTTTTCGGTGCCCTAGCTGTATCTGCAGGACATGGCCGCCTGGTCCGGCGACCGCGGGCAATCGGAAATTCACTTCGTGCCGCGGTGGCAGCGGGTCCGTGCAGAACACATCCACCTCTTCTACCAGCACCCCGTCCACCGTAGCCGAAAAGTCAGCCGCGTCACCGGCCTCCTCCAAGGTCAACTTCACGGTCCTCGTCTCGATTCGCGGGCCGCTCATCAGGTTGATTCCATCCGACAGTGCGACGACTCGCGGTACGACAGCCGGCCGGGGCACGATCCGTACCTTCGCCGTTTCGCCCAGCGGTTCTCCCCGCCAGGCGAGCCGTACCGGTTGCAGTCCCGTCCCCAGGCCGTCCGGCAGCCGCAGGTTTACCTGCGCCATTCCGTCATGCTCCCGTGGGCCGATGTATGTCAGTCGTCCCCGATTCTCACCTACATAAGCCTCCAGGTCGATCAGGTCACACGCTTCAGGCAGGTTCTCCACCCATAGCGACAGCGAGGCGAAACGCCCACTTACGGGTGCGACTGGCTCAGAATTCTGCGCGTTTGTAATCCGGCGGATACGAACCTCTTCTCCCGGCCGTCCACCGCTGTCCGCAGCTTCCTTCCCCAATTTCCGCAACGTCGTCCACATATATTGGGTATCGGTACCCTCAAGCGACAACATCTGGAAGCCGTTCTTCTGGCAGAAGCCGGTCAACTCCTCCGCTCCGATGCGCACTCCGCTCCATGTGTCATATCGGGCCGCTGTTTCCGGCAGTCCATTGATCTGGCAACGCATGTAGCCTCCCGGCTTCAGCACCCGCCAGGTCTCCCTGAGATAGCCCAGTACCACCTCCCGGCTCGGTATGTGCTGAAACACTGCGTAGCTGTAAACGAAGTCGAACGACTCGGTGGCAAACATCTCCAAGTTCGAATTCCGTGCCACATGTACGTGCGCATGCGGAATGTCGGACAGCCGTCCGCGAGCCCGCGCGGCCATCTCGTCGCTGATGTCCACGCCATGGATCTCGCCGAAAAATGCCGACATCGGCTTCAGCAGTCTTCCCGGTCCGCACCCGATCTCCAACGCCCGCCGCGCCCGCGGGTCGCCGCCGGCCGCCATCCGGCGCATCTCCCACTTCAGCCCGTGCACCACCTCGGCCGCTGTCGACTGAAACTCCTCGTCCTCCTGCTCTCGCCTCCCAAACGCCACATAGTAGTGCGCATCCTCCTGTGCGCGCGCGTTCCAGTCCGCGCGCATCTGCTCGACCACGCTCTTGTCTACTTCGCCCATCTCGTTCAATTCCCCTCGTGCCGGCACAGATTGCCGCTCCTTCGATTCTCCTTCGGATCCACTCCCGGCGCGAATCCCATACACTTCCGATCCATCCTCCACCCGCCAATCTCGTTCCGCTCCACACGGTTCGCCCGCGTCACCGCCGGCCGTTCCGCCCGCCGTCCGAAGTAGATCCCTACTCGTAGCATGTCCGGCTCATCGGCTAGGTAGGCGCACCCCGTCAACCGTTCCGGCTCACTACAACGCGAGGTCTGTAGCCGCTTTAACTTGTTTCCCCGAATCAAATGGCCTGACCCGATCACGAAGATCCCCCCGAACGTCATCCCATCCAGCCGGTTGCCCTCGATCCGTATTCCCACCGATTGCATGTCCGGATTCGTATTGTTCATCACAATGCCGAAGTTCCCGAACGCATAGTCACCCGGTGGATTGACGCATTCATTCCCGCTCACCTCCCCGTGGTGAAATCCGTCGAGGTCGAAACACTTCCCGTTGATGTCCCGCATCCGGTTCCCCACATAACGCGAACTGTCGACATTTCCGGCCGTGTCCACCCCTACCGGAACGCCCCCACCCTCTACATCCACGGTCTCCACCGGGTAGCCGACGCGCTCGATTTCGTTCTTGAGAACGTCAACCCGCGATGCGTGGCCGACCTGCACCGCGTCCCGGCCGATTTCCACAAACTGGTTCCTCTGGATTACTCCGGGTCCGTTCCGCACCTCCCGGTAACGGGAGTGCGTCCACACGCCGTTGCCCAGGATGCTCCGGAACTCCGATGCCTCCACCACGAAGTTTGCCGTCCCGTCCTCCAGCAGCACCCCTCCCGTCGTGTTGTTCCTTCCAAGCGCGTTCCGAGACCCGGAATCCGAAAAGCGGCAACGGCGGATCTCGATGCGCCGCAGTCCACTCGCCAGTACCGCGAATCCGGCAATTTCGCGGAACTCAGAATCCTCAATAACCGCCTCGCCTCCCCCCAGTAGCAGGATTCCGTTCCCGCCGTAGTGCTCTGCAAACCGCCGGTACGATGGCGGCAGCGCCTGCCCCTGCGGTGCAACCGACCGGTTTCCTGTAACCCGCAGTCTTCGCAGCACCACCCGGCACGGACCCTCCACCGTCAACGCGGCACGTCCGGTGACCCCGAGCGTCAACCCCTCTCGCACGACCGTCTCCCCTGCCTGGCAACGGATCTCCTCCGCCCCCAGCCCCGCGCAACACAACATCCAGAGGGCAAGTATCCTGTTAACAATGGCCATTCAGTTTCGCGACGCCGCTCTCGGCCCGCTTCATCAGCTTACCGTCTCCGCTCCCGATGGCGCTCTCATCGGCCTCGTCGGAGATGGCGCCAGCGGCATCCGCGAACTCCTCCGTCTAGCGGCCGGCCTTGACTCCCCGTCTTTCGGGGGCGTCGAATCCTCGCAGCCAGCCCGCTATCTGGGCCCGCTCGACCCTTTCGACATCGCTGCGCCAACCGCGACGCTGGCCCTCGACCACACGCTCGCATGCGCGGATGCCGTCGTCCGCGCCCAAGTGTCGGTGATCTTGGAGCAGCTCCGTCGCGCCGGCTCTACCATTCTGCTAGCCTCGCACGATCTATCCCTTCTCACCCACCTCGCCGATGAAATCTGGTGGCTCGACCAGGGACGTCTCGCCGCCAAGGGCGACCCCAGGGAGGTCGCCGGCGCCTACCTCCGCCACGTCGCCCAACTTTGGCGCGCCGCCGGCGAGTCTGCTTCGGCATCTGTCTCCCCCAGCCTTCGCCGCGGCGACGGCCGCGCCGAAATCCTTGCCCTGGAAACCCTCGGGTCCAACGGCCAGCCCTCCAGCGTCATCCAAAGCGGGGAAGAGATGACGATTCGAGTCACCGTTCGTTTCCAGTCCGCGGTCGCGGACCCGGTCGTAGGCATCATGATCCGTACCCGCATTGGCTCGGAGGTATACGGTACCAATACCGAACTCGAGCACCTCCCGCTCGGGCCCTGCCCTGCCGGCCGGCAGTTGCGCGTCTCCTTCCGCTTCCCCTGCCAGCTTTGCCCCCAGGAGTACGCCGTTACCGCTGCCTCCCATGATCCCGATGGCGTCTGGCACGACTGGATGGAGGACGCCCTGGCCTTTTCCGTCGCCGATTCCCGCTACACGGCCGGCGTGGCCAATCTCCGCGCTGCGGCCACAGTGGAAGCCCTCTGATGCGGCTCCTGATGGCACTGCTCGCCGTCTCCCTCGCCGCTCAACCCCGCGCGGTCTCAGACGATGAGGTGCGCAGCGTGCATCGTTCCGCCCTGCTCATCGATACGCATAACGACGTTACCAGCCGCACGGTCGCCGGTTTCGACATCGGCAAATCCGCTCCGGATAGCCATACCGATCTTCCGCGCCTCCGCGCCGGCGGCTTTGGTGCTCAGTTCTTCGCCGTTTATGTCGCCGGCAGCTATGTGGAGGGCAACCGTTCCGCGCGCCGCGCGATGGAAATGATCGATACGGTTCGCCACGACATCGTCGCCCGCTATCCGCGCGACTTTGCGCTCGCGCGGTCCGCGGCCGATATCACGCGCATCCGCGCCTCCGGCCGGATCGCTGCGCTGATGGG
>CAZWDD010000205.1:0-2462 GCA_964632345.1 uncultured Solibacteraceae bacterium | reverse complement strand
AAGGCCGCTACTTCGACTCCAAAATGAACGTCGGCGTCACGCCGACCGCTGTCGAGAAGCCCGCGCTCGCCGGCGTCAGCCACGCCGAGCAACTGTGCACTTTCCCCAGGCATACGTGCGGATGCACATCCACGCGCATGTCCTTATAGTCCAGCATCCCGTAGGTGCTCACCGGGAACTTCGAAGTAACCGGAGCCACCACTTCCTGCACCACGTACCGCTCTCGAATGGCTCGCTTGCACGCCCGTTCCCACTGCGCATCATCCATCGAGGCACCCAGGAACTCCGCCGTCTCCGACGAATCCGTGTTCGGCCGCAGCACCAGCCTCTCCCGGTTCTGCAGGACGAACTCCGGCAGGTCCACCTCTTCCTTGCCCCACAACGCCTTCCGCTCTCCCATCACCCGCGTCGTCGGGATGAAAGTCCGGATCGCCTTCTTTTCTGCCGCCGGGAACTTGCCCATCACCGTCTCGTCCGTCAGCAGGTCCAGTAGCGCCTTTCGCTGCGCAATGTCACTCCGGAAACTGTTGACGACGCACACAGCGCCATCCCGGTATGCCCGCACCAGCGGGTGAACGGTGAGGTCATAACGCACCAGGAACTCCGGCGTTCGCAGCCGCCGGTAGATGACGTCGATCGTGAACTCGCCCTTCCGCAGAATGCCGTTCTTGTACTCGAGTTGCTCCGGCGACACCACTTCGGCCGGGTTTCCGTGGGCCGTGAAATACTCGGCCAGGAGTGCGTTCTCCCGTGACTCCACCGTTTCAAACGGCTGCTTGAACTCCAGGATCGCAATGTTGGCCGTCTTTCGGCCGCCGAAGTCGCGGAACGAACGCAGAATCGCGCTCTGCAGATACTTCACCGAATGAATCTTGGCCAGTTTGTGCTTCTTCCGGAACTCTTTCACCGGCGCGGCGTCGTAGAACAGATCCGAGAGCAGATCCTGATAAAGAACACCTACCGGTGTTTCTGCTCCCACGTGGGACACCCGCATGGCGCCGTTGTTGATGTGAGAATCCAGGACGCTCGAAACCGCAAACAGCTTATATCCCGGATTGACCTCAGCCAGCATCCGTTCGCCCGGAAGCAGGTCCAAACGATTCATCAGTGCCGGTGACGACAAAACCATCTGCCGCATCCGGTCCACGGCAAGCCACAAGGACTCTGCTCCCTTTTCAAGGGACTCGAACTGGCGCCGCGTCAACAGGTGGGGCCGGAGGAACGGAGAGACGGGCTTGCCGCTCAGTTCCAGGTTTCGCTCCCGCATCGTCTGATGCAGTTGCTCAACCCAGCCAAGGTCGCGGAACTGTTCTGTTTCCAGGAGTTTGTGATAACGGGCGGCTGCCTCGTCCACTTGGTTCATCGCTGTCGCTACAGGGAGGAAATTTCAGTCTTGAGTATGGCATACGAATTGCGGATTGTATAGCAATCCACCTCCCCTTGGGTTAGATAAATATTTGAAAAAGAAAGAGTTACGATATCTGAAAATTCCTTCTTCCCGAATGGGCGACAATGGGTGGAACTATGTACCGGCAACTTTTTACCCTCACGCTGGCCATCCTCGCCTCCCTACCGGGTCAAGCCGAAGAAGGCATGTGGCTGTTCAACCGGATCCCGAAGGACGAGATTCGCAAACAGTTTGGCGTCACTGTTACCGACGAATTCCTCCGGAAGCTGCAAACTGCATCTGTTCGTTTCAACAGCGGCGGCTCCGGATCGTTTGTCTCTTCCGATGGACTCCTGTTCACCAACCATCACGTTGGCGCCGAGTGCATCTATAAGGTCAGCACTAAAGAGAACGACTATATGAAGAACGGCTTCCATGCCCGGACCCGCGCGGAAGAAAAGGCGTGTCCGGATCTGGAAGTCAACATCCTGCTCCGTATCGAACCGGTAACCGACAAGGTCAACACCGGTGTTACGCCCGCTACTCCCGCCGCCGAGGCGAACCGCATTCGCCAGGCCAATATCGCCCGGCTGGAATCGGAATGCGGAAAGGCGACTGGTAACCGGTGTGATGTCGTTACCCTCTACTCCGGCGGCCAGTACGATCTCTACGAATATAAGAAGTACACCGATGTCCGCCTCGCGTTCGCCCCCGAAGAGGCGATCGCAGCCTTCGGCGGCGATCCCGACAACTTCACCTTTCCCCGCTACTGCCTCGATTTCGCTCTCTTCCGCGTTTACGAAAATGGGCAGCCCGTCAAGCCGAAGGAGTATCTCCGCTGGTCGAAGACCGGTGCCCGCGATGGGGAACTGATCTTCGTCTCCGGTCACCCCGGCCGGACGGAGCGAATGGCTACGGTTGCTGAGCTCGAGTTCCAGCGCGATGGTTCCCAACCCTATCTGCTGGACATACTCAAAAAGCTTGCCGACCGTCTGCTCGAGTTCGGCTCCCGTGACCCGGAAAACAAGCGCATCGCGCGCGATCTTCTCACCTCGATTCAGAACAGCTACAAGGC
>CAZWDD010000204.1:0-9754 GCA_964632345.1 uncultured Solibacteraceae bacterium | reverse complement strand
GAACATCGTAGGCCAGAAAAGTGGCGGGCATTTCGTCGATGAGTTTGCGGCTGACGCGTTTGCGGGCGATGCGCTGCTGGAAGAGATGAAAGGGAAGGGCGCGGCCGTCGCGGAAGGCGAGGATCTCGCCGTCGAGAATCAACGGCCCGGGAACAGATGTGAAGGCGAGGACGATCTCGGGAAATGAATCGGTGGTGTCTTCCAGGCCACGGGTGAAGAGTTTCACTTTGCCGGCGTCGACGTGGAGTTGGGAGCGGATGCCGTCGTACTTGTCCTCGGCGAACCAGTCGGCGGGAGAGTCAAGGCCGGAAGCGTCGTCGAGGGGCTGGGCGAGCATGAAGTCGAGGGGATGGAAGAGGGCGGCGGCAATGGAATCGAGCTGGCCGGCGCGAGCGGCGAGGGCGACGGCGGCGAGGTCCCCACCGCGGTTATTGGCGGCGCGGACGGAGGCGGCCGGCTGGTTGGTAGCGGCGGCAATGGCCTCCTCGACCATTTTCTCCTGGAGGCCGATGCGGAGATTACCGGTGATGGTTTTGACAAAGAACTTGATGGCCGGGGCGCGGAAGGTGGTGAAAATGTGCGTCAAAATGTCGATTTTCGACGCCGTTTGACGCGTTTTTTGCAACGTTTCGAACCACTTTTCCGCCTCTTCGAGCGTCATCGGGAGCGCTTTGGTGACCGGGCGGCAGAGGTGGGCGATGGTTTCGCCGGAGTCACCGACTTCGCGGTAGCAGACAGAGAGGGTCTCGCGGTCCCAGCCGGTGGCCGCTTCGAGCGCTTGGCGCATGGTGGCGTAGCCGACGGAGAGTTTGCGGGGATCGGTGGCGGGAAAGGGACGGCCGGAGAGGTAGAGCACGGCGCGGGCGAGATCGGC
Source organism: uncultured Solibacteraceae bacterium (assembly GCA_964632345.1). Taxonomy (GTDB): domain Bacteria; phylum Acidobacteriota; class Terriglobia; order Bryobacterales; family Bryobacteraceae. Next base: position 8,880 of record CAZWDD010000204.1, on the reverse strand, counting down.
ATCGGTGAGGGTGGTGAAGTAGGCCGCCAGGCGAGCGATTTTCTCGTTGCGGGAACCGGTGGAGCTGACGGCATCGGCGGCGAGCGAGAGGGAGTCCATCAGGCCTGGGCTCCGGCTTGCCAGCCGCGCTGGCGGAGGATGCGGGCGAAGGGTTCGGCGTAGCCGTGAACGAGGTCGATGCGGGAGGGGCGGGAGGCCTCGATGAGGGCGAGGAGTTCGGCGAAGTCGGCGTGATCGGAGTAGGGGATGAGGACATCGGCATTGGCGCGGGCGCGGGCGTTATCGAGCGAGGCCCAGCCGCTGACGAGGGCGACCTTGCGGCGGGAGGCGGGACCGGGGAGTTTTTCCTCGGCACCCGGGGTGACGATGACGGCGCCGTCGCCATCCTCCGGGAAACAATAGCCTTCGGCTGCGTAGTAGGGGATGAGGGAGCGGATGGAATGATGGATGCGGCAGGGGATGCCGGCGAGTGCGAGGGAGTGGGCGATCTCCTGTCCGCGGCCGAGGCCGTAGCCCTGAAAAACGGGGGTCTGGCCGGAGTCGAGGCATTCCCGGGCGAAGGCGGCGATGCGCTGGCGGGCTTCGGCGGCGTGGAGGAACTGGTAGATGGGCAGGCCGAAGGTGGATTCGATAATCAGGCGGTCGCAGGGAACGGATTCGGTGGGCCAGCCGCAGATGGGGGCGCGGTGTTTGATGTCGCCGGTATAGAGGAGGCGCTGGCCCTGGAATTCGATGAGGAGTTGGGCGGCGCCGAGGATGTGGGCGGCGGGGAGGGCGGTGAGAGTGGCGCCGCGCCAGTCGAGGGAGGAGCCGGGATCGAGAGTGAGGACCTGCTGGGAGCGGCCGTCGGGCAGGGGCCAGCGGTGGCGGTAGAGGCGGGCGGTAATGGCGGTGGCGATGACGGCGTGGTGGAGGCCGCGGGCGTGATCGGAGTGGGCGTGGGAGAGCCAGGCGTTGGGGACCGGGTGGCGGGGGTCGAGCCAGAGATCGAGGTCGGGGAGCAGGATTCCTTCCGGTGTGAAGTCGACGCGCATTGGCCTTAATTTAAGATAGATGCCGCGTGGAGAGGTATAGGCTTACAGGATATGGCGCAGGTAGTGATTATCGGAGGCGGCTTCGGCGGCCTGGCGGTGGCGAAGCGGCTGGCGGGGGTGCGGGGCGTGTCGGTGACGCTGATCGACCGGCGGAACTTTCATGTGTTTCAGCCGTTGCTGTATCAGGTGGCGACGGGGGGACTTTCGCCGGCCGATATCTGCGCGCCGCTGCGATCGGTGGTGGCGCCGTACAAGAACATCCGGACGGTGATGGGCGAGGTGACGGGGATCGACCTGGAGAGGCGGCGGGTGCGGACGGCGGACGGGGAGTATCCGTATGCGTATCTGGTGGTGGCGGCGGGGGTGAGGCATCACTATTTCGGGAACGACGAGTGGGAGGCGCTGGCTCCGGGGCTGAAGTCGATTGAGGATGCAACGGAGATACGGGGGCGGGTGCTGGGGGCGTTTGAGGCCGCTGAAAAAGAGGCGGACACGGACCGTCGCCGGGCGCTGCTGACCTTTCTGATCGCGGGCGGCGGACCGACGGGTGTGGAACTGGCCGGGACGCTGGGCGAGATAGCGAACGACACGCTGCGGGACGATTTCCGGTCCTTCCGGCCGGAGGAGGCGCGAATTCTGCTGCTGGAGGCGGGGCCGCGGATCCTGAAGAGTTTTCCGGAGGAGCTGAGCACGGCTGCCGAGCGGGCGCTGTTGCGCCTAGGCGTGCGCGTGCGGACCGGGGTGGCGGTGGCGGCGCTGGACGAAGACGGGGTGACGCTACAGGACGGGGAACGAATAGAGGCGCGGACGGTGCTATGGGCGGCGGGGGTGAAGGCTTCCCCGGTGGGGGCGATGCTTGGAGCGGAGTTGGACGGGGCAGGGCGCGTGGTGGTGACGCGGGAGTGCCGGCTGGAGGCGCGGCCGGAGGTATTTGTAATCGGCGACATGGCGGCGATACGGGAGTATCCGCTGCCCGGGGTGGCGCCGGTAGCGATGCAGCAGGGCCGTTATGTGGGGGCGGCGATTACGGCGCTGCTGGAGGGGCGGAGCGTGCCGCCATTCCGTTACGTGGACAAGGGGAACCTGGCGACGATCGGGCGGGCGGCGGCGATCGCCGACTTCGGGCGGCTGCGGCTGAGCGGGTGGACGGCGTGGGTGCTGTGGCTGTTCATTCACATCCTGTATCTGGTGGGATTCCGGAACCGGGTACAGGTGTTCGTGCACTGGGCGTTCCAGTACCTGACGTTCAACCGGGGCGCGAGAATGATAACGGGCCGGCTCGGGGGTTAGGGGTGGGCGGCGACTTCGGGCAGGAAGTAGAAGACCACGCCGAGAATGGCATAGACGGCCAGGAGTTGGACGCCTTCCATCCAGTTACATTCGCCGTCGTTGGCCACCTGCGCGCAGATGAGGACGCTGAGGGTGACGGCGATGACCTCGGCCGGGGTGAAGACGAGATTCATGGGTGACGGGGCGATGAAGTAGCTCAACAGGACCAAGAGGGGCGCGACGAAAAGGGCGATCTGGATGCTGGAGCCGATGGCGATGCCCATGGAGAGGTCCATGCGATTCTTGCGGGCGACGAGGATGGCGGTGGAGTGTTCGGCGGCGTTGCCGATGATGGCGACGACGATGACGCCGACGAAGATGCTGGTCATGCCGAAGCTGTGGGCGGCGTGTTCGACGGAGCCGACGAGGATTTCACTGACCCAGGCGATGAGGGCCGTGGCGCCGGCGAGGACGGCAATGGACTTGCCGGTGCTCCAGGGTTGCTCCTCGCCGCCATGGGCCTCACCGCCTTCGCCGCCGAACAACTGCTTGTGGGTGACGAGGGAGAAGACGAGGCTGAGGGCATAGACGATGAGGAGGATGACAGAGATTTCGAGGCTGAGATCGGCTTCACGGGCAAGGCCGGCGGGGCCGGCGAGGTAGTGGAAAGCGGCGGGAAGGATGAGGGAGACGGCGGCGAGCAGGAGCATGGTGGCCTGGTTCTGCGCGGCGAGCCGGTTGAAGGTCTGGGTCTTGAACTTGAGGCCGCCGGCGAGCATGGAAAGGCCGGCTACGAGGAGGATGTTGCCGATGATGGAGCCGGTGAGAGAGGCTTTGACCACGTCATAGAGACCGCTGCGAAGGGCGGCGATGGCGATGATGAGTTCGGCGGCGTTGCCGAAGGTGGCGTTGAGGAGTCCACCGACGGCTTCGCCGGTGTGGTGGGCGAGATTCTCAGTACCCTTGCCGAGCCAGCCGGCCAGCGGGAGGATGGCCAGGCAGGCGCAGAGGAAGATGGCGGTATGGGAATCGGCCTGGAAATAGTGGAGCCAGCCGGTAAGGGGGACGAATATAAGGAGCCAGTTCAAGGAAGGTTTGAGCATAAGGGGCAGGGCTAACCCATAGGATAGCGCGGGGCCGCGGACGGGGGCGGAGGGAGTTGGGGGTGACCGCGGGGGAGCCGTTACGTTACAATTCTGGAGAACCTCCGGCCACCGGCTGTCCCCGCATGGATCTGGATCAACTTCACACGTTTCTTGAAATCGTCCGCCTGAAGAGCTTTTCCAAGGCCGCGCAGACGTGTTACCGGACACAGCCGGCGATATCAGCGCAGGTGCGGCAACTGGAACAGGAGCTGAACACGACACTGTTCGAGCGGCTGGGGACGCGGATTTCGTTGACGATGGCGGGCAAGATCTTTGCCGAGTACGCCGAGCAGATCCTGGATCTGCGGCGGCAGGCGCAGGATTCGATCAATGAGTTGGAGAAGGTGCCGCGGGGCGAGTTGGTGATTGCGGCCAACGAGGCGACGTGTATTTACGTGCTGCCGGGTGTGTTTTCAAAATACAAGGAGCTGTTCCCGAACGTGCAGTTGCAGGTGGACCGTTCGTTCGGTGCACGAGTGGTGGAGGCGGTGATCGACAACCTGGCGGACTTCGGGATCTGCCAACTGCCCATACAGGAGAAGAAGCTGCAGGTGGTGTCGATTCACTCCGATGAGATCAAGTGCATCGTGCCGCCGAACCATCCGCTGGCCGGGGCGAAGACGATTGCGTGCGAGGACATTGTGAGCCACGCGCTGCTGCTGCCACGAGCGGGGACGACGCGGGCGCGGCTGAATGCGTGGATGGAGCCGAGCGAGGACAACCTGAACATTTCGATGGAGTTGGACTCGACGGAGATGATGAAGCGGTTCGTAATGGCGGGGCTTGGGGTGGCATTTCTGGCGGCATCGAACTGTGCCGATGAGGTTCGGGAGGGCAAGCTGAAGGCGATTTCGCTGGCACCGGAGGCGTTGGACCGGCGGCTGGGGTTGATTTACCGGAAAGATAAGGCTCTTTCGAAGGCTGCGCTGGGATTCATTCAGGTTATTCTGGATCAGGCGGGACTCGGCAGCGGGCCGGGGAACCGGGCAGAGATGGAACGCGTCAGTTTATAGCAGGTTCGGCTTGGAAATACAGACCTTTCGGACATCGACAATCTTGATAGCGGTTGACGGGAAGACGAAGCTTTACCGGTCCCGTTCGGAGATGGCGCCGGAGATGCGCCAGAAGTTGCAGCGAACGTTGAATTCGCCGGCTGCGGCGACGATCCTGATTGCGGATCCGAAGGGGCGGAATGAGATTCTGAAGCTCCTGCGCGGGGAGCCATCGGCGTTGCGGGATACGCCCGGGGGGATGCGGCGGCGGGTGCGGAGCGAGGCGGCGACGCCAGTGCGGGCCGTGCTGCCGGGATGGCTGCGAAGCCGATGGACGCGGGCGGTGATCGCGTTTCTGGTGCCAGCGGGGCTGGGTGCGGCGTTTTACGCGATTCTGAGCGCGGCACGTTAGTTTTCTTGGAAATCCGGCTTCCCTGCTCCGATAAGGATGGGGGGAGGACAGGATGTTCCAGTCGATACGAAAGCATCTGGAACGGCCGACGCCGGAGTTGACGCAGGCGCTGGTGCGATTCGGGCAGGGATTGTTGCGTTCGGTACGGGTGCATGCGCCGCGGACCGACGAGGAGGCGCTGCGGCAACTGCAGGAGGGTCTACTGGCGCTGGAGCGGGGCCTGGGGGAGCGGCACGAAGCGGGCGAAGTGGAGACGGCGGGGAGCGAGGCGGCGCGGCTGTTGGAAACCTACAGCGCGGCAGCGACGCGGCACCGGGAGGTGCGGGACGGGGAGTTGCAATCGGCCATGGCGATGCTGACGCAGACGGTAGCGGAGGTGACCAGCGCGTTTCAGCATGAGCAGGAGCGGTTGAGCCGGCTGGAGCGGGAGGTGCAGGGGGCGATTGCCGGCGGGTCGGCGGGAGAGTGGAATGGCTGCCTGCAGACGGTGCGGGAGGAGGTTTTTCATCAGCGGAAGGCCGGGGCAGAGACGATCCTCGCGCTGCAGCGCAACCTGCTGGCGCTGCGGAACGGGCTGGCGGCGGAGCGGCAGGAGCCGCGGAAGCCGCTGCGTCCGGACGCGGTAACGCAGTTGCCGGGGCGGGCGGATGCCGAAGACGACCTGGCGCAATCCCGGCAGCGGGGCAACGTTTATGCGGCGGTATTGCCGGTGGATGGATTGGAACTGGTGAATCAGCGCTTCGGGCCGGAAGCGATGGACGCGGTGGTACGGCATTTTGCGGACTACCTGCGGCAGAACTTGGGAGAGGAAGACCGGTTGTACCGGTGGTGCACGGGGGCGTTCCTGGCCTGCGTGGAGCGGCGGGAGGCGGCCGACACGGTACGGGCGGAGCTGGCGCGTTTCGCCTCGGCGAAGCTGGAGATGGCGCTGGCGCACCATGGAAAGGAGATCCTGTTGCCCTTGCGTTCGACGTGGGTGCTGTTTGCGGCCGGGGAGGGACGGTCACTGGCGGCGCTGACGGGGAAGATTGACGGATTTCTGGGAAGTGAAATGCATGTCAAGGATTCGTTCTGAGGGGCGATAAGAGGGATATGCGAGTGGAGAAGCGGGCAACGCCGAGACAGAACGTAACCGGGAAGGCGACGCTGCAGGTACTGGGCGCGACGCCATCGGGCAACGGGGAACCGTTGGAGGTGGGCATTGTCGACATGAGCGAACAGGGCATGCGGCTGGAGTCGCCGTGCGCGGTGGACGCCGGGCAGGCGGTAAAGGTGGAAGCCGGGGATGCGATGTTTCTGGGCGAGGTATGCTACTGCGCGGCGATGGAGGGAGCGGGCTTCTACGTCGGGGTGGTGACAACGCAGTGCCTGAGCGGATTGCGGAGCTTGCAGCACCTGATTGAGGCGTTGCAGCCCGAAGGCAGCCGGGAAAAAGTAAGGGTTTGACGACGCGTGTTATTCTGCCACTGAATGACGAAGAATGTGGTGGTTTTCGGCGCGGCGGGACAGCTTGGCGTGGAGTTAGTGACCGTGTTGCAATCGCGTGGCTACGCGGTGCATCCCTTTAACCGGGCATCGGTGGATATTACAAATCTTCCGCTGCTGGAACAGACGCTGGCGCCGCTGGAGCCGAGGGCGGTGATCAACGCGGCGGCCTACAACCAGGTGGACGTGGCCGAGCAGGAGCCACAGGCAGCTTACGCGGCCAACGGGTTGGGCGTGCGGAACCTGGCGGTGGCCTGCCGGCAGATGGACACGCTGCTGGTGCATTTTTCAACCGACTACGTGTTTGACGGGACGCTGGGACGCGCCTATACCGAGGAGGACCGGCCGCGTCCGCTGGGGGCGTACGCGGTGTCGAAGCTGGCGGGGGAACTCTATGCACAGGCCTATCTGGAGAATCCGCTGATCATCCGGACCTCCGGGGTGTTCGGACCGGGTGCGTTGCGGACGGCGCGGGGCAACTTTGTGGAGTTGATGCTACGCCTTGCGCAATCAGGCCAGCCGATACGGGTGGTGGAGGACCATGTGGCCTCCCCAACCTATGCGCCAGCACTTGCGGAGAAGACCGTGGACCTAATGGAGCAGCCGGAGCGGGGCGTGTTCCATGTTGGCGGCGGGACGGCGATCTCCTGGTACGACTTTGCGGCCAAGATCTTCGCGGCGGCGGGGGTGACGCCGGAGCTGCGCCGGACGAACGAGCGAGAATACCGGACGGCGGCGCGGCGGCCGAAGTATTCGGCGCTGGAAAACGCGCGGATGGCGAAAGTGGGAGTGGCGCCGATGCCGTCGATTGAAGAGGCGCTGGCGGCCTACATGCGCGAGAGGGTGAAGTACAAGTAATCAGCCCTTGGGGGCGTAGTAGCCTTTGCGGGCCTGTACCTTGAGCCCGCGGTCGTTCGGGCGGATTTCGAGGCGGCGGAAAGAGCCGTCGCGCGCGTCATTGGTGGGGGAGTAGGCGAGGGCGTACTGGCTGCGCATCTCCTCCTGGATTTGCTTAAAGATCTCTTCGAGCGAGTTGCGGCGGCCGACGTGGAAGAGGCGACCGCCGGTCTCCTCCGACATTTTCTTCAGATCTCCGTCGCTGAAGCCGCCAACGCCGAAGCCGCCACGGTAGTAGGCGCCGGGGTCGACGTAGTAGATGCTGTAGATCATGGTGTCGGCCTTGTGGGCCATTTCAATGGCATCGCGCAGCTTGTAGGAGGAACCGTAGTCCATGCCGTCGGTGATGAGGACGATGGCTTTGCGGCCGACTTCGGTTTTCAGCTTCTCGCTGGCGGCGAGGTAGACGGCGTCGTAGAGGATGGTTCCTTTGGGCTTGGAGGCGGTGGGCACGGGGCCAGGGTGGATGCCGCCGACGCCGCTGGACTGGCGGAGTCCGTCGAGGCCGCGTTTGAGGAGTTTGGTGGAGTTAGTGGAATCCTGAAGCAGTTCGGCATCGGCGCCGAAGCTGATCAGGAAAGCCATGTCCTTGGGACGGAGGACCTGATCGAAGAACATGCCGGCGGCGTGTTTTTCCTGGGGGATGAGGTTGGCCTGGCTGCCGCTGACATCGACGAGCATGCCGATGGTGAGGGGCAGGTCTGTCTCGCGGGTGAAATACTTGATGGTCTGGGGCTTGCCGTCCTCGAAGACGGAGACGTCCGGCTGCTGGAGGGAGGAGACGAGGGCGTTGTTGCGGTTGCGAACACTGAACAGGACGTTGACGAGTTCGACGTCAACCTTGATGGTGGGGAGTTCGTCCACGGGCGGTTGCGGCTTCTGGGCTCGCAGGAGGGCGGGGGCGGCGAGGGCGCCGGAGAAGAGAGTGGAAATGGCGGATCTGCGATTCACTATTCTCATAGATGGCCTCCGAAAGAATCACGTTCCATGAGAAAAGTCATCTCCCATTTGAAGCGCGCAGACCCGGTGATGGCGCGCATTGTGAGCGCAGTGGGTCCTTACAAGATCGTATACCGGGAACCGGACTTCACTACGCTGGCGCGGTCCATCGTCTATCAGCAGGTGAGCGGGGCGGCGGCGGCGACGGTGCTGGAGCGGCTGCACCGGGCGGCGGGGCGGGGCGGACGGTTGAGTCCTGCGCGGATACTGGACCTGGGGCCGGAAGGGCTGCGACCGTGCGGAGTATCGCGGCAGAAGGCGGGGTATCTACTGGACCTGAGTGAGCGGACGCGGGCGAAGAAGATCGAGTTTGCGCGGTTGCCGGAGATGGGCGATGAGGCGGTGATTGCACATCTGACGCAGGTGAAGGGCGTGGGCGTGTGGACGGCGCAGATGTTTCTGATGTTCGCGCTGCGGCGTCCGGACGTGCTGCCGTTGGGGGACCTGGGAATCCGGAACGCGATCTGGAAGGCATATGAACTGGCGGAAGCGCCGGGGCCGCGGGAGATTGAGGCGATCGGGGCGGCGTGGCGGCCGCAGGCAACGGCGGCGTGCTGGTACCTGTGGAGGAGCCTGGACGGGGCGGCGGAGATTTAGCGGGAGAGGGCCTGGAGGAGTGGGACGCGAAGGGCGTTGACGACGGCGGT
>CAZWDD010000203.1:0-9756 GCA_964632345.1 uncultured Solibacteraceae bacterium | reverse complement strand
CTGCGCGCTGGCGCAAAATGCGCCCTTCCGTGTCTACGTAGCCGATCTCGACTCCTCCAGCATCACCCTCGCCTGGGGGCGCGCCGACGGTGTCAAACGCAACAGCATCGGCCGGGATGCCGAACCTGCCGGCTCGACAACCGTCCAAATCGACGGCCGCACCCTCACCACCGACCGTCCGTGGCTCCGCGTTGACCATCTCAAACCCGACACGCTTTACCCCTACTCCGTCTCCCGCAACGGAGACTCCATTACCGCCGCCACCCGCACATGGCCGGCGCAGGCGGATTCCCTTTCCTTCTTCGTAATCGGCGACTACGGCACAGGATCCAAAGCGCAGTTGGCCATCGCCGCCCGCATGGCCGAAGAGTTCAAACGACTGGAGTCGCAGGGGCGCCATGTCCGGTTTGTCCTCTCCACGGGGGACATCATCTACGGCAAGTTCTCGGCCAGCGGCGCCGACGACCGCGATTGGGAGTCAAAGTTCTTCTCGCCCTACCAGGACATCCTGCGCGCTATCCCATTCAAGACTATCCTCGGCAATCACGACGGCAACCAGTCCGAGTCCGCCCGGGACCTCGAAGTCTGCCTCGATAATTTGTTCATGCCGGGCCGCTGGTACCGGTTCAATTACGCGTCCTTTGCAGAGTTTCTATTCCTTGACACCACCACCAATCAGCCGGATCGCAAGCCGGAGCCAATGCATCTGCCAAATGGAGAACAGTCCAACTGGTTCGCCACGCAGTTGGCGAAGCCGCCACTGCCCTGGCGGATCGTCGCCATGCACCATCCCATGTTCACAGCCGGGCCGAACCACAAACCCTTCCTCGAGGCCGCCCCGCACTGGTTTCTGGCCATGCGCAGCGCCGGTGTACAGACCGTCTTCTCCGGACATGAGCATAACCTGCAAATCTCAGAGAACAATGAGGCCACCGGCAACATGCAGTTCATCGTCGCAGGCGCGGGGGGGGAACTCCGCCCCTCCAGCGTTCGTAAGAAAATGGCCGAGCGCCACATTGCCGCCTGGAGCAATCAAAACCATTTCGTTGTCGTCCATATCGATGGCCGGGACATGACCATCGAGCCTATCGGCTTTGAACCCATCCGGCTTCGTGGAAATACGGGATCGCCGGTCACCCTCCCTGTCCGCGTTAAATCCAAGCGCTAGCTGCATGCGTCTTTATCTCCTGTTGTTTCTCACCCTATCCGCGGAGGCCTGGCTGCAGGGCCAGGAACCAGCCACGCGAGTGGCCGCCATTGAAGAAGAGCGCGACACAAAAGCGGCCACGCTCGCCCCCGACGAGGTCACGCCGCTCGAAGGCCGCTTGCGCGCCTTCAAGGAACAGAAGTACCTGGAGCGTATCTCGGCCGGATACAACGGGCTTCGTGCGAAGGTCGGCAACATGGTGACCGGCGCCGGGTTCGCCATCGGCCCGGAGTACTTCCGTGAGGATCTCCTCCGGGGCAGACTCACCGCCCGCGCCTCCGCGCAGATCTCCCTTCGCGCGTTCACCAAGTACGAGGCACAGGTCGTCGCCCCTAAACTCGCCAACGGCAAAGTCTACCTGGAAGGTATCGCCAGCCGCCGCAACTACAAGTCTCTGCAGTACTACGGCCCGGGTCCGGACTCTTCAAAGCGACTCCGCACCAACTACCGTTTGGAGGACACTTCCGTCGATGGCATCCTTGGAGTGGAACCGATCCGCCGCCTTAAGTTCGGCGCCTCCATCGGCTACCTGCTGACGAACCTCGGCCCCGGCACGGACAGTACGTACGCATCGTCAGAAACCGTTTTCACTCCGGCCCAGGCACCTGGGATCGACCGCCAGACGAACTTTTTCCGGAACGGGCTCTTCGCGCAGTACGACTACCGCGACCACCCGCTCGGCATGGCGAAAACCGGCGGCAACTATGTCTTTCAATACTCCTGGTTTCACGATCGCGGGCTCCTGCTCCATGGGTTCCGCCGCATGGATATTGACCTTCAGCAGTTCATTCCGTTCCTCAACAAGACGCGCGTCATTGCCCTCCGCGCCAGGACCACACTCACCGAGACAGACCGCAACGAGAATGTCCCGTTCTATCTCCAGCCCGTCCTTGGCGGCTCGGACGACCTGCGTGGCTATCGTTACTTCCGCTTCAGTGACCGCAACAGCATGATCATGAACGCCGAATACCGCTGGGAGATCTTCAGCGGCCTCGACGGAGCTCTTTTCGTCGACGCCGGAAAGGTCTTTCCCCGCCGGGGAATGCTGAACTTCTCCAATCTCGAGTCCTCGGCCGGCTTCGGACTCCGCTTCAACGCCCGCAACTCCACCTTCATGCGCATCGACGCCGCATTCGGCCAGGAGGGCTTCCAACTCTGGGTCAAGTTCAACGACGTCTTTCTCCAACGCCGTTTCGGCACCACCACGGGACAACCGGTCTACTAGTCATGAAGATCCTACCCCTGCTGCTCCTGCTGACCGCTTCCCTTCCCGCTCAGCCGAGGTTCTATCCCGACGACCCGCTTGACGCCGAACCCCCGCCACGGAATGTTGACAAGGCGCTCAGCCGCAAACTTAGCGACTACTATGACCTTTTCTCCAATCAATTCGGCAGGACCGGTGAGCGCCAGCCGAAAACAGGCCCACCCATTCCAGCCCGCGCCGTAAACACCCTCGGCGAACCGATGGATGGGGCCTGGTACACCAAGCGCCACTACTACCGCCGCATGTCAGCGGAAGAACTCCGGCGCGGCCCGGGAGACTCCCACCCTCCCGCCGGCAAGACCTGGACCGTCGTCGGCGCCAAGTCCGAAGGCATCACGCCCGGCTTCACCATTCTCGACGAGAAGAAGCAGCGCTACTTCGTCAAATTCGATCCCATCTCCAACCCGGAGATGGCCACCGCCGCCGATTCCATCTCCTCCCGCTTCTTTTACGCGCTCGGCTATCACGTCCCGGAGAACTACATCGTCCATTTCCATCCCGACCAATTGGAACTCGGACCCGATGTTCAGCTCGCCGACGCCACCGGCAAGAAGCGGAAAATGTCGAAACGGGATATCTACGAGATCCTCGTCAAGGTCCCCCGAACCCGGGATGGCCTCTACCGCGCCACGGCGAGTCGCGGCATCGATGGCAAACCCATCGGGCCACCGCGTTATTACGGCACGCGGCGTGACGATCCCAACGACGTTGTCCCCCATGAACACCGCCGCGACCAGCGCGGATTGCACGTTTTCGCCGCCTGGCTTGCGCACGACGACTCCCGGTCCATCAACAACTTCGACGCCCTTGTCCGCGCCGATGGACGGCAGTTCATTCGGCACTATCTGCTCGATTTCGGCTCGACGCTCGGTTCGGCCAGTGATAAACCCAACAGTCCCCGCTCAGGCGCCTACTTCTTCAGTTGGAGATCCGCCGCCCAGCAACTGTTTTCTCTCGGCTTCGCACCGCCTTACTGGGCGTTTGCGCGGTACAAGAAGTTCCGCTCCATCGGTCTTTTTGAAGGCGACGTCTTCGACCCCGACCGTTGGGTGCCGGAGTACCCCAACACGGCCTTCCTAAACCGGCTGCCCGACGATGAGTTCTGGGCTGCTAAGCAGGTGATGGCCTTCAGCGATTCTGACATTCGCACGATCGTCACAACCGGCCAGTACTCTGATCCTGCCGCCGCCGAATACCTGATCGAGTGCCTCATCAAACGCCGCGACAAGATCGGCAAGACCTATTTCGCCAAGGTCCTTCCCTTTGACCGCTTCCGCCTCTCTCCCTCCGGAGTGCTCGAGTGGGATGATTTGAGCAGTTCCATCCGGAACACATCCGTTTCCTGGTTCACCTACTCCAACGCCACCGGCGAGCGCACACCTGCCGCCGGCCCAGGCCCTTGGTCCGTCGCCGTTGTCTCCGCTCCTTCCCGGCCCAAACAGACCGTGCATGTTTATGTGCGCTCCGGTAAGATTGTGGGACTGGAACGGACCTGGTAACGCATGGCGCATCAACGCGAGGACTATCAGAGCCTCCCCGAACTCAACAGTCATCCTTCACTGATCGCCTTCAAGGCAGAAGGCGAAACGCCGCGCGGTCCAGTGGAAAAATTCCTGTCCGTATTCGCCGATGTCCGTGCCGGTGAAGGGATTGGCGTCATCCTGCTAACCCTCAATGTCCTGCTCCTGCTTGGGTCCTACTACCTCCTGAAGACGGCCCGCGAACCGCTGATCCTCACCGAAGGCGGAGCCTCCGTCAAAGCCTATTCCGCCGCTGGCCAGGCCCTGCTGCTGATCATTCTTGTGCCGCTCTATTCCATCGCCGGCCAACAGCTCAACCGCCTGAAACTCGTCATCGGCCTCACCCTATTCTTTGCCTCCCACCTGCTGATCTTTCAAGCTTTTGGCCTGGCGGGCACGCCGATCGGCGTCGCCTTCTATATCTGGGTCGGCATCTTCAATGTCTTCGTCATCTCCCAATTCTGGGCCTTCGCCAACGACCTGTACACCGAATCCCAGGGGAAGCGGCTTTTCCCGATGATCGGCGTCGGCGCCTCGCTCGGCGCCCTCGCCGGAGCCCAGGGTGCCGCGTGGCTGTTCAAGCACCTGCAGTTCACGCCATTCGGATTGATGAACGCCGCCGCGGCAGTGCTCGCCATCTGCGCGGCACTCATCTGGGCGGCCAACCGTGTGGAGACCAGCCGCGGCGATCAGGTGATGAACCGTCACGCAGAAGCGAAAATCGAAGGCGAAAATGGCTTCAAGCTCGTTTTCCAGAGCACCTACCTACGCAATATCGCCGCGTTGATCGTCGTCCTGAATGTCGTAAATACTACCGGCGAATTTCTGTTGAGTTCGGTGGTTGAGATGGAAGCTGTCCGCATGTTCGGCGCCGATAAAGCGGCCATGCGTGCCTTCATCGGCGGGTTTTACGGCGATTACTTCAGTTGGGTGAATCTTCTCGGCTTGCTGCTGCAAACCTTCGCCGTTTCCCGCATCTTCAAACTGATTGGCGTCCGCGGTGCTCTCTACATCCTGCCGAGTCTCGCCCTCACCAGCTACTCCGTCATGGCCGTAGCCCCGCTGCTCGCGGTCGTCCGTGGCGTGAAGATCCTCGAAAATGCCACCGACTACTCCCTGCAGAACACCGCCAGGCAGGCTCTGTTCCTTCCTACCAGCCGCGCCGAAAAATACAAAGCCAAGGCCGCCATCGACACCTTCTTCATGCGCATGGGGGACGTCATCCAGGCCGGCGTCGTCAAAGCGGGCAGCGAACTTTCAGTGGGACTCACCGGCTTTGCCTGGTTCAACGTCGTCATGACGGTCCTCTGGCTGTGGATCGCCGGGCGCCTGGGCCGGGAGCACCGGCATATGGGGTTCTGATTCCGGCCGCCGCAGCCGCAAGACGAAGGCCGCATTCGACTCCACCAGAGACGCCAGCACCGCCTTCTCATCGGCCGGCGAAATCGGCGCTGGCGGGGCTTCCTCAATGATCTGCCACAGGCGCTCGCGGATCTCCTCCGGCAGTACGTTCTCCAGATACTCCAACGCCAGGCCGCGGAACATCCGGTCATTCTGGTGCAGCGCACGGAAAGCAGCCATCAGCGGCTCCCGCGGGTAAATGACCGCGAACAGCGAGAAGACATGCTCCAGGCTCCGGTCGGCCCGGTCCTTCAATACTTCATCCAGAAAGTCCGGCCCGTCCGCAGAACTCTCCCGCCGCTCGATCCGCCGCCGCGACGTCCAGATGGTCTGATTTACATGCAGTTCCCGCTCCGCCGCGGAGAGAATTGCGTGCGCGCGATAGTCCAACTCCGGGTGGCGCCGCCGCAACCGTTCCAGCGCCCGTCCGCACTGGTAGCGAATCTCGAAACGCGTGTCGGAGAGGCCCGACAGAAGTCCATCGACGCACTGCTGATCCTCGACACGCGAAAGCAGCCGCGGCAATCGCCGCCGGATGTTGTAGTCCAGTTCCTGGTCGGTCAGACTGTCGATGATCTGGCCAATGATCAGCCGCCCTCCCCGCTGCAGGTAAGCACTCGCCGCCGCCGACACCTCATCCCAGGCCAGCAGTCGGATCACCTGCGGAACCAGAACGATCTCCCACGGATCATCCGGATCCAGCGCGCGCAAGACCCGCGATTTGTCTCCGCACCGTAGTTCCCCTAACCGTTCCACCACCGGGTCGTGCGGAAAAGTGCCATAGGCGGGCGCTGTGCCGGCCCTCTGCTTCGCCTCCCGTGGCACCCGCACCGAGGCAGTCTGCGGCAGACTCGGCAACCCCTCGAAGAAGGTATTCACCAGCGAATCGTCATCGTGTACCGCGGACTCGTCCTCGCGGGAGCGCTCCACTAAGCCCTGTTCCAGCACGCCGCGATAAGAGCGTTCCAGGCGCATCGCCACCGTCGTGCTGATGGACGTCTACACCATGGCCTGCCCCAGAATCTCCGGCCGCGCCAGCGCAGGTCCCAGCCAGATCATCAACTGAACAGCTCCGGCGCCAACGGCGTCCCCCATCCGGTCGAAGCCCACATCCACGATGGTCTTCACCGCCCGCTTGTCGGCCGGCGGTACCGGCGTATAGAGGAACTCGTAGCCGGACCGGAACAGGGAGCCCCGCAGGATCATCTCCGTCGCACGCAGCAGCACCACAACCGGATAAACCGGGATCAGCAACGCGGCCGTCGAGCCCAGGCCCACCGCTACCGGCAGGCTGGCCACCGATTTTGAAACCCCCAACTTTTCCACCGCGGATTTCGCCACAAACGTTTGCAGAAGGAATGTCAACACCTGGCTGGCCGTATAGTAGATGGCGAAGTAGCGCACCAGCGCCGGGCCCCGGCCCATCTCCATCGCCGCGCCAAGCTTGAACAGATAGTCCAGCAGTGCGGCCGTACACGTTCCCAGGAACACCAGTAGGGCCAACTGCCAGAGCAGCGGAGTTCGCGAGAACGCCTTTCGAAAGGTCACCGGTTCGTGGTGACGGTGGACGTGGCCAGTGGGAGGTTTCAGTGACGATGAAATCCCCGCGCACATTACGTGAAGCAGGCTCAACAGCAGCAGAAGTTGATCGCCCCAGCCCAAGGCGGCCAGGCGCTCCGCAGCGATCCCGCCAAAAACTCCGCCAGCGGTTCCAAAGCCGGCCACGCGTCCGAAGCGCCGTTTGGCTTCCCGAAGGTCGAACACTTCGCTCAACAATAGCCAGAATCCGGAGAGCAGTATCGCGCCGAGTCCCACGATATGCAGGTAGATCAAGACCGAAGTGACACGCGGCAATGCCCCGACGCTGAACCACTCGGCCAGATGCAGCGCCGCGCTCAGCGCAAAGGCGCTAGGCACGATTCGCGCGGGTCCGGAACGTTCGGTGATCCGAGCAAAGAATACGGCCAGCAGGAAGCTGAGCAGCGCGCCGCCCACCACCATCTTCGGCAGACTGGATGGTGAAAAGTTCTGCAGGAAGAACCCGTCGCGCGCCGCCTTCCCCGCCACCTGATGGGCGATCATCGCCGCAGATCCCGAGAACGCTAACCAGAGCGTGGACCGCAGGGCGGAATCAGACGCGGCTGCTGACACTGACGCTCACAGGCGACTCGAGCTCGCTCTGCTCCGGCGTGTGCTCAAGTCCGGCGCCCGGATCCGGCAGATTCGCATCCCACCACGCGGCTGCTCTGTCGCGGCAGTACATCGGCACGTCGGTCAATGCTTCCAACCGCCGCGCCAGATCCTGAGCCGATCGGGGACGTTCCACCGGGTCCTTTGACAGGCATTGCAGCACCACGCGCTCCAATCCCGCCGGTATTGGCAGCTCTGTCCGGTCCGATGGCGGCACCGGCTCCTTCTGCACATGCGCGAGCGCAATCGCCGTCGGCGTCGCCTCCTGGAATACCAGTTGCCCCGTCAACATGTAATAGGCCACGCAGCCCAGGCTGTAGATGTCCGTCCGGCCATCGATCTGTGCGCCCCCCAGGGCCACCTCCGGCGACATATACGCAGGCGTCCCGGTGGCCGCGCCGTCCATCGTCATCAACGACTCATCCTTGCGAAGTGCCGTCTTCACCAGCCCGAAATCCAGCACCTTGGCGAAATCATGCTGCCACCCGAGCTTGCAAAGGAAGATATTGCGGGGCTTGATGTCGCGATGCACCATCCCTAGCCGGTGCGCCTCTTCCAGAGATTCGCAGATCTGAATTAATACGTTCTTAACCCGCCCCGGATGCATCGGGCCGTACTTCTCCACCAGCGACTGAATATCAATCCCTTCCAATAACTCCATCACGTAATAAAACATGTGGTCATCGGTGACGCCAAAGTCGTATAGCGCCACCGTATGGGGATTGCGCAATGCGGCCGTCGCCCGGGCTTCCCGTTCAAAGCGCTTGCGAATCACCGATTCGGCGCGCATCGTCTGCCCGGCCAGGATCTCCGGACGAATCAACTTCACCGCCGCATTCCGCGCCAGCATCCGGTGGCTCGCCAGCCACACCTCCCCCATTCCGCCCTGGCCGATCATTCGCTCCAGACGGTAGCTGCCGAGTTCCTCGGCCTTCACGCTCTGCAACTGCATGCTGTAGATATTCCGGTTCAGCACATTCGTCCAGAATGCCGAAAGCACAAGCGGCACCATCCACATAAAGACCCGGTTCCATCCGATGAACTCATATCCGAAGGTGTGCATCGCCGCCCAATACGCCGCCGGCCAGGCCAGTACGGTCATGCCGCCCGCAATGACGTTCATCAGCGGTGTGTTCGGGATCAACATGCCACACAACATCAGCCACAACGCAGTCGCCGTCACCCCCACCACAGGGTAGTCGCCAGACTTCAGCATCATGGATTCGCCAAATGCAATGGCGTATCCAACCAGAATCTGAAACACAACGCCCAGATGCAGAATCACCTGTTTGGAAAACCAACCGGAACGCTGGAGGGCAAGGAACCCGAAGGAAAGCAATACCAACGCCAGGGCCAGCAGCCGCATCATCGGGTGCTTCTGTACGTCGGCCGCTTCCTGCTGCAGCAGCCCCGACGCAACGAAATACGCCACCGTTGAGACAGCGCTGATGATGGAGATAAAACAAAGCCGGGTCACGGCCCGGTCCAACAATTTAGGCGGGAGGCTAAGTCCGGGTTTTTTCGCCAGTTCCGCGGAACTGGTGGATGGCGCCCTGACTACTTTCATATTTTGGTCTCCCCGCACCTACCTTCATTAGATACGCGAGAGCGAAAAACGGTTCCGTTCATCCGTAATCAAGATAACGCAACTCGAGTGGTGTTCGTTCCCCTACCAGTGCATCACCTGCCCGCCGTCCACATTAACGGTCTGGCCCGTTACCTGCCTGGCCCTTTCCGACGAGAGGAACACCACCATGTCGGCGATGTCCTCCGTTCCCTGCCACCGTCCCAGCGGCGCGACGGCCCGCACCTTTTCCCCAGCCCAGTCCTCATAGGACCTCCGCCGGTCCGGCCGCTGCTGCGCATTCCAGGCGCGCCACACGTTCTCGTTCAGCGGCGTCTTCACCATGCCCGGGTTTACCGTATTCACCCGCACATTGTGCGGCGCCAGATCCTTCGCCAGACACTGCGCGAAATTGATATTGGCGGCCTTGCTGGCCGAATATGGCGGATCGGTCTGGGATCCAATCTGCCCGGCAATCGAAGCAATAAACAGCATGGTGCCATACCTCCGCTCCACCATCCCCGGCGCCAGCGCCTGCGCCACATGAACCATTCCCCGAATGTTCACGTCCAGAACCTTCCGCCAGTCGCCCGGCTCCAGATTCGTGAAT
>CAZWDD010000202.1:0-9798 GCA_964632345.1 uncultured Solibacteraceae bacterium | reverse complement strand
AAATCCTCGTTCGCGCCATGTTCCTCGGCTTCCGCGTCAAGGAACTCCCCATGCCCGTCGACCGCCGCCAGTTCGGCGAATCGAAGATCAACATCACCCAGTCCATCACAGCCCACCTGTCGCTCATGCGCCTCGCCGGTTGGACCACCTTTTCCATGTGGGCCGGCGAAAAACTCGGCGCCGGCAGCCTCGTTGTAGACGAATAGTTACTCCCTTAGATCACCGAAATCAGGATCATCATGCAGACCGCAACCAAGAACAATATCGCTATCCTCGGCGGAGGTATCTCCGGCCTCGTCAACGCCTACCGTCTCCTCCAGAAGGGCAACCGCGTCACGCTGCTGGAAGCTTCCGGTGAACTCGGCGGACTCGGCGGCACCTTCGAACATAAGGGCCGCACGATGGAGCAGTTCTACCACGTGATGATCAACACCGACGAGCATCTTCTCGCCCTCCTCACGGAACTCGAACTCGCCAACGACATCTCCTGGAAGGAAACCAAAATGGGCTTCCTCTACGGCGAAACTCTTTACCCCTTCAATACTCCCTTAGATCTCCTCGGCTTCGGCGGCCTCAGCCTTTTCGGCCGCCTCCGCACCGCCCTCGGCGGCGCCTACATCGCCAAGCTCCTCAACGATCCAAAGGGCCTGGACGAAATCAGCGTCGCCGATTGGCTCCGCAATATCTTTGGTGCCAGCGTCTTCTCCCGCCTCTGGCGCCCCCTCCTCCGCTCCAAGTTCGGCGATCTCTATGACCGCGTCCCCGCCTACTGGTTCTGGACCCGCCTCCGCCGCGAAAAAGGTTCCACCAAAGAGGTCAAGGGCTATGTCAACGGCGGCTACCGCCGCATTGCCGACCGCCTCCGCGACGAAATCCGCCGCATGGGCGGCGTCATCCGCCTCAACTCCCCCGTCGAAGCCATCCACAATACCGCCGCCGGTATCGACCTCTCCATCAACGGCGCCTGGGAATCCTTCGACGTGGCCATCTCCACCCTCCCCCTTCCCCTCCTCCGCAACATCGCCAATGGTCCCCTGCGCCACTCCATCCCACAAACCGATATGCCCTACCAGGGCGTCGTCAACGCCGTCGCCATTCTCAAGAAGCGCCTCCAGCCCAACTACTGGAACGCCATCGTCCAGGAAGGCTTCCCCTTCCAGGGCCTCGTCGAAACCACCCACGTCGTCCCCATGTCCCAGACCGGCGGCCGCCACCTCGTCTACCTCCTCAACTACTGCCCCAAGGACAGCGACACCTACCGCACCGTCGATGGCGACATCAAATTCCAGGCCATGAAGGCCCTCAAAGCCTTCAATCCCGAATTCTCCCAGGACTGGGTCGAGGACATCCGCGTCTTCCGCGCCCCCTACGTCGAACCCGTCTGGCCGCTCGGTTACCAGAAGGTCAAACCCCGCATGCGCTGCGGCGACTCCCGCCTCTATATGGCCTCCACCGCGCAGAGCTACCCCCAGGTCAACTCCTGGAACACCATGGTCGGCATCGCCAACGATGTCTCCGCCCGCGTCCAGTTCGATCTGGAGCGGATCTACGCTGAGACCCCCGCCGCCATGGCCGCCGTGTCCTAATGGCTGCCCACGTTCCGGACGATAAGCGAGGATGCACTCCATGACCGGCTACGCCGCAGTCGCGCTTCACATCGACTCCATGGCCCACGCCGCCGGCTATCCCGCCGGCTACCAGGACCCCACCTACCGCCAGGTCATGGACCGCTTCCTCCGTCTCGGTGACCAGTTCTCCTTCCGCTACTCCATGTACGCCATCGGCCGCGACCTTGAGGACCCCGCCGCCTGCGCCCGCCTTCGCGAACTCCACCGCGCCGGCCACGAAATCGGTAACCACACCTGGAACCACTACACCGACCTCGGCGCCCTTCCCCCATCCGAAATGCGCGACGAAATCGTCCGCACGCATGACTGTCTCGTCTCCGAAACAGGCATCACCCCCCGCGGCTTTGTCGCGCCCGCATGGTCCTACTCAACCCCCATGCTCCGGCTCCTCGGCGAACTCGGCTATCGCTATGACATGAGCCCCTTCCCCTCGCTGCTCTATTACCCGTTCGTCTTCAAAAACGCCCTCAACCACCTCGGCCACGGCGAAAAGTTCCGCCGCGTCCTCAACCGCCGCGACTGGACGCTCCCCCTCACCGGCTCCCGCGAACCCTTCCAGCGTGAAGGCGTCACCGTCATGCCCGTCCCCACCACCCCCGGCCCCCTCGGCATGGCCGTCTGGCACACCACCGGCTTCCTGCTCGGTTGGGATCGCCACTTCGCCATGCTCCGCGCCGCTCTCCGCGCCCGCAAGTTCTTCTACTACGTCGTCCACCCCGCTGACCTTACCTGCGACGACGACTTTGCCGGCACCGAACGCATGTTCCTCGAACGCGCCGGCGGCGACCGCGAGGAAAAAACCCGCCGCCTCCGCGAAAGCCTCGCCGTCATCGCCGAAGCCGGCCGCCAGTGGGTCACCATGGACGAAATGGCCGATGCCGTCCGCACCGGCGCCCCCGCTCCCGTCGCCGCCTGACCCCCGCCCGCGCGACAATGAAGCCGTGATTGATACCCTTCTTATCGCCGCCGCCAACTCCCCCTCCCTCCCCGGCGCCACCACCCGCAACATCGAAGCCATCGTCCACCTGGCCGACCGCGCCGCCAACGCTCACGCCAAGCTCGTCCTCTTCCCCGAACTCTCCCTCACCGGCTTCCTCCCCAATCACCCCGAGCACAACCACGCCGCCTGGCTCCGTGACGCACTCCAATTCGCCCGCTCCACCGCCGAACCCCTCGATGGTCCCGCCGTCAAAACCCTCACCATGATGGCCCAGCAGATCGGCATCTACATCTCCGCCGGCCTGCTCGAAGACGCCGGCAACCTGCTCTACAACACCCAGATACTCGTCGGCCCCCAGGGCCTCGCCGGCGCCTGGCGAAAAATGCACATCCCCATGTTTGAGATGCCGTTCTACAACGGCGGCCCCGCCCCCACCGTCGTCGAAACCCCGCTCGGCCGCATCGGCGCCAACATCTGCTTCGACGCGCTCCTCCCCGAATCCACTCGCCTCCTCGCCGTCCAGAACGTCGAAATCGTCCTCTTCCCTTTCGCTGCCGATCCGCCTCCCGTCACCGCCGCCGGCTGGGCCGCCTGGGCCTCCCCCGCCGTCCGCGCCCGCTGCCAGGAAAATGGCGTCTTCGGCATCGCCTGCAACTACACCGGCCAGGTCGAAGCCGCCGGCGTCAAACAGTCCTTCCCCGGCGGCGCACTCGTCGCCGGTCCCCGCGGCGAACTCCTCGCCGAACAGGCCGAGGGCGGCACCCTCCTCATCCACGAACTCTCCTCCACTACCCTCCGCGCCGCCCGCGCCGAACCCGAATACCTCTTCCGCTTCCGCCGCCCCGAACTATACGGCCCGCTCGCCCGCTAGCGCCCCCAACGGCAACCGCAGCAGCCGGATGTCCTCCATGTTCTCCGCGTGGATCGCATACAGCGCTCCCCCGTGCTCCAGCAGTTGCGGATAGTGGTAGCCCGCATACCCGGCCTCTTTCCCCCCGTAGCGGTACATCGTCGCCTCCTCCCGCAGCGTCGCCTGCGTGTGGAAGATCCGCCCGTCCCGCGATAGCGACAGGCTCAGCGGAATCCGCACTCCCGACGGGTTCGGGTTCGACGCCATCGCGTACCGCCCGTCCCGCAGCCGCAACACGTTGAACTTCGCCATCGCATCCGGAAAGTCCGTCCGCACCGGCGCCGTCCATGTGTTCCCGCCGTCCCGGCTGAACGACCGGTATAGCCGCCGCGACCGGCTTCCGTCCCGGAACGCCGCCGTCAGCACTCCGTCCGGCAGCGTCCACCACACCGGCTCGTCCAGCTTCGCCCCGTCCTCCGGCGCCGGCACCTCCACCACCCGCCAATCTGACACCGACCGCACGCCCCCGATCAACATCGACGTCCGCATCCGGTGGTCCCGCCGCGCCATCATCCACTCGCCCCCCGCCACCCGCTCCGGTGCGAAGTTGTTGATCGTGTCCGCCGCAATCCGCACCGGCCCCTCCCACCGTCCATTCCCCCACCGGTAGCCCCGCAACTCCAGCCCCGGCCCGAACAACGGCCGCACCGCCTCATCCCGCGCCGCCCGCGCAAAGTATCGCCAGTTACCCGCCTCCTCGCTCGGCGTCACCGCCCCCGCCGCCACCCATCGCACCCCGTCCACGCTCGTCGCATACCGCACATACTGCCCCGCCTGCAGGTCCCGCACCCGGTTGCTGCTCCACATCGCCCAGAATCGCCCCCGCCAGTGCGTCAGGTACGGATGCATGTTGAACCCCGCCATCCCCTCCACCGCCCGGTAGATCGTCCGCACCTCCGGCCGCAGCCGCCCCGTCCTCCTCACCGCGTACATGTGCGACGCCTCGGTCCGGGCAATAAACCCGGCCGTCGCCCGCGCCATCTCCTCCGGCCGCTGCACCAGCAGCGAGTGCGTCGCCCCCGCCACCCAGTGGATCTCGATTGACTCCTTCTCCGGCACCCGCAGCAGCCGCCGCGACGGCCGCTCCCGCCCCCGGTCCCCCCAGAACTGCAGCATCGGCACCGGCGTCCGCTCCAGAATCGGCGCCCCGTCCCAGTTCCGCCACACCGCCGCGAACGCCGCCCGCTCGCCCGCCGTCAGCGTCGTCAACACCCGCGCCCGGTTCGCCTCGTTCCGCCGCCGCTCGTCTTCGGTAAGATCCTCCACTGCTCCCAGCGGAAACGCCTCCGCCTGCACCCGGTGGTGCGCCCACCCCTCCATCGGCAGCGCCCCGGCCACCTGCCCCGGCCGCCGCCCCGCGATCTCGATCGCCAGCATCCCTCCAATCGAATGCCCCGCCACATAAAAGCGCCGCCCTCCCGGTATCGCCGCGTCCACCGCCGCCAGCACATCGTCGGCCAGGCTCGCCATCGTCGGCGCCGCCGCTGCCGGCCGGCTCTCCCCATGCCCCCGCAGCTCAACAATCACCACCCGCAGCTCCCCCGGCAGCGCCGCCACGTAACGGTCGAACACATGCCGGTCCCCCCAGCTCCCCGGGATCAGCACCAGGTCCGGCCCCGCCCCCTCACGCACCGTGTAGGCGATCCGCGCCCCGTCCGGCCGCATCACCACCGCTCCAAGCGATCCCAGAAACGCGCGTCGCCGCATCTCTCGATTGCATCATAGTAGGCATCCCGCATGAGCCTCGATCTCGTCGTCCTCTACGAACACCCCGAATGGCAGAAGCCCCTGTTCGCCGCCCTCGATCGCCGCGGCCTCAACTACGCCCCCTTTGACCTCAAACAGGCCGCCTTCAACCCCGATGCCGCCCCCGCCGCCCCTCTCTACTTCAACCAGGCCAGCCCCTCCGCCTACGTCCGCGGCAATACCCGCGCCGTTCCCCTCGCCCTCAGCTTCATGCGCTCGCTTGAACTCGCCGGCGCCCGCGTTCTCAATGGCTCCCGCGCCTTCGCCCTCGAACTCAGCAAGTCCGCCCAGGCCGCGCTTATGACCAGCCTCGGCATCCCCCATCCCCGCACCCTCGCCTTCAACGATATCGACGCCGGCCTCGACGCCTGGGGCGACCAATGGCCCGCCCTCCTCAAGCCCGAACAGGGCGGCAGCGGCGCTCGCATGTTCCTCCTCAACAGCGCCGCCGAAGCACGCCGCCTCCTCACCACCCAGCCCGACCTCTGGCTCCCCGATAACCTCCTCCTCCTCCAGGAATACTTCCCCGTCGACCCCGCCCGCGGCATCGTCCGCATGGAGTTCCTCGGCGGCGAACTCCTCTACGCTATGCGCGTCATCTCCCACGGCGCCTTCAACCTCTGCCCCTCGGAGGTCTGCAACCCCGCCGACGGCCCCGGCCACTGCGACCTCCCCGCCGCCAAACCCGTCGAGTTCTACCCCTATCCCGCCGTCCCCGCCTCCGCCGTCGAAATGGGCCGGCAACTCGCCGCCAAAGGCGCCCTCGACGTCGGCGGCATCGAATTCCTCGAAGCCCCCGACGGCCGCCTCATCTTCTACGACGTCAACGCCAACTCCAACCTCCGCGCCCCCATCGCCCAGGCCTACGGAGGCTTCGATCCCTTTGAACGAGTGGTCGATTATTTACTTGCAAACTGCAAGTAATCGCCGTACCATGTCCAAAGTGCCCGAGCCAAAGCGCCGGCCAGCCACGAAACAGCCCGCCGCAAAAAAACGGTCCGGCTGCCCCGTCAGCATCTCCCTCGATCTCCTCGGCGATCGCTGGTCCCTGCTCGTCGTTCGTGACCTCATGGTGCGCGGCAACCGGACTTTCCGCGAGTTCCTGGAATCCGGCGAAGGCATCGCAAGCAATATCCTTTCCGACCGTCTGCGCAAGCTCGAATCCGCCGGTATCCTCACCGCGGAAATAGCCCAGGCCGACGGACGAAAAATTCACTATCGATTGACGGAGAAGGGAATCGATCTCGCGCCCGTTGTGCTCGAACTCCTGCTCTGGGCGGCCCGGCACGAACGGACCTCCGCGCCCTGCGGGCTCATGGAAAATCTCGCCCGCAACCGGAACCACGTCCTCGCCGAAGTCCGCCGCCGCTGGGAAGCCCGCGACCTCACTCCGTTGATCCCTAAATTCCGTTAGAGGAGCGAAGCGACAATTATGAGCCGTGTACGAGTGCTGGCAGGCACGCGCAAAGGCGCGTTTATTCTGGAGTCCGATGCAAAACGGGAGGCCTGGACCATCTCCGAACCCCTCTTCGCCGGTTGGGAGATCTACCACGTCAACGGCTCCCCCGCCGATCCCAACCGCATCTACGCCTCCCAATCCAGCGGCTGGTTCGGCCAGATGATCCAGCGCTCCGACGACGGCGGCAAAACCTGGGAAGCCGTCGACAACAAGTTCGTCTACGACGGTGTCCCCGGCACCCACCAGTGGTACGACGGCACCCCCCACCCCTGGGAGTTCAAGCGCGTCTGGCACCTCGAACCCTCCCCCACTGATCCCGACACCGTCTTTGCCGGCGTTGAGGACGCGGCTCTCTTCAAAACCACCGACGGCGGCAAAAGCTGGGCCGAGGTCTCCGGCCTCCGCAAACACGGCTCCGGCCCCCACTGGGCCCCCGGCGCCGGCGGCATGTGCCTCCATACCATCCTCATCGATCCCTCCAACCCCGCCCGCATCTTCATCGCCATCTCCGCCGCCGGCGCCTTCCGCACCCTTGACGGCGGCGAAACCTGGACCCCCATCAACAACGGCCTTCGCTCCGAATTCCTCCCCGAACAGACCGCCGAGGTCGGCCACTGCGTCCACCGCATCGGCCTCCACCCCTCCCGCCCCGATACCCTCTTCATGCAGAAACACTGGGACGTCATGCGCTCCGACGACGGCGGCGACCACTGGCACGAGGTCAGCGGCAACCTCCCCACCGATTTCGGCTTCCCCATCCAGGTCCACGCCCACGAGCCCGAAACCATCTACGTCGTCCCCATCCTCAGTGACTCCATGCACTACCCGCCCGAAGGCAAGCTCCGCGTCTACCGCAGCCGCACCGGCGGCAATGAGTGGGAAGCCCTCACCAACGGCCTCCCCCAGCAGGACTGCTACGTCAACATCCTCCGCGACGCCATGGCCGCCGACTCCCTCGACCAGTGCGGCATCTACTTCGGCACCACCGGCGGCCAGATCTACGCCTCCTCCGACTCCGGCGACCACTGGACCGCCATCGCCCGCGACCTCCCGCCCGTCCTCTCCCTTGAGGTCCAGACCCTCCCATGACCGTTCGCGTCCTGATGCCCGCCCACCTGCGGACCATCGCCAAAGTGAAGGAGGAGGTGGCGCTCGACGTTCCCGCCCCCGTCACCATCGACGCCATTCTCGACGCCCTGGAGCGCGCCTACCCCGCCCTCCAGGGCACCATTCGCGATCACGTCTCCCGCAAACGCCGCCCCTTCATCCGCTTCTTCGCCTGCGCCGAGGACTGGTCCCACGAGGAAACCTCCCGTGAACTGCCCCCCGCCATTCAAACCGGCGCCGAGCCATTTCTCATCGTCGGCGCCGTTGCCGGCGGCTTTTTTTGACGCCTGTTTCGCGCATTGGGTATAGTCCAGAGAGTTTCTATTTTTAGGAGAACTACACAAATGGCAGATACCCCTCTCACCGGCGCCGAGTTCAAGCAGCAGTTGCGCGAAGGCAAACCCAAGTTCGGCATCTTCGTGAACTCGCACAGCCCGACGGTGGTGGAGCAGTTGGCGCACACCGGCTACGATTGGCTGCTCGTCGATTCGCAGCACGGCCCCATGAACTACGAAAAGCTTTCCGCGATGCTGTGCGGCATCTCCAGCGGCGGCGCGAAGTCGCTCGTCCGCGTCGGCGGCTACGATGACCGCCAGGGCATCCAGCAGTCGCTCGACCTCGGCGCCGATGGCATCCTCGTGCCCTACATCAACACCGCCGAGGAGGCCCGCGCCGCCGTCAGCTGCGCCCTCTATCCCACCGCCGGCACCCGGTCGGTCTACTTCCCCCAGCGCAGCATGAACAAGGCCGGCCTCCTCGGCTACGCCGGCAACTGGAACAAGAACGCCGTTGTCGCCCTCCAGGTCGAAACCGCTTCCTGTATCGAAAACATTGAGGAAATCGCTGCCGTCCCCGGTGTCGACATCCTCTTCCTCGGCCAGAACGATCTCTGCATGTCCATGGGCCTCTACGAAAAGTACGAGTTCCCCCACATGTACACCTCGCCCGAACTCGGCGCCGCAACGGATAAGCTCGTCGCCGCCGCAAAGAAGAACAACGTCTCTCTCGGCGTCTTCCTCTTCGGCACCTCCCGCGTCCAGGAGTTCCTCGACAAGGGCTTCCCCTTCATCAGCATCGGCAACGATCTGCACCACATCCTCACGCAGGCCGGCGCGCACATCTCCGCGCTCGAAACCATGGGCTGGAACCGCCGCCCCACGGCCCTGCTCTAGTCCAACGGCTTCCGGGCCAGGTGGAGCGCGACGATGCCGAACGTCATCCGCTCGTACTCCACCTCGCCGAAGCCAGCCTCGCGGAACTCGGCCGCCAGCGGCGCGGCGTCCGGGAACTTCTTCACGCTCTCCGGCAGGTACGTATACGCGTCGCGCGATCCGCTCAGCATCGCCCCGATCCGCGGCAGCACCTGCGTCGAATAGAACCCGTATAGCGCGCGGAACAGCGCATTCGGCGGCGTCGAAAACTCCAGTATCGCCGCCGTCCCGCCCGGCTTCAGCACCCGCAGAATCTCCGTCATCCCCCGCCGGTAGTTCACGAAGTTCCGGAACCCGAACGCGCACGTCACCAGGTCCACGCTCCCGTCGGCCACCGGCAGCGTCAACGCATCGGCCTCAAACAGCAGCCGCGCCTGCTTCCCATGCGCCACCGTCAGCATCGGATGGCAGAAGTCGCTGCCAATCACTCGCGCCTTGGCCGCCTGCGTCAGCGCCAGCGTCAGGTCGCCCGTGCCGCACGCCAGGTCCAGCACCCGCGCGTCGGCCCGGTCCAGAATCGCCTGCACCCGCCGCACCGTCCGCCGCCGCC
The DNA here is from genome assembly GCA_964632345.1 of uncultured Solibacteraceae bacterium. Classification (GTDB taxonomy): domain Bacteria; phylum Acidobacteriota; class Terriglobia; order Bryobacterales; family Bryobacteraceae. The sequence goes on along the minus strand of CAZWDD010000202.1, from coordinate 247 downwards.
AGTATTTGTCGATCTGGAAGCTCAGAACGTGGTTCAGCAGGTCATAGCGGTGCGCCACCTGTCCGAACATCCCGCGCACATACTTCGCCGCCTGCTCCTCGGTCCGCGCACCCGGCGGCGTCGTTCCCTTGCCGGCTTCGAGTGTCATGAACTACAGCGCCGCCGCCGCCGCGGCCACCACGTCGGCCGCCGCAATCCCGCTCACCACCCGCACCTTCCCGATGCCCTCGGCCAGCACGAAATGCGT
>CAZWDD010000201.1:0-9847 GCA_964632345.1 uncultured Solibacteraceae bacterium | reverse complement strand
AGTTCTTGTAGATGGAGAAGTCCATGATGCGGCCGCCGGGGCTGACCATGGCATCGATGGCGGCGTTGCCGTAGTGGCAGAGATCCGGCCGGCCGTTGATGTTGCAATCGGTGCGGCGGAAGGCGGTGATGTCGTACCACATCTGGCGGCTGGCGGCATCGCCGAGACGGCCGTCCTCGACGCGGTCCGGCAGGGTGAAGCCGCCCGTGTTGAGGTTGCCGCCGGTGACCGTGAAGGGGAAGCCGGTGCGGAGGGTGAGGACACCGTTGGTCTGCCAGCCGGCGAGGAAGACGCCGGGGACGCCCTTGAACCGGTTGAGGAAGGGCATCTCATAGACGAAGTTGAAGACGTTGTTGTGGGTGACGTCGAAGCCGTAACGGCCGCGGCTGGCCCGGCGGTCGCGTGGATTCTGGGAGCCGTTGGCAATACCGGCGCCGCCTTCGTTGCGGCCGTAGCCTTCGCCGAGGGCTTTGGAGTAGGTATAGGCCCAGCCGAAGACGAGACCATGGCTATAGCGCTTCTCGATGTTGGACTGCAGAGCGTGATAGCTGCCGTTGGCGTAGCTGTCCAGGTACCGGATATTGCCGGTGCCGAAGACGCGCGGATTGCCATTGGCGTCCACTTCCCCCTGGGAGACGTGGAACGGGTAGGGGCGGCGGGCCTGGATGTTGGTATCGAGGTAGGCCGGGTCCGGGTTGTTCCATGCGATGGTGTTATCCAGATGATTGGTCTTGCTGCCGACGTAGCCGAGCGTCATCAGGATATTGAAGGGGAGCTCGCGCTGGAGGTCGAAGCTCCACTGCCAGTGGTTGGAGGACTTGTTGTCCGGCGGAACCAGGATGGTGTTGCGGACGGAGGAGACGGCGCCGCCGCCGGCGCCATAGATGTTGCCGACGGAGTTGATGAAGCCGGGGCGGAGGCGGCTGGGCTGGATGGTGTAGTTGCGGCCGGCGTAGGGATACTGGAACGTCGGCAGAATGTCCTGCTGGATCTGGTAGGCGATGGTGCCGGAGACGGGCGGGACAAGGTTGAGAATGGTGAAGTTGTTCAACTGCTGGGCGTTGGCGAACCAGCCGAAACCGCTGCGGATGACCCACTTCGGCGTGGCGCGGTAGGCGAGACCGATGCGGGGCATGAAGTAGCGGTTGTCCTTGTCGTAGGAGGCCCAGTTGACGGTGTTGACCTCGGGGATGACGGTGGGGAGGCTGCGGCCGTCGGGGACGCGGGTGAGGACGTCGAGACGGAGCGAGCGCCAGGCGCCGAAGGAGTCGAGCGGGACCTGGAAGTAGTCCCAGCGCATGCCGATGTTCATGGTGAGCTTGCGGGTGACTTTCCAGTCATCGAGGAAGTAGGCGGACCAGCGGTTCTGGCGGGGCGAGGTGAAGGGGAAGCCTTCGCCGGTCTGGGTGTCGCCGAAGTAGCCCATCAGCCATCCTGCGAGGTTGTAGCCGCCGGGGCAGCAGGCAACGGAGCCGCGGGCGACGTTGGCGGCGGCGCGGTCCAGGATGAGCCGGCGGTACTCGAAGCCGGTCTTGAAGGTGTGGGAGCCGCGGGTCATCGAGAGGTTGTTGGTGAACTGGTGAACGGTGTTGAAGTCGAAGCCGTTGCCGCCGTCGCGGTCGCCGTTGATGATGGTGGCGGGGAGGCCGACTTCGCGGTCACTGAGCTTGCGGCCGCTGGTGACGCGGAACTGGCCGAGGCCGAGGGAGTCGAGATCGAAGCCCGTATTGGTACGGGGATTCAGGGTGTTGTTATCCGACTTGTTGAGGCCGTAGCGGAATTCGTTGACGGTGGTGGGGTTGATGATTTTGACCCACTGGGCGGCAAGGTTGGTGTTGACGGAGGAGACGAAGTAGTCGAAGTTGGGGTTGAGGAACCCGTTGGTCCAGTTGCCGCGATCGGTGATGTAGCGCACGAAGACCTTGTCGGAGTTGGACAGGTTGTGATCGATGCGGAACATGGTCTGGTTGTTGCTGATGATGTTGGGGACCGAGCCGCGGGCGTTGATATCGAGCGGGTCGGTGGGGGTGAACATGGGCAGGGGCAGGAAGCGGTTGACGAAATCCTGCGCGGCCTTGTTGATGCGGCTGGGGGGGATGATGTTGGTGATCTGGCCGGAGGAGTTGCGGAAGGGCTCGCCGGTGGTGGGGTCAAAGATCACGACTGGCTGGCGGATGGGAACGCCGGAGGCATTGAGCGGAGGCGTCAGCAGGGAGGAGAAGTCTCCGTTGCGGAAGGCCTGGGGGAACCAGAAGGCTTCCTGGACGACTTCGCGGGTTTCGCGGCGGCCTTCGTAGTTGAAGCTCCAGAAGGTGCGGTCCTTGCCGTTGTAGAGCTTGGGGAACAGGACCGGTCCGCCGACGAAGACGCCGAACTGGTTGCGGCGGAGGACGGGTTTGGCGGCCTCCCGCGCGCCGGCTGGCTGCTGGAAGTTCAGGAAGTAGTCTTTGGCGGCGAACTTATCATTGCGAAGGAATTCATAGAAGGTGCCGTGGAGCTGGTTGGTGCCGCTTTTGACGACCATCTGCATGATGGCGCCGCTGTTCTGGCCGTACTCGGCGGAGTAGGACGAGGTCTGCACCTTGAACTCTTCGAGCGCGTCGATGGACGGCGAGAAGGAGGCGGTGTTGACGCGAGGCTCGGTGGCGATGACGCCGTCGAGGGTGACCTGCTGGTTGACTTCGCGCTGGCCGTTGGCGCTGATGGCGACGCCGTTGCCGGGGATGGGGAAGCCGCCGGAGCCGTCGAGGCCCATGCGGATGCCGAACTGCACGCCGGGGACGAGGACGGCGAGGGTGGCGACGTTGCGGCCGTTGAGGGGAAGTTCGACGACGCGCTTGTTATCGATATTGCCGCCGACGGAGGCATCTTCGGTTTTCAGAGCGATGCCGGTGGCGGTGACTTCGACGACGTCGGAGGTTTGGCCGACCTGGAGTTGGAAGTCGACGCGGGCCTTCTGCTGGAGCTGAACGGTGATGTTCTTCTGCTCCTGCGTGGAGAAGCCGCTGGCGGTGACTTTGATGGAGTATTCGCCGACGTCGATGAGGGGGAAGGTGTAGTTGCCTTCGCTATTGGTGACGGTCTGGCGGGTGGCGCCGGTGGAGGCGCGCCGGAGGACGACAGTGGCCCCAGGGACGGAGGCGCCGGAAGGATCGAGCACGGCACCGAGGATTTCAGTAGACGTCGTCTGAGAGAAGGCGACGCTATGGATCAGCAGCAGGAACAGCGAAACTGAAAAGCGTTTCATGTTTACCTCGCAAAGCGATCGGATTTGGTTTGCTAGTATACGCTTCCTGACGTGGGGTTTGGGGGGGCGGGCGACGGGGGTGGGAGCTCTCAGTGTAGCGGATTGCACGGGGGCGGATTTGACATTCCGGGACAAGCATGATCCAATCCTTACCTCTCTCGCTTTTCCGTTTGCCTTCGGGCCACTGTCTGACCATCGCTTCCAGGTGCCGAAGCCTTCCGGGGGAATGGAGTTACGTTCCGTCTCGTTCGGCGCAATCGAAAAGGCTTGGTGGGGCAGATCTACAGGAAGGAAGCTCAATGACGAGAACACTATTCATTCCGCTATTGGCGGTGTGCGGCGTATTGGCCTACGGCCAGTCGACGACACAGTCGATTCAGGGCCTCGTGACCGATTCAACGGGATCGACGGTAGCGGGAGCGAACATCACGGTAACGAACCTGGGGACAAACGTCTCCCAGACGACAATCTCGAACGAAACGGGCAACTACACGTTTCCGCTGCTGCCGGTAGGCAACTACTCGGTGCGGTGTGAGAAGGACGGATTCCGGGCTGGAGTGGTGAGGGACCTGCGCGTGGAAACGGCGGCGCAGGTGCGGCAGGATTTCCGGCTGGACGTGGGCAGCGTGAGCGAGTCGATTGAAGTAGTAGCGAACGCGGTGAGCCTGCAGACGGAGAACGCAACGGTGGGCGCTGTGATCGAGAACCGGCGGATCATCGAACTGCCGCTGAACGGACGGAACATGCAGAGCCTGGCGGTGCTGGTGCCGGGCGTGCAGTACGGCGAGCGGACGGGCCGCGGCGACGGTTCGGGTGGATTCCCGATTCCGGGCCAGGGCTTTTCGGTGAGCGCGAACGGACAGCGCGAGACGAACCAGGTAGCGTCGCTTGACGGCGTGGACGCCAAGGATCCGCGCATTCACATCATGAACTTCGTGCCGTCGATCGAGGCGATTGAAGAGTTCAAAATCCAGACGAACGCCTACACGGCGGAGTACGGGTTCGGCGGTGGCGCGCAGGTGACGATCACCATGAAGAGCGGAACGAACCAACTGCGCGGCACGCTGTTCAACTTTCTGCGCAACGACAAGTTCGACGCCGAGACCTACTTCCTGAACTTCGAGCGCGCGGCGGGCCTGGAGCGGCTGAAGAAGAATACGCTGCGGCAGAACCAGTTCGGGTTTGTGGTGAGCGGCCCTGTGGTGATTCCGAAACTCTACAACGGGAAGAACAAGACGTTCTGGGCGTTCAACTACGAAGCGCGGCGGTCGCGCGAGGGAGTGCTGGCGACGGCGAACTTCCCGATCGACGATTTCCGCAACGGCGATTTCAGCCGGCTGCAGCGGGGTTACACGGCCAACGGGCGGTTCGTGGCGCCGACGTTGATCTGGGACCCGGACACGGGCAACCTGTTTCCGAACAACATCATTCCGCGGTCGCGGATTCACCCCGGCGCGCTGAACATGCTGGACAAGTATGTTCCGCGGGCGCAGTTCGTGCAGGAAGATCCGCTGGACTTTACGGCGCGGGCGGCGGTGCCGACGCCGATCAACGTGAACACGTACTTCGCGCGCGTGGACCACAACTTCTCCGACAAGGACCGCGTGTTTGCGCGCCTGGCGTGGGACCGTTCCAACCTGACGCGGAATAATATCAATCCGAACCTGCCGGTGTTTGTGAACTCGGAGGTGACGAACCTGGCGTCGCAGTGGATTCATACGTTCAGCGCGAGCATGATCAACGAACTGCGGTTCGGGTTCCAGATGTCGAACGATCTGACATCGAACCCGCGCACGGACAACACGTCGTTCGATATGGATTCGTTAGGCGTGGGAGAGTTCCGCATCCCGTCGGACGGCAACCGGAAGCTGACGCCGCGCGAGCACGGCATTCCGCAGTTCACGGGGCTGCCGTTCCCGCTGCAGGAGCTGACCAACGGCAACGGCTACGACCAGATGAACACATACCAGTTCGGCAACCACCTGTCGTGGTTCAAGGGCAAGCACAATCTGAAGTTCGGCGCGGAGTATTACGGGCTGACGATTGAGCGCGGCGCGGCGAACCTGGAAGAGGGGCTGCTGGGCTTCAGCGCGCTGCAGGCGGGCAATGCGTTTGCCTCTTTCCTGCTGGGGCGGCCGAACGTGACGCAGACGCCCGAGGGGCTGCCGCTGACGTTCCCGAAGGCGCAGCGCGGGGGCGCCTACATCAACGACGACTGGAAGGTGTCGTCGAAGCTGACGATCAACCTCGGCCTGCGGTATGACTACAACGGCTGGCCGGTGGACCGGCGGGGCCTGCAGCGGACGCTCGACCTGCCGGGCCTGGGCGGGGCGATGGGCCGCGGCCAGGGCTACCAGAAGCCGGACGGCACGGTGATTCCGACGATCTTCCCGCAGTCGCTCGGCGACGGCGGCGCGGTGAAGAACGCCGAGCAGCAGCGGTTCCGGTTCTTCATGCCGCGGGTGGGCATTGCCTACCGCCCGACGGAGAAGTGGGTAATCCGCACGGGCGCGGGCTGGTTCGACAACATTCAGCACCAGAACACGTTCACGATTCTGAACCTGATGCCGCCGAAGGCGGGCAGCCAGGTCTACAACACGTCGATGCGGCCGGCGCAAACGAACACGGTGGTGGGCGCCAACGGGCAGACCTACAACATCGCGTCGCAGACCTACGCGGCGGGGTCGAACATTCTGACGTTTGACGATCCGTTCCTGACGCGCGGCGGTTCGCGGACGGTCCGTCCGGTGGACCTTCTCTACCTGCCGAACGACTACAAGGACGGCGCGGTGTGGAAGTGGAGCTTCGACCTGCAGCGCGAACTGCCCTACACGATGGCGCTCTCGGTTGGCTATGCCGGCAGCAAGGGAACCAACGTTGGCAACAGCGTGATCAACTGGAACGATCCGTTGACGCCGGCGACGACGTTCCGGCAGCAGAACCGGCCGTATCCGGAGTTCTACGACGCGGCGACGCCGAACCTCGGCGTGCAGGCGATGGGCCGTATCCGGTATCTGGACTCCTACGGCGAATCGTTCTATCACGGCCTGCAGGTGAAGCTGGACAAGCGCAGCTCGAAGGGGCTGACGTTCGGCATCGCCTACACCTACAGCAAGGCGCATGGCGACGGTGAGAACGGCGGACAGGAAGGGGCCTCGTTGCAGAATCCGCGGGACCGCCGCGGATCGCGGGGGCTGTTCCGGTTCGACCAGACGCACCGCCTGGTGTCGAACTGGGTGTACGAACTGCCGGGGCAGAACATGAGCGGCCCGGCGCGGCACCTGATCGGCGGCTGGCAGTTGAACGGCATTCTGAGCCTGGCCTCGGGTTTCCCGTTCAATATCGGCCAGGGCGCCGGCGACCTGTCGCTGCCGAACGGCGCGGTGCGTCCTGACGTTGTGGGCGACCCGAACCTCAGCGAACCGACCCGGAAGCTGTGGTACAACACGCAGGCGTTCCAACGCGTGACGTGCCAGATCGCCAGCCGGCCGGATCTCTGCCGCCTGGGCAGCAACGGCTACAACACGCTGCGCGGACCGGGCGAACGGCGCATGGACTTCTCCATGTTCAAGAACTTCAACATCACCGAACGGGTGAGGATGCAGTTCCGCTGGGAAGCGTTCAACATGACGAACACGCCGTGGTTTGGGAATCCGGCCGGCATCAGCTTCTCGAATGCCAACCAGATCACGCCGAACGGCAGCCGCGACGGCGAAATCCGGAGCCTGACCGCTCCGATGCGCCGTATGCAGTTCGGCTTGAAGCTGTTCTTCTAACCACGGGCAACCGCCCTGAAGTGCCCCGCCGGATGAACTCCGCGCGGGGCATTTTTTTAGCGGAAGTCGTGGGACTTGACGGCCACCTGGGCGTTGCGGACGGGGCCGACTTTGCGGGCGCGGATGGAGACGGCGCCGGCCTGATTCTGCAGGACGCCGGCGACAAGCAGATAGGAGTGCTGGAGCACGGTGGGGCGGACCTGGGCGAAGAGTTTGGGGGGAATGATGATGTTGGCGATGCCGGTTTCGTCCTCCAGGCTGAGGAAGACGAAGCCCTTGGCGGTTTGCGGCTGTTGGCGGCAGATGACGAGGCCGGCGGCGCGGACGAAGCGGCCGTCGGGATAGGCGGCCAGATCGGAGGCGCGGAGGACGCCCTGGGCGTCGAGGCGTTGGCGGGCGTAGAGCATGGGGTGTGCGCCAATGGACAGGCCGCTGTTGCGGAAGTCGGCGTGGAGGCGGTCGAGATCCTCCATGGGGGGCAGCGGGGCGGGAGCGTCGCCGGCGGGTGCAAACAACGGCCCGGCGGGGCGGGCGGCGAGGCTTGCCTGCCAGACGGCCTCGCGGCGGTGGCGTTGCACGGAACCCCCGATTTTATTGAGCGCGCCGAGCTCGGCAAGGCGATAGAGCTCCTCTTTCGAGATGGCGGGGACCAGGCGTTTCAACTCGTCGATGCTGGCGAAGGGGCGTTGGGCGACGAGGCGTTCGGCGACGGCCTGGCGGAGGCCCTTCACATAGTTGAGGCCGAGGCGGAGGCAGAGCGCGCCGTCGCGCGGCTCCAGGGTGCAGGGCCAGGCGGAGACGGTGACATCGACGGGCAGCACGCGGAGGCCGTGGCGCTGGGCATCCTTGACGAGCGTTGAGGGGCTGTAGAAGCCCATGGGTTGATTGTTGAGAATGGCGGCGGTGAAGGCGGCCAGGTAGTGCTCCTTCAGGTAGGCGCTGGCGTAGCTCAACAGGGCGAAGCTGGCGGCGTGGGATTCGGGGAAGCCGTAGAGGGCGAAGGCGGTGATGGACTGGACGATGGCCTCCTGGGCGGGGCCGTCGATACCGTTGGCGGCCATGCCGGCGCGGAGGCGCTGCTCGACTTCGGCCATGCGTTTCTGGGAGCGTTTGAAGCCCATGGCGCGGCGGAGGTCCTCAGCCTCGCCGCCGGTGAAGTTGGCGGCGATCATGGCCATGCGGAGCAGTTGCTCCTGGAAGAGCGGGACGCCGAGGGTGCGTTTGAGGACGTGATCGAGCGAGGGGTGGAGGCTGACGGGGGGCTCCATTCCCTGGCGGCGGCGGAGGTAGGGGTGGAGCATGTTGCCGACGATGGGGCCGGGGCGGATGATGGCCACCTGGACGACGATGTCGTAGAAATTGGCCGGGCGCATGCGGGGCAGGCAGGACATCTGGGCGCGGCTTTCCACCTGGAACATGCCGATGGTGTCGGCGCGTTGGAGGGCGTCGTAGACGGCGGGGTCGTCCTTGGGGATGGCGGCGAGATCGACCTCTTTGCGGTAATGCACGCGGATGAGGTCGATGGACTCCTTGAGCACGGCCATCATGCCGAGGCCGAGCAGGTCCACCTTGATGATGCCCATGTCGGCGCAGTCCTCTTTATCCCACTGGACGATGACGCGGCCGGGCATGGAGGCGGGCTGGAGGGGGACGATAGAATCGAGCTGGCCCTGGCAGATGACCATGCCGCCGGAGTGCTGGCCGAGGTGGCGTGGCAGATCGAGCATGGCCTCGACGGTGGCGCGGAGGTGGGCGGCCATGGGGTGGTCCGGGGCGATGCCGGCGCGGGCCATCTGCTCCATGTCGGCGCCGCGGCCGATGAGGGCCGACAGGCGGCCGAGCGTGTGTTCGGGGAAGCCGAGGGCCTTGCCGGCGTCGCGGACGGCGGAGCGGCCGCGGTAGCTGATGACGTTGGCGGTCATGGCGGCGCCGAGCTGGCCGTAGCGCTGGTAGACGTACTGGATGGCCTGTTCGCGCTGCTCGCCGCTGGCGAGGTCGAGATCGATATCGGGCCATTCGCCGCGCTCTTCGGAGAGGAAGCGTTCGAAGAGCAGGTCCATGCCGACGGGGTCGACAGCGGTGATGCCGAGCGAGTAGCAGACGGCGCTGTTGGCGGCCGAGCCGCGGCCCTGCACCATGATGCCCTCGCGGCGGCAGAACTCGACGATGTCCCAGACGATGAGGAAGTAGCCGGCCAGGCCGAGCTTTTCGATGAGCTTCAATTCACGTTCCAGCTGGCGGCGGGCGCGGTCATGCAGCGGCTGGTAGCGGCGGGCGGCGCCTTCGAAGGTGCGCTGGTAGAGGAAGCTGTCCATGGTCTGGCCGGGGGGCACGGGATAGCGGGGGAACTCATAGCCGAGGTCTTCGAGGGAGAACTCGATGCGTTCGGCGAAGGCGCGGGCGGCGTCGAGCGCATGGGGAAGGTCGGCGAACCGGGCGCGCATGCGGCGGGCCGGGTGGAAGTGGCGTTCGGCGTTGCGGGCCAGCAGGCGGCCGGCGTCGTGAACGGTGGTGTGGTGGCGGATGCAGGTGAGGACGTCCATCAACGGCCGCTCGGCGGGGGTGGCGTGGTTGACGCCGCCGGCGGCGAGGACGGGCAGGCCGAGTTGGAGGAACGCCTGGTTGCGGGCCTCCTGGTCGCGCAGCAGGTGGCGCTGGAGATCGATGGCGGCGCGGCCATCGGGGAACAGGGCGCGGAGGCGGGCGGCCATGGCGGGGGCGGTGTTGTGGTCGAGGGCCCAGGCGAGAGGGTCCGAGGCGAGGCAGAGCAGGCCGGGGGCGAACTCCTCGAGATCGGCGGGGCGGGCGCCGCGGCGTTCGAGCT
>CAZWDD010000200.1:6624-9856 GCA_964632345.1 uncultured Solibacteraceae bacterium | reverse complement strand
GCCAAAGAGAAGGAAACCGAAAGCATCCCCACCGTAAAGGCGTCCGTCCGGAACTGCCGCACCAGATACGGCATGATGGGAATCAGGATGCCTGCTCCCAGCAGATCCAAAAATACGGTTAGGAATACGAATACCAGCGTTTTCCGCTGCTGAGACTCCGTCATCTCCTCCTAGTTTCGCAAACGGCTCCAAACAATCGGCAAAAAAACCCTGTAACGGCCAGAAGCCTGAAGCCACTAGTACTATCAGCCGGGGTATTCCCACCTAGATCGCTCCGGCCGCAAGAAGCAGCACTATGCCAATAGAAGCACCCATTATCCGAACCCGGGACCTGAGCGCGGCCCCATATGCCGCGCTTCAGGCACTGGACCGGCTTCCAACCCTGGGCTCGGAAACGGCCATAAAAATATTGTGCCGCTGGGCAGAGCCACCTCTTCCCGTGCGCAACCGGAGACGCGGGTCAGCCGCGAGACTGGTGTCGCCGGCGGGACAGCCGGCATGCCAGAGCTTGCGCATCGCAACGAGGCCGGCCGAGGTGACGGAGGAGGCGCCTGTCAATGCGGCAGGCGTCGCGCACCCGGCCGGCATCATGCGTTTTACGGCGCGAGGCGTCGAAGGGACACCGTTGTGATGGCGAAGCCGGTGGCCCGCTAAACCAGGAACGTCTCCACTCGATAGGCGTGCACCAGGCTCAACGAGGTAGACCAGGCAAACACGGTGAACCGCCCGTCCTGCGAGGCCACCAGCGCCACGGCGTCCCGCTGGTCCTGCACAAACTGCGCTGCGGACAGATGCCTGGTCCCGCCCAACTGCGCCGGGTGCACCTGTTGCACCGTGCCGCCCTCTATCAGTTCAGACGCCGCCACCAACTCTACCCGCGGCCGGCGCTCCCGCCGCGCGATCTTGGCCCCGAACGCCAGCAGTTCTCCACTCTCGGTGATCACCGTCGCTCCGTCAACGGCCGTGAATCCGGCCACGGTCTCGACACGGCGATGCAGATCCTCGTCCGCGTACGCCGGTGTTACCCGGTAGGCCATGGGCTCGACAATCGACTCCCGCCACGGGCCCTCCGCCGAAGGCACCACAAGCAGCGATCCGCCGCGGCCATGCTTCCGCATCGACACGGCCAGTTCCACCAGCAGCGATGGCTTTGCGTCGCGGTGCAGCAGGGTCCGCACAATCGGCGGACTATCATCGGGCACCGACGCCGCATTGCTCAGCACCTTCACCTGATCGCCCTCCAGCACCGCAACATTCACGTACTTGGCCGATTCTTCATCGCCCGGCTGCTTGATCACCAGCAACCCCGGCGCCACCACCTCCAGCACGAAGCAACCCGCCGGCAGCGTTCGCGTGGCGCCCCAGATCTGCAACTGGCTGCCCTCGTGCCATATGCCGAGATGAATTCCCGGCCGCTCGACGGCGGGGCCGAGCCGGGTGAGCGCCTCGGGAGTCAACGGCAGTGGCCGCTCAAACAGGATGGGGTGTGCGTCCGGGTCCGGCGGCAGCCAGCCAAGCGAAACCGTCGGCGTGCGGCCTTCCTCCCGGCGCAGACTGGCCCAGAAAGTGGCATCGATGATCCGTTCCATCGTGGCCGGCGTAGGTGGCGGCGCGAACTCAACCTGCAGCAGTCCGGCCACCTGTCGGGCCGCGGGATAGGACGGGTGAAGCGGAAGGTCAATGGGCATCGGGCGCTCCCACTTCCAACACCCAGATCTCCTGCCTTTCGCGCCCGGCCGTCAGGGCAATCGTCCGGCCGTCCGGACTCATCGCCGCACCCGGTTGCCGGTTCCCCGGCAACGTGTACTGCACCTGGCCCTCGGGCTGGAAACGCACCAATTCCTGCCCGCGAATGCCAAATAGCCCGGCAGCGCAAGGCAACCACTCGGAGACCCCATGCCCATCCACGGGAAACGCCGCCAACATCCGCGGCAGCGCAGTGGCAACTCCTCTCGGCTCGCCGCGCAAGTCCCTCAACACGGGGCCGTCCACATAAACGACCTCCTTGCCGAGCGAATAGAAGGAAAACCCCTTGCCCGGCCCACCAATCTCGGCCTGGAGCGGGCGGGTTCTCTTGGCCGCGAGGTCAAATTCGAACAACCCGCCGCGCCCTTTTCCGTCACTTCCGGACAGGAGCAGCGCGGCGCCATCCGGCCTCCAACCTACGCGCTCGATGTGAGCCATCCGCACGGGCATTTCTTCTTCGCCCTCCCCTTCCAGGTCCCGCACAACCACGGCCCGCGCCTCCTGCCCGAAGTTCTCGGCGCCGCGCCGCGAAAGGTAGGCCAACCGCTTCCCGTCCGGCGAGAATGCGGGCGCCAGATTGCGGTTCGGGAATCGAAGCGACACCCGCCGCGCCGTCTTGGCAACCTCCCGCACGTCCGCCAGAAAGACATCGCTGGCGCCGGTTCGCACGCCATAGTAGAGCTCGCCCCTACCCGTGACGCCCAGCGGGAGCGCCCGGCCGAGATTTCTGGCCAGAATGCGTTTGCCACCGTCGAAGTCCTGCCGCACCAGGTCTTCACCGGACAGGTAATAGAACGACTTTCCGTCCGGCGCAAACAGCGGAAACAGGTGGCTGCCGGGCTCCATAACCAGTTGCTTTCCCGCTGTGCCATCCAGCGCAAGGGAGTAGATGGTCCGGTCCACCGTAGAGCCCGGCGCGAAGGAGTCATAGATGACCAGTTTGCCGTCCGGGGAAATATCCATCCGCTTGGGATACACCCAGTTGAGCGACCGCAAGACACGCGCCTCCCCGCCGGCCGCGGGGATCAGAGCGATCTGGCTGACGTTGTCCTTCCGGAACAGCAGCGTGAGGATAAACCGGTTATCGGGTGTCCAGGCGCATGGCTGGACAAAGCCCGCCTCCGGGTTCCGGAACAGGATGCGGGACTCGCCGCCTCCCAGCGGCACCACACGCAGCTCATAGAATCCGTCGGCGTTGAACCATGCATAGGCCACCGACCTGCTGTCGCGAGAAATCGCCGAGAAGTAGGCGAATTCGCCGCCTTGCGCGCGCGTCAGGCGCATGGAGCGTCCCGTGGCCAGTTCCCGCACCGCCAGGTCGCGACCCTCGACAAGGCTCAGGTAGCGCCCGTCTGCCGAGGGCGCGCCGAGCAGCGTCACGGCGCTGTCCGTGTAGACAGCCCGGGGCGCGGCGGACAATACTGCCGCTGTCAGCAGAACGCATCGAATCACGCTACCAGCGTATACAACTCAAGACACCTCGATG
>CAZWDD010000200.1:0-6524 GCA_964632345.1 uncultured Solibacteraceae bacterium | reverse complement strand
CCAACGCTGGACAGCACGCCGCCAGGCGCCAGGCAGGCCAGCGCGTTGGAGAAGGTGCTCTGTCCGCCATAGGCCTCGACCGCTACGTCAACGCCGCGTCCACCTGTCGCCTGCAGGATCGCCACCACCGGATCGGAACCAGCCGGCAGCAGGACATCGGCCCCCATCCGCCGGGCCACGGCCAGCCGGAACGGATCGGCATCGACGGCAAAAATGCGGGCCGCCCCTTGGAGTCGCGCTGCCACGGTCGCGCAAAGGCCGATCGGCCCCTGGCCGAAGATCGCCACCTCGTCACCAAGGCCAACGCGGCCGTTCTCGACGGCGGCAAAGCCGCCCGAGGCGACCCCGCCGAGAAGCAGGACCTGCTCATCGGTCAAGGTCTCCGGAATCGGCACCAGGTTGGCCTGCGCAAAGGGGATTCGGACGAACTCAGCCTGCGCGCCGTCGATCGTGTTGCCAAGCCGCCAGCCCCCGAGGTGCCCCTGGCAGTGCGCCGCATGTCCGTTCAGGCAGTTGTCGCACTGGCCGCAAGGCGTCGTGGACCCGAACAACACGCGCTGCCCCGGCTCGTACCCGAAGATGTCGTCACCGAGTTCGTGCACGACGCCGACAGCCTCATGCCCCAGCGTCAGCCCCGGCCGCACCGGGAACTCACCGTTCACGATGTGGAGGTCCGTCGCACAGACCGATGCCCTTGTCACGCGGACAATCGCCTCGCCCATCGCGGGACTGGGCACCGGCTTCGTCTCGATACCGAAACGGCCCGGCGCCCGGAAGACATTGGCGCACATCGTAGGGCGAGGCATGGATACCTCCGCAGTTGGGGCAACTCACCCGGCGGCTGGCAAAACCACCGGGTGAGTTGACACGTTTATACGCTCAAAACGGGACAGGGCGACTCCCGGACGATGGAGTAGAGGTTCGACAGGACTCCGCTCAACGGGCTCTGCGACTCGCCTCTTCCCACCACCACCAGATCCGCCCCCTGCTGCGCGGCCGCGTCCCGCAGTGCTTTGGCGATGGGGCCGAAGACGATCTGCGTTGTAGCGGGAATCGTCAGCGTCCGCGCATAGGACGCCAGATCATTCTCGGCGGCGGCGCGAATCCGCTGCCAGTAGGTGCCTGCGTCGGCCGTTGGATCGTCGCTCGGCCATTCAATCGCGCTGACCAGGCTCAGGGATGCGCCGTAGGCCACCGCCATGGCCTGCGCCGCCTTCACCACATGCGCCGACTCCGTTTCCGGCTCCACCGCACAGAGAATCCGCTGATACGGAAGGTGTACGCTCGGCGAAGTAGAGTCGATGTGCGAACCAGTCCACACAGAACAACTTAAGTCGTGAATTATCCGCGCAGTAACGGAGCCCAACAGCAGCCGCCGGAACAGCCCGCGCCCATGCGTCGGGATCATGATGAGGTCCGTTCCATTGCGCCGGACAGCCTCCTCGATGACAGCGATCGCGTGCCCGGAATGAACAATGATCTCCGGATGCGATTCCGGAAAATTCTCCGCGGCGAATGCCTGTAGGCGTGTGGTTTCAGCGCGAACGACTTCATCCTGCGTGGGCGAAGCGGCGGCAATCTGCCAGCCGAATTCAGCCGCATAAAACACTTCCGGAGCAACGGCACGGACGAGTTGGAGATGGGCCTGGAAGCGCTGCGTCATCTCGCGGACATAAGGTATGACGGCGTTTCCGGCGGCCGAATAGTCAACGGGGAATACGATGCGGCGGTACGGGAACATGTTCGGCCCTCCTGGAGCCACCCGATTATATGCACGTCGTTCGCCAAAAGTTTGGATTGCCGCTTGCACGCGAAAACGCGCGGCGGGTGGAAAGGAGTTGGTGATGTTGGCTACCAATACACTTTCAAAACTGGAGTTTCCGTTCCCATCGGCAGCAGACCTCGCGGCGCTATGCCGGGAGGAAGGGCCCTGTGTCTCTATCTTCGCGGGACCGCACAAGGCGGGGTCCGGCACTCGTCCGCTCAGCACGACCGTTGCGGGAATGATGCCGCGAATCGCGCCGGCACTCGCGGCCTGCGGCATGCAGCCGATCGATGTTGAGGACCTGTTGCGTCCGCTCGAAAAACTGGCCGCCGACCCCGGGGCGGAAGAGGGGCACCGCGATCCGATCTGCCTCTTTCTCTCGCCCGGCGGACTCCATTGCTTTTCGGTTCGGGCAGTGGTAGAACCGGGATGGCACGTGGAGGAGCGGTTTGTGATCGGCCCCGTGTTGGAGCATCTCGACTACCGGCAAACGTTTCTGTTGTTGGCGCTGGCGGGCAAGCGCATCCGCCTGCTGCGGTATGACCATGGCGAAGTCGAGACGCTGCCTATCCCCGAGGGCGTGCCGGAGAGCACCAGCGAATTTGCCCATGAGCAGTCGCCAGCCGATGTCGTCAAGGGGCACGCGTTCGGCGTCCGCTTTGCCGCCGGCGAAGGCCGCGAACGGGGAGGCGCGTTCCGACAGAATTTCATGAAGGCGATAGACCGCGGCCTGCTGCCCATGTATCGCGCGCTCCGACTGCCCCTTGTCCTGGCCGGCGTGGAGGAGGAGACGGCCGCCTACCTTGCCGTCTCTGACTATGCCGAACTGTTGCCCGAACCCGTCCAGATGAGCCCAGACGGCGGTGCCACGAACCTTGAACTGGTCGCGGCCGCCGAACAGATCATGAAGCGCTGGGGCAACGTCGCCGAGAAGCAGGCGCTCAGCGAGTACCGGCATATGGGGCTGTCCCGCCGCAGTGACCGGACGGCGGACATCGTAAAGGCGGCCATCGAAGGCCGGGTTCTCCACCTGTTTGTTGCGCGAGGCGAGCAGGCGCGCGGCCCCGCCCATGGCGCCGGCCGCGTCGCGTATGTCTACCGGAACGACAACCTGATGAATGCCGCGATGGTGGAGGTGCTGCGGCACAAGGGAAATGTCTGGCTGCTTGAGCCCGACACAATGCCGGATGGATCCGCCATGGCGGCCGTGTTACGGTACGCGGGCGAGAAAACCGGCATGCAGTAACCAGGAAGAGCAGGAGGTAACCATGCGAATCCTTGTGGAAGACGTGATGACACGGACGCCGTGGACCTGCGGGCCGGAAACGAATCTGGCCGAGGTCACCGAATTGATGTGGATTCACGATTGCGGCGCGCTGCCCATCGTCGCTGAGGGGCATGTGCTGGGAATGATCACGGACCGCGACGTGGCAATCGCCCTCGGAACCCGGGGCGTGCCGGCGCAATGCGTCACGGCCGTGGAAGCAGCAACTTCGCCGGCGGTCTTCTGCCGTCAGGACGACGACATCCACGCGGCGCTGCACCTGATGGGAGACGCGCGCGTGCGGCGTCTGCCGGTGCTCGATGAGTACGATGAACTCGTCGGCATGATCGGCATCAATGACCTGATTCTCGCCGCCCGGCCGCTCGACGGGCGCGCGCCGGAGTTGAATGATGAAGAAGTGATCGAAACGATGCGCAGGATCTGCGAGCACGTCTCAATGGAGATGATGACCAACGCCGCCACGGCGTAACGGCTTCCGCAATGGAAACAGGAGCGGCGCTCGCAACGAACGCCGCTCATTCTCTACTCAGGGGCTCGCTGCCAGCAAGAGGGCAAAGACCTTCACCCCGGTCATACGGGCGAGACCGGCAAACAGCAGCGAGACATAGACCCACGCCCCAGCCAGCCGGATGAGTAGCCGCGTGGTTACGCGCGGCGTCAGGGATCCGGTCAAAAGGCCCGGTGCGCTGACGAGCAGCAGCAATAGCAGCGCCGTTAACACGGCTGTCCACACGGGCCGCCGGCCCACCACCGCCGCAACGCCCAGGTAGGCAATCCCGGCCACGCTCGCGAAGAACAGGAACATGATCACGGAAACAACCACGCTGTGCGGCGTGCCATCGAGCAAGGCCCGCACGAACACCAGGCTTCCGAAGGCAAGGCCAAAGGAAAAGGCGGCAGGCATTGCGGCTACGCTTCCAGCACTGACATGGCGCGCCGGTACTTCTCCAGCCGCGCCTGGTCGCGCGGGGTGATCTCGGCGAGTCGCGACACATCGGAGTTGTCCGCCAGGTCGGCCAGTTTCACACGTCGCCCCACAGGATGAGCCTTCGCCCGCAGCACAAAGTCCTCGTAGGACTCCCCCTCGCGCCGGGTCACGGCGGCGATACCCTCAATCGCTGCTTCGGGAAAGCCTTCCTCGCGCAGTTGGTCCAGCGTAAGGCCGCAATCTTCCACCACGTCGTGCAGAACGGCGGCGATCCGCTCTTCGGCCGTCTCCACCCGCAGCATCACGCGCAGGACATGCAGAATGTAGGGCGCACCGGCCTTGTCCACCTGTCCGGCGTGCGCCTCGGCGGCGATCGTGATCGCCCGTTCCAGGGTACTCATAGATTGATTATGGCGCGCCCTGCTGCGGCGCCACGACGGCCGCCACCGCCATATGAGCGGTCACATTGGCCGCCGTCTTGAACATATCCGGAACCGCGTCGGCCGCGATCAGCAGCGCCAGCCCCTCCACAGGCAGCCCCAACTGTTGATACAGCGGAAGCGCCACCAACAGCGCACTGCTCGGAATCCCCGGCGCGCTGAAGGTCAGGAACACGGACGTCACGATCAGCAGCGCCACCTGTGGGGCGCTCAAAGGAATTCCGTAAACATGCGCCACGAAGATCGCGCCCGCCACCTGCGCCACCGTCGCCGTGTAGCGGAACACCGATGCCGCAAGCGGAAGGACGAACCCAGTAATGGCAGCCGGCAACTGCAGGACGTTCGCGGCCGCCACCATTGCTGGCAACGCGGCCATGGAAGATCGGGACCCGAACGCCAGCGCCTGCACCGGGGCCGTCGCCCGCGCCCAATCCGCCACACCAACGCGTCCGCGCACCGCCACAACCGCGTAGAGCACCAACGTCAACACGGCAACGATGCCGCATACCGCCAACACGTAGTAACCGAACACACCGGCCGCCATGGCGCCAAGCCGGGCCACCAGCACAAACGCCAGAGCCGCAACTCCCGCCGGCGCCAGCAGCAGCATCCAATCCACGATCGCCAGCATCGCCTCGTTCACGCCGCCAACCACCTGCAGTACGGCCTGCCGCTTCGGCAACGCCACCCCTCGCAGCGCGGCGCCGAACAGCAGCGAGAACAGAATCAGCGCTAGCAGTTTCCCCTCCACTGCCGCCTGCAGCACGTTCGCCGGCAGCAACCCGGCCACCCACTCGCCGAATCCCGGCACCGGGCCCGGTACGCTGCCTGCGGATGGTGGCGCCATGGTGGGAAACCAGCGGAGAACCACCGGCATGACCACCGCCGAAAAGCTCGCTGCGCCCAACAGCAGCGCTGTAAACCAGGCGAATGCCCGGACGCCTAGGGAACCCAGCGCGCGGCCGTCCAACTGCGTGTTCAGCCCCAGAATCAACTGCGCCATCACAATCGGCACCACCGTCATCCGGATGCCGTTGAACCACAACAGCCCGGCGGGCTCCACCCACGCAGCCCACGCAGCCGGCGCCGCGGCCCCCGCCGCAAGCCCCACGCCCAGTCCCGCCAGCATCGCGCCCGTTCCACGCATGAGTGCCATCCTACACCACCACGCGCGCGTCCCCTTCCCGCCGCGTCAACCGTTCCCGATCCAGGAACTCCAGCAGCGGAATCGCATACTTCCGCGAACAGCCCGTCCAATCCTTGAACTCCGGCACCGAAAAGCGGCTGCCTTTCCGCGCCGCCAGCAACTGCTTCAACTCGTCGATGGCGCTGTGATGGAACACCAGTTCCGGCGACACCCGGACGAGGACCTTCTCCTTCAATAAGGTAGCCAGCAGGATGGCCGCGCGCGTGGCATCGACCCCGCTCGCCGCCAGCACCTCCCGCTGCCCGGGCACCGCCAATCCTCCCGCCGCAAAGGCGCCTTCGATCTTCGCCCTCGCGTTCTGCTCGTCCTGCTTCAACTGCACGCGGTGGGTCGCCAGCCGGACCAGTTCCCCCTCGGAGGTAATCTTCTTGGTCCTCGCCAGCAGAGCGTCGAACAATGCCCCCGGCGCCTTCGCCATCACCCGTGTCCGCAACTCCTCCCGCGGCATCCCCGCCAATAGCGGATTCACCTTGTGGAATGCGCCCAGCGCCTTTTCGAGTTCCGCCTGCTGCCCGTCCAGCCAGCCCGGCGCCACACACCATTCGCCCACCTCGACGCCGGCCGCCACCGGCTCCCCCAGCCGCCAGAGCAGTTCCGGTTTCGTCATCCCATGCCCGGCATCGGCCACCAGCACCGCCGCCCGTTCGGCGATCGACATCGGCTGCAGCCGCGCGGCGCGGGACTTCCGCGGCGGCTCCACTTCGATCACTTCGCCCCCGCCGATGGTCACCACCGGCGAAAACCGCCGCAGGATGAACCGGTCACCCGGCAAAAGCAACAGCGGCTCCCGCAGGCGGATCCGCGCCAGGCCTTCGCCCAACGGCCGCGCCGCCCCCACTACTTCCGCCGTACCGGCGTGAAAATGCACGGGCACGCGGCCGTGCAGCGGCTTCACGCCG
>CAZWDD010000199.1:0-9869 GCA_964632345.1 uncultured Solibacteraceae bacterium | reverse complement strand
GAGACGGCGGCGGTCCTCGGCGAGGATGCGCTGTTCGGCGGGGGAGCCCGTTTTAAGGAAGCCGAGGCCGAGGGAGAGGAGGATGGTGGAGGCGGCGGCAAGGGCGAAGCCGCGGTTCCAGGAGCGAGGGGAGACGGCGCCCTTGGCGGCGCCGCGGCTGTAGTAGAGGATGACGGCGCCGGCGAGGAGGAGGACGGTGAGGCACTGGAGGGTGAAGCGGACGGTGAGGCCGCCCTGGAGGAAGCGGGCGACGAAGCCGACAAGGTCCCCGATGCAGACGAGCGCGGCGATGAGGAGGGCGATGTTGGTGAGCCAGCGGCCGACGGAGCTGGCGGCTTTGTCGGGGTTGACTTCGACCTCGGCGAGGATGGCGCGGGTGGCGTAGACGAAGGCGGGGAAGGCGACGATGATGGAGGCCATCTGGAAGCTGACGCGGCTCCAGCTCCAGGAGCGGCGGTAGTAGTAGCCGCGGGCGGCGTCGGGGAACCAGGTGTCGATGAGTTCAAACCAGAGCCAGCCGGTGGCGAAGATCCAGGAGGCGAGGGTGGCGAAGGCGAGGAGGTGGAAGAAGGCTTCGCGGGCCGATTCCATGCGGCCGCGGGTGGCGGGGACGGGGAGGCCGGTGGCCTGTTCGTAGTAGCGGCCGAAGGCGCTGTAGACATCGGAGGGGGGCCAGCCCTTTTCCTTGAGAAGTGCGACAAGGAACTCGTCGGAGGCGCCTTTCTGTTTGGCGGCTTGGAGGAAGGAATCGAGTTCAGACATGGGCGGCGGCCTTCGCGGCCAGTATGGCACCGTGACGGGGCGGCGGCAAAGGGGGGCTAGTTGTTCACCGTTGCGGTGACGGCGACGAGGATGCCGTAGACGAGGCCGAACCAGGCGAGTTTGCGAGAGCCGGACATGCGGGTATCGACGCGGTCCACTTCGGCGTAGCGGATGGCGCGGGGCGGGTTGCCGGCTTTCGCGGGTTCGAGGACGAATTCGGCGGGACGAATGTCGCCGAGTTTGCCGATGGCTTTTGTCCGGTCAGCGAGGTAGACGGTGATGAGCTGGCCCTGGCGCATGGAGATGAGCTTGTCTCCGACGGTTTGTCCGTGGGCGGAGAGGTGCGTGAGGCACAGGAGCAGGGCGAGGGCGGTGCGGCTGACGCTACGGATTGGCGGGGCCTCCTGCCCATACGATCGCATTGCGGACGAGGCGCTGCCAGTGGGGGTTCAGGTGGGCGTGCTTGTCGTGGCCGCCCTGGAGGACGACGACGCGGTTCTTTTTTGACGGGCCGATCCAGCCAACGGGGCCATCGCCCTTCGGGTGGCTCGTGGTGAGCAGGACGTCGAGATTGGGTGCGTACCACATGCCTTTGTAGGTTTCGTCGAAGATTTTGAAGTTATCGACGCCGGCGGTGACGGGGTGTTTCTTTGCGACTTCGATGGACAGGTCGAGATCGTGGAAGAAGGTGGACGGGGGGAGGCCGCGGGAGGGGGAGTTGAGATAGCGGGCGCCGACGACCTCGTCGCCCCACCATTCCCAATCCTCAAACGAGCAGATGGCGTGATGGAGGACGACGAGGCCCTTGCCGGATTCGACCCAGCGGGTGAGCCATTCGCGGGTCCTGGGGTCGGAGACCTTGATCATGTCGTAGAGGACGAGGACATCGAGCCGCCCCGTGCCGCCCTGGTAGGCACGGGGGTGGGGCTCGACGGAGACGGTGAAGCGGGGGTCACCGGTGAAGGCGGCGTAGAACTCCGGGTCATGGGCGTGGCCGCCGGTGACGAGGCGGACGCGGAGGGGCGACTGGGCGGAGAGCAGGAGGCCGCAGGCGAGGGAGAGGAGGAGGGCCTTCATGTTGTTACTGCGGGGGAAGGATCTGGTCGATACCCTGGCGGATGCCGTAGGTGGGGCCGAGGGTTTTGAAGTCGACGCCCATGAGGCCGTTCCAATCCCAGGCGACGCGGCCGTCCTTGAGGGTGAACTCGCAGAAGAGGCGCTGCTTGCCGGTGACGCGGCCAGAGTTGTTATCCCAGAAGCCGAAGTTGCCTTCCATGACGCGGAGGACGGCGACATCGGCAATGGCGCCGACGGCGAGGTGGCCGAGTTCGGGGCGTTTGATGACCTCGGCGGGGCGGGAGGTGGAGGCGCGGATGGTTTCGTTGAGCGGGAGGCCGAGGGCCATGAGCTTGGACATGAGGGAGGGCATGTCCATGAAGGCGCCGTTCATGGAGCCGGTATGGAGATCGGAGGAGATGGTATCGGGATAGAAGCCGTTCCTGATGGCGCCGGCGGCGCTGCGGAGGACGAAGCTGCCGCCGCCGTGGCCGACGTCGAAGATAACGCCGCGTTTGCGGGCTTCGAGGAGATAAGGGTAGAGCTTGCCCTGCTCATTGACGTAGGGGACGGGGCCGCGGAACATGTGGGTGGAGATGTCACCGGGGCGGAGGTGTTCGGTGACGAGCTTGTAGTAGGGGCGCTGGGGGAGGAAGTAGCCGAAGTCGACCATGACGGGGAGGTTTGTTTTTTTGCCGGCATCGACGGCGAGGTCGACGCTTTCCCAATCGGGGCGCTGGTAGTGGGCGGACTTGATGCCGACGATGACGTCCTTGTGTTTGGCGGCGAGTTTGGCGATGGCGTCGGGGTTGAAGTCTTCCTGTTCGGTGGAGTCGGAGATCATGCCGAAGCCAGCGATGTTGACGAGGGCGAGGACGCGGGTGCGGGCGCGGTCGATGACGGTGGTGCGGAAGATTTCAAAGTTGCGCCAGCCGGAGGAGCCGGCATCGACGAGGGTGGTGACGCCGGTGCGGAAGGAGAAGGCATCGGGCTGGACGGAGTTGTCGCCGGCCCAGGCGCCGGGATTGCCGGCGGTGAAGAAGACGTGGGCGTGGAGATCGATGAGGCCTGGGGTGACGAGGAGGCCGGAGACGTCGACGGATTTGCGGGCGCGGGCGGGGGCGATGGACGGCTCGACGGCGGCGATGCGGCCGTTGCGGATGGCGACGTCGAAGCGGCCGTCGCGGTTGTTGCGGGGGTCAATGAGGCGGCCGCCGCGGAGGAGGAGATCGAAATCCTGCGCGAGCAGGGAGGTGGCGGCCAGAAGGAGGAGAAAAGCCAATTGCATGGGGGTTATTGTATCGGTCCGGGGGGCTGTCTTGCGATAATGGAGGGCATGGTCAACATAACTCCCGCACCCGTTGCCGTGCCGGAGGCTGTCGTTGCCAAGGTTGCCGCGGAACGTGAGGAACTGCGGCGCCGGCACGATGTCAGCCTGGTAAAGGGCGCCGACGTGGGCGAAATTCTGAAGTATCTGCGCGGTGGCATGTATGGATTCACGTACGCGCCGCAGACGTTGGACTGTGGGCTCTTCGAGAAGCCGACGTACCTGGTGTTCGAGGTCCACAAACTGGCGGACAATTCGATCAAGCTGCTGGCGGCGGTGACGCCGGAGATGAAGGCGAAGATCGAAGCGAGCCGGGAACTGGCGGAGATTGAGTTCTACCCGGAGCCTTACAATACGGCGACGGAGCTTGTGGTGCTGCCGTATGAGAAACTGCGGCACCTGAAGCCGCCGAACCGGGACGAGGGGAACAAGATCAAGGGCTTCTACCAGCCTTAAGCCGAGCGTGCGCGTGCGGTTGCGAGGTCCTTTGTAACGGAGTTTACGGAGGCGAAAGATTAGCCGGTGTTCATCGGAACTATAATCAGGGATAGTTTCATGCGTCCACTTCTGAACTGCACGCGTACCATCGGGATAGCATCCCTCTTGATAGCCGGGGCGTCGCCGCTGCTGGCGGACTGGGTCGACTGGCGGGGACCGAACCGCGACGGGCGATCGACGGAGAAGAATTTGCCGGCGGCGTGGTCGCCGGCCGGGCAGAACCTGGCATGGAAGGCGCCGATCGGCGGGCGGTCGACGCCGGTTGTGCATGGCGACCACCTGTACATGCTTACGGTGGCGGGCAGCGGGAAGACGCTGCAGGAGCGGTTGGTGTGTCTGAACGCGGATACGGGGAAGCTGCTGTGGGAACAGCGGATCAACCTGTGGCTGAGCGATGTGCCGCCGCACCGGGCGGCGTGGTCGTCGCCGTCGGTGGATCCGGTGTCGGGGAACGTTTATGTGTTCAGCGTGCACGGGATGCTGACGGCGTTTTCGCGGGACGGGAAGAAGGTGTGGGAGCGGACGCTGGTGGAGGATTTCGCGTTGGTGACGACGCACGGCGGGCGGACGGTGTCGCCGGTGATCGACGGCGATCTGGTGATTGTCAGCGGCGTGGCGACGGGGTGGGGCCAGTACTCGCGGGCGGGGCACCGGATCTTCGCGTTTGACCGGCGGAACGGGGAGCTGGTGTATATCAGCGCGCCGGGCGGGCGGCCGTATGATACGACCTATTCGCCCCCGATCATTGCCGATGTGGAAGGCGTGCGGCAGTTCATTGCGGGAGGCGGCGACGGCAACGTGCATGCCGTGAAGGCGCAGACGGGCGAGCCCCTGTGGCGGTTTGAGGTGTCCAAGCGCGGATTGAATACGGGCGTGGTGGTGAACGGGAAGACGGCCTACATCACGCACAGCGAAGAGAACCTGGACACGAACGAGATGGGGCTGTTCGCGGCGGTGGATGCGACGATGCGCGGGCCGATCAAGAAAGACCAGGCGAAGTTCTACGATCCGGGATTTCAGTTCGGGTTTAGCTCGCCGATCCTGGATGGGGACCGGTATCTGCAGATCGACAACGGCGCGAACGTGTTTGCGTTTGACGCAGTGACGGGGCGGCAGATCTGGAAGCAGAACCTGGGGACGATTCAACGGGCCTCGCCGGTGCTGGCGGACGGGAAGATGTATGTGGGCACGGAGAATGGGAAGTTTTTCATCCTCAAGGCGCACAACGACCGGTGCGAGAAGCTGAGCGAAGTCTCCTTCGTGAAGGAAGGGGAGAGCGAGGAAGAGGGCGAGAAAGTTACGGCGTCGGTGGCGGTGAGCGAGGGGCGGGTGTTCCTGGTGACGACGAAGAACATTTACGCGATCGGGAAGAAGCAGGCGGCACCGAAGGTGGACCTGCCGCAGCCGGTGAAGGCGGCGCCGGGCGCAGCGGTGAAGTGGGTGCAGGTGGTGCCGGCGGAAGTGCTGTTGAAGCCGGGCGAAACGGCGACGTTCCGGGCGCGGCTGTTTGATGAGAAGGGGAACTTCATCCGCGAGGATAAGGGAACGTGGGCGGTGGAAGGGCTGCGGGGCGTGGTGTCGCAGGAGGGGAAGTATGTGGCGTCGTCGGATGCGGTGGCGCAGGCAGGGTTGATTAAGGCGACGGTGGGCGGTGTAACAGGGACGGCGCGGGCGCGGGTGATTCCGCCGCTGAACTGGAGCTGGGATTTCGAGGGGATGGAAGAGGGCAAGGTGCCGATGGAATGGCTGAACTGCAACACTAAGTTCGCGGTGCGGCAGGAAGAGGGCAACAAGGTGCTGGTGAAGTTCGCCGATAACCCGGCGACGAAGCGGGCGCGGGTTTATATGGGCCCGGCGGAACTCTCGAATTACACGGTGCAAGCGGACGTGCGGGCGTCGCAGAAGCGGCGGCAGATGGGGGATGTGGGGCTGGTGGCGCAGCGGTTCAACCTGATGCTGTTCGGCAATGCGGAGAAGATCGAGTTGCAGAGCTGGCAGCCGGAGACGGAGCGGACCGTGGTGGCGAAGTACAAGTGGAAGTGGGACGAATGGTACACGATGAAGCTGCGCGTGGAGACGCTGGCCGACGGGCGCGTGAAGGCGCAGGGCAAGGTGTGGCTGAAGAGCGAGGCGGAGCCGGCGGCATGGACGGTGGAGCGGATTGATCCCGCGCCGCTGGCCGAGCGGCACGGAGCGCCGGGCATCTACGCGGATGCGCCGTTTGAAGTATTTCTCGATAACGTGAAGGTGACCAAGAACTGATGACACGCAAAACTTTGTTCGGGGCGCTGCTGGGTGGCGCGACGTTTATCGGCGGAATGTTCGCCGCGAACCTGGAGAAGGACTGGCCGATGTGGGGCGGGACGATGGACCGCAACATGGTCTCCAACATGAAGGGAATCCCGGAGAAGTGGGACCTGGAGAAGAAGGAGAACATCCGGTGGGTGCAAACGCTGGGTTCGCAGAGCTATGGGAACCCGGTGGTGGCGAACGGCGTGGTGCTGGTGGGGACGAACAACGAGGGGTTGCGCGATCCGAAGCAGCCGGGCGACCGGGGCGTGCTGCTCGCGTTCCGGGAGTCGGACGGCGAGTTTCTGTGGCAGATCACGCATGAGAAGCTGGCGGCGGGGCGCGTGAACGACTGGCCGTACCAGGGCATCTGCTCGTCGCCGCTGGTGGAAGGCAACATCGTCTACTACGTCTCGAACCGGGGCGAAGTGGTGGCGGCCGATCTGCAGGGCATGGCGAACGGGAACGATGGACCGTTCAAGAGCGAGAAGCATACGGGCCCGAAGGATGGGGACATCCTGTGGGTGTTCGACATGATGGAGGAAGTGGGCGCGTTCCAGCACAACATGGCGAACAGCTCGCCGGTGATTCTGGGCGACCTGATCTATGTGTCGACGTCGAATGGGCAGGATGAGAGCCACGTGAATGTGCCGTCGCCGAAGGCGCCGTCGATCATCGCGCTGAACAAGAAGACGGGCAAGCTGGTGTGGGAAGACAATTCGGTGGAAGACCGGATTCTGCACGGGCAGTGGTCGTCGGCGGCGGTGGGGAAGATCGGCGAGACGACGCAGGTGGTGATCGGGCAGGGCGATGGATGGGTGCGCGGGTATGAATCGGTTTCGGGCAAGAAGCTGTGGGAGTTCGATATGAACCCCAAGGAGAGCGTGTGGCCGAAGACGCGGAACGAGGTGATCTCGACGCCGATCATCCACGACGGGATTGTGTACATTGGCAACGGGCAGGACCCGGAGCACGGGGAAGGGCCTGGGCATCTGTATGCGATCGACGGAACGAAGCGCGGGGACATCACGAAGACGGGTCTGATCTGGCATTTCGACAAGATCCGGCGGTCGATTTCCACCGGCGCGCTGCATGAGGGGCTGCTGTACTATGCCGATTTCTCGGGCTTCCTGCACTGCCTGGACGCCAAGACGGGGCAGGAGTTGTGGAACCACGACATGCTGGCGGCGGTGTGGGGATCGCCGATCGTGATCGACGGGAAGGTGTACCTGGGTGATGAGGACGGCGACGTGGTGGTGCTGGCGGCGGGGAAGACGAAGAAGCTGCTGTTTGAGACGAACATGGGCAGCTCGATCTACTCGACACCGGTGCCGGCGAACGGGAATATGTACGTCGTGAACCGGAACCAATTGATCGCGGTGGGCAAGAAGTAGACCGGCCGCGGAATCGAATATACTGGGCGGCAAAGGAATGGTAAGATCCAGCTCCCTTGCCGCCGCGGTGTTTCTGGCCGCGGCCGCATACGCACAACCGGTTCAATTCAACAAAGACGTCCGTCCGCTGCTATCGGACCGTTGTCTGGGCTGTCATGGCCAGGACGCGGCGAACAAGGGCATCCAACTGCGGCTGGACCGCGAGGAGACGGCGAAGGCGGAGCTGCGCGGCGGGCGGCGGGCGATTGTGCCGGGGAAACCGGAAGAGAGTCTGCTGCTGGAGCGGCTGCGGACGCCGAACAAGGCGCTGCGGATGCCGCCGGCGCATACAGGGTCAGTGGTGAGCGCGGCGGAGATTGCGACGCTGGAGCAGTGGATTCGTGAGGGCGCGGCGTGGCAGAAGCATTGGTCGTTGCTGCCGCCGGAGAAGGCGGCGGTGCCGGCCGGGGTGCATGCGATCGACCATTTTGTGCGGGAGCGGCTGCGGAGGGAAGGGTTGACGGCGTCACCGGAAGCGGACCGGCGGACGCTGGCGCGGCGGGTGACGCTGGACGTGACGGGCGTGCCGCCGACGCCGGACGAGGTGGCGGCGTTTGTTGCCGACACGAAGCCGGGGGCGTATGAACGGCTGGTGGACCGGTTGCTGGCGAGCCCGCGCTACGCCGAGCGGATGGCGATCCGGTGGCTGGATGCGTCGCGTTATGCGGATACGAACGGGTACCAGACGGACGCGGAGCGGTTCATGTGGCGGTGGCGGGACTGGGTGCTGGAGGCGTTCGACAAGAACATGCCGTACGACCGGTTCACGGTGGAACAGATTGCCGGGGATCTGTTGCCGGGGGCGACGCTATCGCAGAAGATCGCCACGGGATTCAGCCGCAACCACCGCGGGAATTCGGAAGGCGGGATTGTGGCCGAGGAGTATCTCGCCGAGTATGCGGCGGACCGCGTGGAGACGATGTCGACGGTGTTCCTGGGGTTGACGGTGGGATGTGCGCGGTGCCACAACCACAAGTACGATCCGCTGACGCAGAAGGAGTATTACCAGTTGATGGCGTACTTCAACCACATCGGGGAACCGGGGCGGTATTTGAAGTATGGGAATTCGCCGCCGCTGGTGGCGGCGCCGACGGCGGAGCAGGAGACGCGGCTGGGGCAGTTGCGCGGGGAGTTGGCGGCAGCGGAACGGTCGCTGGCGGCGATGAACGTGGAAGTGGAGAAGGCGCAGAGGGCGTGGGAGAAGACGCTGGCGGCGGAGGCGGCGTGGAAGTCGGGGGAGAAGCTGGACGCGGAGCTGCTGACGGCGCCGGCGAAGTTCACCGGGAAAGAGGTGAACGAGGCGGGCAACTACGGGAAGTATGGGTACCAGAGCCGGTTTACGCTGGCGTTCCGGATGAGGACGGAGACGGGCAGCGGCGTGGTGGTGCACCGGATGGCGGACGACGAGGCGAACCCGTCGGGCTACGGGGTGAACCTGGAAGACGGAAAGCTGCAGGCGCACTTTGCGGTACGGCGGCTGGACGATGCGATCCAGGTGCAGACGAAGAAGGCGCTGGAGAAGAATCGCTGGTATCACGTGGCGGTGAGCTACGACGGGTCCCGGTATGCGTCCGGCGTGCGGATTTACGTGGACGGGGAGGCGTGGGAGCTGGATGTGCCGCTGGATGCGCTGAACCAGGATTTCCGGCGGGAGGGTCCGCTGGTGTTCGGTGGGGGCGGCGGATGGCCGGTGAAGTATCAGGGCGAGATAGGGGAGTTTCGCGCGTATGGGCGCGTGCTGGCGGCGGCGGAGGTGGCGATGCTGGCGCTGCCGGAGCGGCTGGGCGAACTGGCGCGGATACCGGCGGGGAAGCGGACGGGGCTGCAGCAGCAGTATCTGCGGCAGGCGTTTCTGGAGTTGGGCGCCGATGCGAAGGTGAAGGCGGCGCGGGCGGCGGTGGCGGGGGCGCGGGCGCGGCTGGAGGCGTATGAGGAGACGGTGCCTTCGGTGATGGTGATGGCGGAGCGGCCGGAGCGGCCGGACACGTTCGTGATGCTGCGGGGGGCCTATGACAAGCCGGGCGAGAAGGTGACGCGCGGGTTGCCGGCGGCGCTGGCTGGGCCGGGCGTGGTGCGGCGGGCGGACCGGCTGGGGCTGGCCGAATGGCTGGTGGACCGGCAGAATCCGTTGACGGCGCGCGTGGCGGTGAACCGGATCTGGCAGATGGCGTTCGGGACGGGGTTGGTGAAGACGACGGAGGATTTCGGCGCGCAGGGGGATTGGCCGAGCCATCCGGAGTTGCTCGACTGGCTGGCAGTGGACTTCATGGACCGCGGGTGGAACGTGAAGCGGCTGTGGAAGACGATTCTGATGAGCGAGACGTACCGGCAGAGCTCGCGGGTGACCGATGCGCTGCGGGAGAAGGACCCGGAGAACCGGCTGCTGGCGCGGGGGCCGCGATTCCGGATGCCGGCGGAGATGCTGCGGGACCAGGCGCTGGCGGTATCGGGACTGCTGGTGGAGAAGCGCGGCGGGCCGCCGGTGAAGCCGTATCAACCGGCCG
>CAZWDD010000198.1:0-9895 GCA_964632345.1 uncultured Solibacteraceae bacterium | reverse complement strand
ACGCCAAACGACAGCAGGACATCGTCGAGTCCATGGTCAACCGCGGTCTGGCCGGCATCGCGCTCGCCCCAGTCGATAAGAAAGCACTCGTCAACGTCGTCGATCGCGCCACGGCCGCCGGCATCCCCACCGTCATCTACGACTCCGATGTCGACACGCCCAACCGCCTCTCCTACGTCGCCACCGATAACCGCGAAGGCGGCCGGATCGCCGCCCGCCGCATCGGCGCACTCCTCGGAGGCAAGGGCAAGGTCGGCATCATCGGCTTCATGCCCGGCAGCGCTTCCACGATGGAACGGGAAGATGGATTCACCGAAGAGCTGAAGGCCCGCTTCCCAGGCATCCAACTTGTCGGTCTCCAATTCGGCATGGCCGACCGTGCCAAGGCAATGGCCGTCACCGAAAACATGATGACCGCCCATCCGGATCTCGCCGGCCTCTTCGCCGACAACGAATCCAGTTCCTCCGGCGCCGTCCAAGCCTTGAAGTCCCGCACCAACAGAACCGTCAAGCTCGTCGCCTTCGACGCCTCCGACGCGCTCATCGCCGACCTCAAGGAAGTGTGGATCGACTCCCTCGTTCTTCAGGATCCCTATCGCATGGGCTACGACTCGGTCGCCGCCATCACCCGCAAACTCCGAGGCGAAACGCCAGCCGCGCGCCTCGATCTACCGGCCACTCTGGCCACGCGGGACGATCTGCTCGCCGGCCGCGTGGCCAAACAACTGCTGCCGGGCTTCATCACCGTCAGCGGCGCTCACTGACTCGGTCAGCTATCCCGCTTCGGCCGTGGACTCCGCACCGGACTCCGCTTTGGCTTGAACCCGCCCCCGTCCTTCTGAAACGGAGGCTTGCCGCCGAAACTCTTCTTGAAAGGCGGGCGGTCCCCGCCGTCACCGAAGCTCTTCTTCGCGGGCGGGCGATCGCCGAACGGCTTCTTGTAGGGCGGACGGTCACCGCTATCGCCGAAGCTCTTCTTGAACGGCGGACGATCCCCGCCTTCTCCGCTGCTCTTGCGGAACGGCGGACGATCACCGAACGATTTCTTAAATGGCGGCCGGTCCCCACCATCGCCAAAACTCTTCTTGAACGGAGGACGGCTCGGGCGGTCTTCCCTGTCGAAACGCTTGGGCGGCCGGTCGCCGCCCTCGGTCCTCCGCGGAGGACGATCGTCGCTATCGAACCGTCGCGGTGGCCGATCGTCGCTATCGAACCGTCGCGGTGGCCGATCGTCGGTATCGAACCGTCGCGGTGGCCGCTCCTCGAACGGCTTCACCACCGCCGGCGCCGGCCCCGGCGGACGCAGCGGCTTGCCTTCCCTCACCTCCGGAGCCCGCTTCTGGCTGAACTCCACGTCGCGCGGGGCGACGGCCTTCTTGCCCTTCGCACCGGCCGGCTCTTCGCTCAGGCTTCGCAGAATCCCGTCTGCCGTCTGCAGCACGGCGCGGATGCCCGCCACGTCATGCACCCGGACAATATGGGCGCCGTGCAGCACGGCCACCGTCACGGCCGCTGCCGTCGCGCGGTCGGCATCCGCCGTCTCGCGCTGTCCCAGAAAGCTCTTCCGCGAGGGCCCCACCAATACCGGCAGGTCCAACCCGGCCATCTCTCCCAGCCGCGCCAGTAGTTCGTAGTTCTGTTCGCCGCGCTTGCCGAAGCCAAGGCCCGGATCGACGATAATGCGGCCCCGGTCGATGCCGGCGCGCCGCGCCCGGCTGATACCGGCATCCAGGTCCTCCATCACGGACTTCATCGGGTGGGCCAGCGTTCCGAGCTTCGCCCACGTCTCCGGCGTCCCGCGCATATGGTTCAGGATCAGGCCGGCATTCGCCGCCGCCACCACCTTGCCCAACTCCGCGTCAAACGTGAGCGTGCTCGCATCGTTGATCAGTTCGGCGCCGTTTTCGAGCGCCTTCGCCGCCACCGCCGCCTTCGTCGTGTCGACCGACACCGGCACGCTCAGCCGGCCCTTCAGTTTTTTCAACACCGGGATCAGCCGCCGCAATTCCTCGGCCTCGGAGACGCGCTCCGATCCGGGCCGCGTCGATTCGGCGCCGATATCGATAATGTCGGCGCCCTCCGCTTCCAGTTCCAGCGCGCGCTCTGCTGCGCGCTCCGGGTCCATATACTTCCCGCCGTCGCTGAACGAGTCCGGCGTCACGTTAATTATGCCCATGATGAGCGTCCGGTCGCCGAACTGCAGTTCGCGCTCCGCCAGCTTCATCAGGTACCGCTTGGGGCGTATCATCCAATCACCTTTTTCCACTTCTTCCCGGCGCGGATGACATACTCTCCCGGAAACGGGAGCACAATGAATTCCTTCACGGGTTGTCCGTTCACTTCCACCGAACCGGCCTTCACCAGCCGGTTGGCGTCGCTTGTCGACGCCGCGATCCCGGCCTTCGCCAGAACCTTATCGATGCGCAAAGACGGCTCGCCGATCGAGACCGTCTCAATATCGGCAGGCACTTCTCCGCCCGCCACCACACGAACCCACTCGGCCGCTGCGCGTTCCGCCTCAGCCCGTGAGTGAAAGTCGGCGATGATCAACTTCGCCAACTCCATCTTCGTTTCTTTCGGATGCCCGCGGCGGAATGCGTCGATCTCGGCCACGCTCTTGTCCGTCAACAACTCGAAGTAGCGGTACATCAGGTCGTCACCGATCGACATCAGCTTCCGGAACATCTCCTCCGGCGATTCCGTGATGCCCACGTAGTTGCCCTTCGATTTCGACATCTTTTCGACGCCGTCGAGACCTTCCAGGAGCGGTACGGTCGCCACAATCTGCGGCGCCTGCCCGTAGGTCTTCTGCAACTCCCGCCCCACCAGCAGGTTGAACTTCTGATCGTTACCGCCAAGCTCCACGTCACAGCGCAGTTGCACCGAGTCGAACCCCTGTGCCAGGGGGTAGAGGAACTCATGGATCGAGATCGGCGTGTGGGACTGGTACCGCTTCGCAAAGTCGTCCCGCTCCAGAATCCGCGCCACCGTGTAGTGGGAGCAGAGCCGGATCATGTCCTCGAACTTCATCGATTCCAGCCAGCGCGAATTGAAGTCCACCACCGTCTTTTCCGGATCGAGTATCTTGAACACCTGGGCTTTGTAAGTCTCGGCGTTCTGATTGATCTCCTCCTGCGTCATCGGCGGGCGCGTCAGGTTGCGTCCAGTCGGGTCGCCGATCAGTCCGGTCATGTCGCCAATCAGGAAAATCACCTGGTGGCCCATGTCCTGGAAATGTTTCATCTTCCGCAGCAATACGGTATGGCCCAGATGAAGATCTGGAGCCGTGGGGTCGAACCCTGCCTTCACACGCAGCGGCCGGCCGCTTTTCAGCCGTTCCCGCAACTCTTCTTCGCGGATCATTTCCGCAAACCCTTTGCGAAGGTAGGTGACCTGTTCGTCGATGGAGAGCACAGTCACTTCCAACCATTATGACGCACCCTCCAAATTCGTTCCCGGAATCACGGAACGAATCTCTTCCTCGTCCGTATTGGTTAGGCATGGAGCGCTTCCCATGCCGCTATCCCTCCTGCTGATCTTCCTGGCAATGCCGCCGCTAATCGCGCAGCCGGCCGACGGCCTGCAGCGCCTCGAAGACTGGGAGATGCAGATGTCCCGCGCCCGGCAACTCACCGATTCCCAGCAGTACGCCGAAGCCGAACTCCTCTACGGACAGGTCACGGTCTCCGCCGAACGTTTCCAATTTCCTTTCTCGCTCCGCGCCAAAGCCCACAACAACTATGGCTCCATGCTCCACGCGGCGGCCCGCTTTGCCGCCGCCGAAGCCGAATACAAACTCGCGATCGCCCTCTGGACGCGCGCCAACGGCCCGGCGAGCGGGGAACATGCCATCACCCTCAATAACCTCGGTGAAGTCTACCGGCGCCTTGGTCGCCCAGCCGCCGCCGAGGCCTCCTACCGGGCCTCGCTCGCCATGCACGAAGCCGTTTCCACGCCGGATCGCCTCCACTACGCCGCCGCACTCAATAATCTCGCCACCGTTCTCGCCCCGGGCCCCGAACCCCTCGCCGCCCTTGAAAAATCGCTCCGCATCAAGCAGGAGTTACTCAGTCCACGGCATCCCGACGTCGCGACCACGCTCAACAACTTGGGCTCGCTGCACCAGAACGTCGGCCGCTCCGCCGCCGCAGAAGACTGCTACCGGCAGGCCCTCGCCATCCGCGAAACCCAGTCACCGCTGGACCGCCCGGCGCTGGCCAGCGTTCTCAACAACCTCGCGGTTCTGCACCGGAAAGCCGGCCGCCTTCCGGCCGCCGCCGGGTTCCAGCGACGTGCGATTCAACTGTGGGAGGATTCGCTCGGGCCCTCCCATCCCACGCTTGCCGCCGGCCTCAATAATCTCGGCGAACTTCTGCTCGTCCAGGCGCAATTGGCCGAAGCCGAACCGTTGCTCCGCCGCGCCGTTTCTATCTTCGAATCTTCGCTTGGCCCGGTCCACCCGCAGACTGAGTCGGGCCTCGCCAATCTTGCGGCCCTTTTTCTTCGTCAGGACAAGGGCTCCGGTGCCGAACGCCTCTTCCGCCGCGTTCACGAAATCCGCGTCAAACGCCTCGGACCCACCGCGCCGGCCTCTATCGACGCGCTCCATTTCCTTGCCCAGTCGTTCCAGGTGCAACGGCGCTATACAGAGGCCGAACGCCTCTTCTCTGACGAGCTTAACCTGCTGGAATCCGCCAATCGGCTGCAATCGCCGCAGCATGCCGCCGCGCTCTTCGATCTCGCCCTTGTCCACATCCAGCAGGGCCGCCTGGCGGCTGCCGAGCGCTGCCTCCATTCGCTCGGCGCGTTCGCTCATTCGCTCCCCGCCGAGCAGCGCCAGATGATCGGTGAACTCTATTCGGCCTATGCGGGCATCCTGCGTTCGGCCAAGCGGACGCGCGAAGCCAGTGCTTTTGACGGAAAGGCGCGCCGACTGCTCGCCCTTTAATCGTTCGCTTCCGCTCGCCGCGTCCCACAAGCGAACACCCCGTGCCCCTTCCCCCATTCCTTACCCCTGAGCTAAAGTGATGATACGGAAAGAGATGAAAGTCGGCTGGTAATTGGCCGCCAATTTGCCCTGAAGAGACAGAATAATTTATGGACGTACCTCGCCAAGGCGCAGCAAAAAAGCGCATGATCCGGCGCATCCTCCTCGGCACTGCCGTGGTGGCCGCCGCTGCCGGAGTTACCTTCTGGCTCAGCCGTCTCCAGCCGGCTGCCGTCACGGTAGAGGCCGCCACCGTGTGGCCCGATACGGTAAAGCGCGGTCCGTTATTGCGCAATGTTCGCGGCATGGGCACCCTCGTCCCGGAGGAGATCCTATTTATCCCCGCAGCCTCCGAAGGCCGGGTGGAAAAAATCCACCTCCGCGCCGGTGCTAACGTACTGGCCAACTCCGTGCTCCTGGAACTCTCCAACCCGGAACTGGAACTTGCGGCCTCCGATGCCGAATGGCAGGTGAAGGCGGCCGAGGCGAACTACCGCGACCTTAAAGTAAAACTGGAGTCGCAGCGCCTCGACCAGGTCTCCAACGCTGCCCGCGTTCAGAGCGAATATAGCCAGGCCAAGTTGCAGGCGGACCGCGACGAGGCCCTCATCAAGCTGGGCCTCAAGTCCGACCTGGAATACAGGCTCACCAAGGCGAAGGCCGAAGAGCTTGCCGGCCGCACCCAGATCGAGTCCCAACGTGTTGCGAACTTCGCCGAATCCATCGAAGCGCAACTCGCCTCACAGAAGGTGGAAATCGAAAAACTCCGCGCGGCCTGGACGCTCAAGAAACAGCAGGTCGCCGAGTTGAGAGTGCGTGCAGGCGCCTCCGGCGTGCTCCAGCAGATGGCCGTTGAAGTTGGGCAGAAGGTCCTCCCCGGTACTGTCCTCGCCAAAGTCGCACAACCAACCCGCCTCAAGGCCGAACTGAAGATCGCCGAAACGCAGACCAAAGATATTCTGATCGGCCAGCAGGCCAGCATTGACACGCGCAATGGCCTCATTCCCGGCCGCGTTTCGCGTATCGATCCAGCGGCCATCAACGGCACGGTCACCGTCGACATCACCCTCACCGGCGCGCTTCCGCCGGGCGCCCGTCCCGATCTCAGCGTCGATGGCACCATTGATCTCGAACGCATCCCGGACGCCGTTTTTGTCGGCCGGCCGGTCTACGGCCAACCCAACAGCACCATCACGCTCTTTAAGCTCGTTCCCGGCTCCGACGAAGCCATTCGCGTCCCCGTCAAGCTGGGCCGCGCCTCCGTCAATCACATCGAGGTTCTGGAAGGCCTCTCGGTCGGCGATACCGTCCTGCTTTCCGACATGTCCCAGTACGACGCCCAGAACCGCATCAAACTCAGGAAATAGAGGAGCATTACCACCGATGAGCGAAGCCCTACTCACCATGGATGGCGTAACCAAAGTATTCACGACCGATGAAGTGGAAACCCACGCACTTGCCGGCATCCATTTGCAGCTCAAGCGCGGCGAATACGTCTCCATCTCCGGGCCATCCGGCTGCGGCAAGTCCACGCTACTGGCGATTCTCGGACTGCTCGATTCGCCTTCCAGTGGCTCCTATGTCCTCAATGGACAGTCCGTGCAGAGCCTCAAGCTCGCCGAGCGGGCCCGTATCCGCAATCGCGAGATCGGCTTCATCTTCCAGGCTTTTAATCTGATTGGTGATCTGACGGTCTTTGAGAACGTGGAACTCCCGCTCACCTATCGCGGCATGAGCGGCGCCGACCGCAAGAAGCGCGTCCTCGAAGCACTCGAACGCGTCGGCATGTCCCACCGCATCAAACATTATCCCGCCCAACTCTCCGGTGGCCAGCAGCAGCGCGTCGCCGTCGCCCGCGCGCTCGACGGCGATCCCTCCATTCTTCTTGCCGACGAACCCACCGGCAACCTCGACTCCCAGAACGGTGAGCAGGTCATGGACCTCCTCCGCGAACTCCACCGCGGTGGCGCCACCATCTGCATGGTCACCCACGATCCCCGTTACGCCACCTACGCCGACCGCACCATCCGCCTGTTCGACGGCCGCATTGTCGAGGAGTCGCGCGAGTCGCCCGCCGCATGAGTGCTCCGCTCGTCCGGCTCCGGGGCCTGGAGAAGTCCTTCCATCACGGTGCCTCCCGCACCTACGTCCTCCGCCGGATCGATCTCGACATTTCCCCCGGCGAGTTCATCTCCGTCATGGGGCCCTCCGGCGCCGGAAAGTCGACTCTTCTCCATATCCTCGGCATGCACGACGCCGATTGGCAGGGGGAGTACTGGCTCATGGATCGTCCCGTCCACTCTCTCAACCGCAAGGCGCGCATGGACCTTTACAGAGCGCACTTCGGGTTTGTGTTTCAGAGCTATCACCTGCTCGATAACCTGACTGTCTACGAAAACCTGGAGGTGCCGCTCACCTATCGCAACATCCGGCGTGACGAGCGGGAAAGCCTCGTTGCCGATGTGCTTGACCGCTTTCAAATCGTCGGGAAAAAGGACCTCTATCCCAGCCAACTCTCCGGCGGGCAGCAGCAGTTGGTCGCCGTCGCCAGGGCCGTCATCTCCAGCCCGTCCATCATCCTCGCCGACGAACCCACCGGCAATCTCCACTCCTCCCAGGGCGAAGAGATCATGCAGTTGTTCCGCAAGTTGAACGATGGAGGCGCCACCATCGTGCAGGTGACGCACAACGAGAAGAATGCCGCCTACGGCCACCGGATCATCAATCTTCGCGATGGCTGGATGGAGTCACAATGAACACCCCGCAGCCACCGGATACACTCAAGGAATGAAGAAACTCCTCACCCTCCTCGGGCTGGCATCGGCGCTCTATGCGCAGGACCCGGCCAAGCCGGCGGACGTGAAGAAGATTACCGACGCGGAGGAACTGCAGCAGTTTATTCGCGAGCAGGCCAACGTCTTCTTCCTCGACGTGCGCGAACCCAAGGAAATTGCCGAACTTGGCTCTCTGAAGGGTTATGTCAATATCCCCATCGGCGAGTTGGAAAAACGGATGGCGGAAGTCCCCAAGGACAAAACCATCATCACCGCTTGAAACGGCGGAGGCCGAGCCGCGCGTGCCGCGGACATGTTGACAAAAGCCGGCTACAAAGTGGCCGCATCGTGTGGGTTGAAGGACTGGCGGGACAAGAAAAAGCCGCTCGTCGGAACCGCTGGCTCCCCGGGGAACGAGGAGCGGAAGTAGTGGAGAGGGGCGGGGAAGGCGCTCCTCCGTTTTCCCCGCATGGCTTCTATCCGCCGCCCGGCGTCTGCACCGCGCCGAGCGCCCGGGCCGCCCTCTCGTAGTCCGCCTCTTTGAAATAGATCAAGTATCCGAATCGCCCGCTGCCATCCGTCACCCCCGTCGATGCGTAGATCTCCACATCCGCATCGAGCAGCATCTGCTGAATGTCGGCCAGCGCGCCAAGATGGTCGTCGCCCTGCACCAGCAGCGCGTGCTGCGGGCCGGCAACCGCCCACTGCATCGTTTTTGCCAGCGCCAGAAAGGTTTCGCTCCGATCTGGAAATACCGTCATTTCAAAGTGGTTCGGCCCGAACGGGACCGCGCTGAACGCCAGCAGGTTGACTTCCGCTGATGCCATCCTGGCCAGCAGGTCGTACGCCTTTTCCGGGGCATCCTCCACCCGAATGTAAAAATACGCAACCGTTCGTGCGGTGAGTCCCATCTCCTCTGGTCACCTCCATCCGTCGAAAGTCTACTCCCTCCGTCTCCTGTTGGGAATCCCGCCCGGGTACGATACAGCTATGCGAATCTGCTCTTTCGCTGGCCTCGCGCTTGCCCTCTCCCTCTCCGCTGACCCGGTTTCTGATTTCATTGCCACTCGCCAACAGGCCATCCTAAAGGAGTTCGCCTCGCTCGTCGCCATACCGAACGTCTCCACGGACCTCCCCAACATCCGCCGCAACGCATCCGCCATTCAGCGACTGTTTGCCGCCCGCGGCGTCCCCATGCGCCTCCTCGAACTCCGCGACCACGCTCCCATTGTGTTTGGCGAAATCCGGACTCCCGGCGCTACCCGCTCCGTCAACTTCTACGCGCACTACGACGGCATGCCCGTCGAACCCTCTGAGTGGATCAATAAACAACCTTTTCTACCCGAACTACGCGACACGCGGAATCAGCCGGTTCTCCTTGCGCAATCCGTCTACGACCCCGAGTGGCGCCTCTACGGCCGTGGTGCGGCCGATGACAAAGCTCCCATCATGGCCATGGCCGTCGCGCTGGACGCCATCAGGTCGCTCGGCATCAAGCACAAGTCGAACATCCGCTTCTTCTTCGAGGGAGAGGAGGAGGCTGGCTCACGCCATCTCGCCGAGTACCTTCGCGCCTACCGGGACCTGGTCAAGGGCGACATCTGGCTGATTTGTGACGGTCATGTCCATCAAAACCGGCAGCAGTCGTTGGTCTTCGGCGTTCGCGGCGTCGTCTCTCTGGAGTTGACCGTCTTCGGTCCCCAACGTGCTCTTCACTCCGGCCACTACGCCGGCTGGGTCCCCAATCCGGCCGCACGCCTCGCCCGTCTTCTCTCCACCTTTACCGACGGCGAGGGCCGCATCCTGGTGAAGAACTTTTACGATGGAGTCGTCCCCTTCAACACCGCCGAACGCGCCGCGATTGAGAAACTCCCGCCGATTGAGGAGTTGCTCCGCCACGATCACGGTATCGCCGAAGTGGAGGGCGGCGGCCAGCGGCTGCACGCCACCTATGCCTCCCCTACCCTCAACATCCGTGGCATGAAGGCGGCTAATACCGGCGCCACCGCCGCCAATATTGTCCCCTCCGAAGCCACCGCCGCCATCGACATCCGGCTCGTCAAGGGGCTCGACTGGCGGACCCAGCTCTCGCGCGTCCGCCAGCACATCGCCGCCCAGGGCTATCTGGTCCTCG
>CAZWDD010000197.1:0-9916 GCA_964632345.1 uncultured Solibacteraceae bacterium | reverse complement strand
TCTGAGGAGATCCCCCCATGCCACAAGCACCCAAGCCCCCCCAGCCCCCGCAGGAGTTCCAGGAACGCGAAATCGCCTCCATGGACCCGTCCGCGCTCATCCGCATCCTCAAGGACAACGCCGCTCCCGAGTTCCGCAAGGCCAAGGCCTGCGTCCGCCTCGGCGAACTCGGCTCCGTTGACGCCGTCCCCGCCCTCGCCGCCCTTCTCGATAACGAGCACCTGAGCGTCTACGCCCGCTATGGCCTGGAACCCATCGCCGGCCCCGCCCCCGATGAGGCCCTCCGCAACGCCCTCACGCGCCTCAAGGGCGTCCGTCTCGCCGGCGTCATCAACTCCCTTGCCAAGCGCCGCGACGTCAAAGCCGTCCCCGCCATCACGAAGCTGGCCCAGTCTCCCGATCCCGAAATTGCCCGCGCCGCCATCGCCGCCCTCGGCGCCATCTCCGGCGAACCCGCCGCCCGCGAACTGCAGGCCGCCCTCGCCCGTGCCGCCGGCCCCATGCGCCCGGCCGTTGCCGATGCCTGCCTCATCTGCGCCGAACGTCTCCTGGCCGCCGGCAACCGCGCTCGCGCCCTGTCTCTCTATACCGCGCTCACCGCGCCCGACGTCCCCAAACCCGCCCGTCTCGCCGCCATGAACGCCATCATCGCCGCCGAGACCGCCGCCAACAGACCCAGGTAGCCGCTACCGCCGCCCCTCCACCCATCCACGGTCGAACCGGGCGAACGTGATCCGCTCATACGCGCCCCGTTCCCCCCGCTCATACAGCAGCCCGATCCGCCCGTTCTTCAGCTCCGCCAGCGACGAATACGCCGCCGGCCCCTCGTGCACCACCCGCTCCACCGGCCACGTCCTCCCCCCGTCGCGGCTCATCTTCACCGTCATCCGCATCCGCTTCTCCGACGCCGGATTGGCAAATAGCAGCCGGTCCCGACCCACCCGGATCAGCGACGCCTGGCACACCGGCTCCACCAGCGCCTCGTCCAGCCGCAACTCCGTCCACGTCATCCCCCGGTCCCGGCTCTCGGCCACCGCCCGCCGGTGCCGCCCGTGGTAGGAACGCATGTTCAGCTGCAGCTTCCCATCGTTCAGCTCCACCACCGTCGATTCATTCGTCTTCTCCCCCGCCACCCCGCCGATCTGCCACGTCCGGCCCCCGTCGTCGCTCACAATCACATGCGAATGCATCGCCTTCGTCCCCGCCCGTATGTGGTCACACGGGATCACCAGCCGCCCGTCCCGCAGTTGGATCCCGTTCACCGGCCCCGTCGCGTACCATGTCCAATCGGCCTTCTTCACGCTCGCCGTTATCTCCTCCGGCAGCATCCACGACGCCCCGTCATCCCGGCTCCGCGTCACCCACACCGTACGCGTCCCCGCCGCCGTTCCCTCCACAATCTGCTTCTCCGTCACGTTGCCCGGATTCCGCGTCAACAGCAGCACGATCTCCCCTGTCCGCCGGTCCACCACCGGCGCCGGATTCCCGATCGTGTCTTTATCGAAGTCCGCAATCACCTGCACCGGCGTCCACGTCCGCCCGTTGTCGTGGCTCCGCTTCATCAGCAGGTCGATGTCGCCCGAGTCCCCGCCGCCCCCGCGCCGCCCCTCGCAGAACGCCAGCAGCGTCCCCTTCTGCGTCACTACCAGCGCCGGAATGCGATAAGTGTGGTAGCCGCCCTCGCCCGCGCGGAACACCTCCACCTCGTTGAACTCGGCCGCGTTCCCGGCCATCGCCATCAGCACCAGTAAGAAAAGTCGCATCTCAGTTCGCCGGTCCTTCCCGTTCCACTATCCAGTCGCCAGCCCCGAGCGTCACGCCCGCCACCAGTTCGGCGCCCAGCATCACCTGGCCCGCGCCCGCCTCGCCCGCCCGGCGCAGCCGGTACAGCCGGTTCTCATCCACCGTATACCACTCCGGGAACTCGTTCAAACGCGCATAGTTCCGGTCCAGTTGCAGCACCCGCCGGTGCCGCGCGAAATCGAACTGCACCGCCACCGGCCCACCCGCCGCCACATGCAGCAGCAGCCGCTCCCCGTCCCGCACCGCGCCTACGCCCACGCCCGGCGTCCAGTGCACCGGCCGCACCCCCTGGCTCTTCTGCAACGCCCACAGCAGCGCCGTCCGGTTGAAGTTGCCCTCCCCGTACCAATACTCCACATGCCCGTCGGCCTTCTGCATCCCCAGCATCACCTGCATCTCGGAGTCGATCCAGTCCAGCGCCGCGCCCACCGGCTCCCGGTTCACCAGGTAAATAGCGCCCTCAATCGTATCCGCATACCCGTCAAACTTCCCCGGCGGCGGCCCCTCCGGTCCCTCCCACACCTGGTTCCGATACTTCCCCAGATTCCCCAATACCCGCCGCACCGCCTCCCGGTATTTCTCCTCTCCCGTCGCCTGGTAGTACATGTACATCGCCGCATACACGTATCCCCAGTTATCGGAAAGCCGCGCATTGATCGGCCGCAGCGTCCGCGCGTCCACTTCGTTGTACAGCAGCCCGTCCGGATTCGCCGATGCCAATATGCGGTCGAACATCCGCGCAATCACCGGCCGGTAACGCGCCGCCCGCTCCGCCCCCAGCCGCTGCTCGGTCACATACGCCATCGTCAACCCCACCACCGCCTCGTTGCCGTGGTCCCGCAGCTTCAGCTTCCCGTCCCCCGTGTGCGTCGTAAAGTTCCACACCCCGCTCGGCACACCCCCGTTGGCCGGCAGGACCTCTTCGATATAGGCATCCGCAATCCGCCGCCCCGCCTCCAGAAACCGCGCCTCCCCCGTCATCGCATATAGCCGGAACAGCGTCTGCAGATAGTCCCCGTTCAACTCCGCATCCGCCGCCGGCAGCTTCCCGAACTTCGATTCCACGGCCCACTGCCCCATCGCGTCCGCCGTCATGTCCACCATCCGGTAGAACCACGGCGTCCGCCCCAGATACTCCGTCACCGATAGCAGCCCGTCCTTGGCATACTCCCCGGCCCCGAACAGGCTCGCCGGCCCCAGCTTCCGGTCCGCAAACGTGTAGTTCCCCGGCACCGCCCCCTTCGCGTTCGTATACCGCACCTCGTTCCGCAGCATCTCCATCATCCGGCCCCGGTACAGCTCCGGGTTCGTCAT
The DNA here is from genome assembly GCA_964632345.1 of uncultured Solibacteraceae bacterium. Lineage (GTDB taxonomy): Bacteria > Acidobacteriota > Terriglobia > Bryobacterales > Bryobacteraceae. The sequence continues at coordinate 6,799 of CAZWDD010000197.1, read as the reverse complement.
CTGCGCCGTCAGAATCAGATACGGATACAGGTCCGCCCCCGAGTTGTGGGGCGTGTAGATCCACTTCTCCCGCGGCGCGTCCACGCGGTCCGGCAGCAGCAGCGTCACCGGATCGGCCGCCCGCAACCACGCCTGTAGCAGTCGTTGCGCCGCTCCCACCGCTCTTTCAAACTGCCCCGCCCGGACCCGCGCCTGCGCCAGCCCATCCGCCTCATCCGCCATCCCCACCGCCGCGCAAATCAGAAATGCAACCGTCGCTCGCATAGTCCCTTCCTTCTTTCATGTCCCGCGCCCGGTGTCAATCTGTTCACCGGTATATTGGTCTGAGCCATGTCCATCGCTCGCAGAGAGTGGCTGGCGGCCGCACTCGGCGCCGCCCTCCACGCCCAGACCCCCCGCCGCCGCCCGAACGTGCTCTTCCTCGCCGTCGACGATCTCAATGACTGGGTCGGCGCCCTTGCCGGCCACCCCCAAACCGTCACTCCCCACATCGACGCCCTCGCCAAACGCGGCGTCACCTTCCGCCGCGCCTACTGCCAGGCCCCCAGCTGCAACCCCTCCCGCGCCAGCCTCATGACCGGCCTCCTGCCCTCCACCACCGGCGTCTACACCAACGGCGACGTCTGGCGCGATGGAGCCCCCGATGCCGTCACCCTCCCCCAGCACTTCGGCCGCAACGGCTACTCCGTCCTCGGCGGCGGCAAAATCTTCCACGGCAGCCAGAATGAGGCCGCCTCCTGGCAGGCCTACTACAACTTCGACGGCTTCCTCCACCCCGCCAAAACTCCCGTCAACCAGATCCCCGGCGCCGGCCACTTCGACTGGAGCCCCCTCGACGTCAAGGACGAGGACACCGCCGATACCCGCCTCGCCCTCTGGGCCGGCGACTTCCTCCAACGCCGCCACGACAAGCCCTTCTTCCTCGCCTGCGGCTTCTATCGCCCCCACCTCCCCTGGTACGCCCCCAAAAAATACTTCGACAAGTTCCCCGAGGACTCCATCACCCTTCCCCCCGTCCTCGAAAATGACCTTGCCGACGTACCCAAATCCGCCATCCGCAGCCTCCGCGATCACGATCACATCTCCTCCACCCGCCAGTGGAAACGCGCCGTCGCCAGCTATCTGGCCTGCATCCACTACGTCGACGCCAACATCGGCCGCGTCCTGGCCTCACTCGCCGCCGGGCCCAACCGCGACGACACCATCGTCGTCCTCTGGTCCGACCACGGATGGCAACTCGGCGAAAAACAGCAGTGGCGCAAGTTCACCCTCTGGGAACGTTCCTGCCGCGTCGTCCTCACCATCGCCGCCCCCGGCGTCTCCAAACCCGGCGGCCAGTGCGAACGCACCGTCGAACTCGTCGACCTCTACCCTACCCTCGCCGACCTCTGCGGCCTCCCGCCCCGCCCAGGTCTCGACGGCCGCAGCCTCCGCCCGCTCCTCAACAACCCCGCCGCCCCCTGGGACAAACCCGCCATCACCTGGGACGGCCCCGATAAAGTCAGCCTCCGCACCGAACGCTGGCGCTACTCCAAATTTCCCGACGGCGAGGAGCTCTACGACCACGCCGCCGACCCCAACGAGTGGCATAACCTCGCCACCAAGCCCGAATTCGCCGCCCAAAAGCGCGAACTCGCCGCCCGCATCCCGGCCAACCCGTCCCGGAAAAAACTCCGCAACTGGGGCCAGCTCCCGGCCGCCGAGAAGAAGCTGCTCCCCCTCGGCCCCGGACGCCACGCCATGTCGGATCCGCAAAACGAAGTCGGCCTGCCTGCCGGCCTCGACTAGTCCCGGCCCGCACGCATCCGGCGGCCAATCGCACCCAGCGCGATCCCGGCCAGCCCGATCGTTGCCAGCACCCAGGCGCCCGGCTCCGGGACCGAGGAGACCGGCGGCTCGCCCGGGGGCGGCAGCGGGGGGTCAATCGGCGGTGGTCCGCCCGGCGGCGGACTGCCCGGCGGCGGCAACGGACTCGTCGGCGGCGGCCCTCCCGGCGGTGGATTCCCCTCCGGCACCGGCGTCGGCGGAAAACTCGGCGGCGGATTTCCCGGCGGATCGTACGGCGGCAGGTTAACCGGCGGCGGATTCCCCGGCGGCGGTGTCTGCAAGGTCGGCGGGTTTCCCGGCGGCGGTATCGTTGTCGGGGGTTCAGATAGCGGCGGCGTCACCAGCGGCGGCGGAATCTCCACTCCCGTTGGCGGCGGCCCCTGCGCGATGATAATCCCGTTCGGTGGCGTGGTGGTTTCTCCCGGCGGCGCGGGCGTCGAACCCGCCGGCGGAGCCCCGCCTCCCCCGCCTCCTCCGCCCGCCACGATCGGCGCGACCGGTAGGCCCGCGCCCCCGTTTACCCACGCCGGCGGCAGCGCGTCCGCCACCCCCGGCGGCGGCAACACCGTCAACGGTTCCCCGGCCGCCACGCGCGGTTTCCCCGCTTCCTCCGGACGCACCGGCCCGCCGGCCATCTCCATTGGAAACGCCGGCGAGGTCAACAGCTGCGCCCCCAGCACCGGCTCATCCATCACTGCTTCGGCCGGCTCCACCTCCACCGCCGCTACCGGCAGTCGCGGCGTCTCGCTGAACCGGTTCCCGCAGCGCCCACGGATCAGCTCCCGGCCGTCGGAAAGCACCTCTTCCCCCGCCCGCAACGTCACCAGCCGCCGCGTCCAGTACACCCGGTCCCGCACCCGGTAGGAGACATACCCCCGCCGGTCAGCCGCCAGCCGGCGAGCCTCGAACTTCTCAAGCGCCAGCCCCCCATAATGCGCCGCCACCGTCGGGTCCTCCTCGGCCGCCCGCCGCAAGGCCGCTCCGGAATCCACCCCGCCCGCCACTACCGACCACGGATACACCAGCCGCTTCGCCACCGGTGCCACCGGCGCCACCGAGGCCGCCGCCTCCCCTCCGCCGGTTGTCTTTACGTCCGGCCCCGGCCGGCCGCATCCGCCAAGCATCAGCAGAGCCAGCACGGCCCCGGTCGCGCGGTGCATTGTTCGTTCCAAGAAAGTGGTCTCCACTGTCCTCTTCGGATAGCTGGGGAATAATGTGAGGGGAGGCCGAGGTTCCTCCTTCCCGTGCAACGCTTCCTCTCCCACCCCCTCGCCAAACTCCTCGTCTTCCTCCTCTGCCTCCTCCCCTTGGCCGAACTCGCCTGGCGCTGGCACACCAACTCCCTCGGCATCAACCGCATCGAAACCGTCGCCCGCTTCACCGGCAACTGGACCCTCCGCTTCCTCCTCCTCAGCCTCGCCATCACCCCCCTCCGCCGCCTTCCCTCCCTCAACCCCCTCATCCGCTTCCGCCGCATGCTCGGCCTGTTCGCCTTCTTCTACGGCTCCCTCCACGCCCTCCACTACTTCGGCATCGATGTCCTCTGGGATATGGAGATCATCCGCGAAGACCTCACCGCCCGCCGCTTCTTCATCGCCGGCGCCCTCTCGCTCCTCCTCATGCTCCCCCTCGCCGCCACCAGCTTCAACGCCGCCATCCGCGCCCTCGGCGGCCGCAACTGGCAGCGCCTCCATCGCCTCGCCTACCCGGCCGCCGCTGCCGGCGTCGTCCATTTCTTCTGGCAGGGCAAGGCGGCGCTATGGACGCCTATCTACTACGGCGCCGTGCTTGGCGTGCTGCTCGCGTTCCGGGTGGGGTACTGGCTGCGGAAACGGCGAGGATAAAGGGCCGTGGGGCGAGGGGCAGGAAATTTGCGTTCAGATGTTGACATGAGTGGACTCATAAAATATACTCTTCTTGTAAGCACATTCGAAAAGGAGGTCACTAATCCCATGTTGCTCACCAAATTTAACTCCAACCCGGCCTTCCCGGCCCCCTTCCGCTTCTTCGAAGAGGCTCTCAACGATCTCATCCAGACGCCCGCCGAGACCCGTCCCTGGGTCCCCGCCGTCGATATCCTCGAGTCGGAAAACGAGCTCGTCGTCAAAGCCGACCTCCCTGAGGTCAAACTCGAAGACATCGCCATTCACCTCGAAAACGGCATCCTCTCCATCAAGGGCGAGCGCAAGTTCGAGCACAAGGAGAAGAAGGCCGGCTACCACCGCATCGAGCGCAGCTACGGCGCCTTCGCCCGCAACTTCGGCATCCCCGACACCGTCGACGCCGAAAAGGTCTCGGCCGCCTTCAAGGACGGCGTCCTCACCGTGACGCTCCCCAAGAAGGAAGTCGCCAAGCCCCGCGCTATCAAAGTGGATGTGAACGGTTAACCCGTCCGCTCCCTGGATAGACGCCCTCGCCGGACCCCTCCGGCGAGGGCGTCGCTATTTCGATTCCGCCAGACTCGCGCGCCGGAACAGCAGTCCCGCCGTTGTCAGCACCGCCGCCATCCCCGCGTGCCTGACGACGACTTCCCATGCCGGCCCGGCCCCCTCGTGCCGCCAGATGACCTGCGTCACCACACCCGCCACCGCCAGCGCCCCCACCATCGCAAAAAGTGCCCGCGCCATCCCCCGGGCCTCCAGCCGCGCCACCGCCGCCCCGGCCGCCCCCACCGCCAGCACCCCGAAATACACCAGCAGCAGCGGGTTCTCCGTCTCCGACATGTGCACCATCGTCGACCAGCCCAGCACGAACCCCGCCACCAGCGCCAGCCCCACCCCCGCCTTGTACGCCCACGCCTTCCTCTTCCGCGCAATCAGCGCATACGCCATTCCCGTCCCGAAGAATAGAACGTAGGTAAGCACAAACGCCTGCGGCGGCCAGTTCCAGCCCTCCACCAATCGCGATGCCACCAGCGGCACCATCAACAGCCCCAGCGCCACCAGCGCTACGCGAAGTATCGTCTGTCCCATCGGTGTCATCTGCCTTCCGTTCTCCCGCATCACGCCCGCCAGCGTCTCCACAAACACCCATGCCGCCAGCCCCGCCAGTCCCCGCCCCGCCTGCCGCCGCTCCCGGCAGAGGTCGGCGAACGTCTGCGCCATCTCTTCCCCGAAACGCTCCCGGAACGGCCGCGGATACAGCCGCAGCAGCCTCCCGTAAATCGCCCCGTAATGCCGCGCCCGCCCCTCACTCGCCATACGCCAGCCGCCCTTCCGCCACCGCCACCACCCCACGGTACCGCTCCAGTTCCAACGCCAGCGCCTTCCGCCCCGCCCCGGTCAGCTCGTAGTAGATCCGCCGCTCCCCGCCCAGCGCCGCCTCCACCCGCGGCTCACTCTCCCGCACCAGCCCCGCCTCCAACATCCGCCCCAGTGCCCCGGACAACGTCCCCGGTCCCATCTTCACCTTCCCCTGCGAGTCCGCCTCCGCCTGCTTCATGATCCCGTACCCGTGCCGCCCCCCCGCCGACAACGCCAGCAGAATATGCAGCACCGCGGGCGTCAGCGGACCCGGGTCCGGACGCTTCTTTGTCATGGTTTTAGTGTATATCCGTTGCGGATATATCGCAAGCCTCACTGCCGCCGCCGGTCCCGTAGTAGGATCGGTGCGGAGGCATCTCCTGAAACCGCTCATCCCATGGCTGCGCAGCGTCGTTGCCTTCCCCCTCGGCCTGCTGGCGATCCAGTTGTTTCACCTGGCGGCCGTACGGTTGCTGCCGGACGCATACAACGCACTCGAAACCGATGCAAAGCGGTTGCTGGTCATCGTCCTGACAGCGATCGCCGGAACCATCGGCAGTTTCGTCGTCGCCGCCGTCGCCGGGCACCGCCCCTGGCTCCATTTAGGGCTGTTCTTTGTCCTGATGGGAGCCATCGACCTCGTCGCCGTCCGCGGAGATCTCTCCAATCAACCCGTCTGGTTCAAGGCCCTTTTTCTCGTTAGCCTGCCGCTTCAGGTCTGGCTCGGCAGCCGGTTGGCCGGAACGCTCCGCCGCCGGTGACCCGCCGCCGCTACTGCGCCGGGCCCGGCCGCGTCGTGCCCGCCAGCGTCACCACCTCCGGATCGGCGCCCGCCTCGAAGACCACCTCCATGAACCCGATATTCATCTCCTCCCAACTCTGGTCTCCCCACCGCACCGTCTGCCCCGGATCGGGATTGTAGCGGTTGTTGGCCGAGTTGTCGAAGTGCGCCAGGCACTCCAGCACCGTTCCCTTCGGCAGCCGCTTCGGCTCGGCCAGGAAATAGGTGGTCTGCCAGTTGAAGTCGTAGCGTGGCACCTCCAGCAGGTTCTCCTCCCGCCCGTCCGGATACCGCGCCCGGATCCGGTAGCTCTTCCCCCGCAGGTGCATGTGCGGCTGCATCGAAAGCAGGGTCAGTTCCCGGTTCAGCGTGGCCGCGGTCGCGGAGGCGAAGTTCGCCGCTCCCGGCGGAATGGCAAACGCGCTGTCGGCCGGCGTGATCATCAGCACGCGCTCCTTCGGCGTCTCCCGAGCAAAGTAAAGCCCCAGTTCGCTCTCGTCCGTCATCGCCCTGCCGTTCGCCGTATAGTGCATCTCAAAGACGATGTCGGCGTCCTTCGGCAGCAGCTTCGCCCGCCCCTCGCCCCACGGGATGGGCCGGTAGCCCGGTTCATATCCCAGCAGCAGCTCCCGCCGGTCGGACTCCCGTTCGTCCGGCCGCCGCGCCGCCCGCGACGCCTTCGTCGCCACGAACGGCACCCCGGCCGGCGCATCGGCCACGTAGCTCGATCCCTTCGGCCGCACAAACGCATTGATGTGGTGGACCACCTCGCGCTTATCGATCCGCCATTCGGCCGCCGCAATCCACTTCGCCTCACCCAGTCCCGTCGGCGTCACCAGAAACGTGTAGGCGATCGTTCCCTTCGCCGGCACCTGGAACTTCGGCACCCGCACGATCAGGTCCGGCTTGCCCAGCCGCCAGCCGCCCCGCGCCGCCGCCGCTCCCGGTG
>CAZWDD010000196.1:0-9961 GCA_964632345.1 uncultured Solibacteraceae bacterium | reverse complement strand
AACCCCCGACCCTCTGATTACAAATCAGATGCTCTACCAGCTGAGCTACGCCAGCGGAAACTCTTCCGACCAGCCGTGCGAATACGGTGTGCACGCGCCGGCCGAACAACTCTCTGAGTATAGCAGACAATTTTGCCGTGTGAACACTCGCCCCACCCTTAATCCAGCAGGAAGAACGGATCGCCCAGTTGGATCGACCGCTTGTTCCCAGACGCCACCACTTTTCCCTGGTACTTCAACTTCCCATTGACCAGAAAATCCACCGGCTTCGCCGTCGAATAGTCAAACGCCAGTACATCCCCCACGTTCAGTTGTAGCAGGTCCTCCATCCGCAACGTCGGCCCCTGCAGCCGCGCATCCAGTTCAATCCTTCCCGGTCGGATCAATCGCATCACCCGCGACTTCTCCTCCTCCGTCACCGCCGACCGCCGGTTCGACCATCCTTGATCAAACTTCTGCCGCAGCATCTTGATGACAATTGACGGGATCCCGATGTTCATCATCCCCGCGCTATCGCCGATCCGGATTTCCACGCTGATCGACACCACCGCCTCGTTCGGCGCCAGAAACTGCAGCAGCGACGGCTCCGTCTCATGGCTCTCTATCGTGAACCCGATATTGGTGACCTGACGCCAGGAGTCCTTTAAGTCATGCAGGATGATCCGATACACCGCCTCCAGGATGCTTTGCTCAATCTCGGTGATCTCTCGGGTGATCTTGCTCGCCACCGGCTTGCCCGCCCCGCCCAGCAGCATCTCCAGAATCGGAAACACCAGTGAAGGGTTGATCTCCAGCACCGCGTTCCCGTCAAACGGCCGCATCCCCATCGCCACAATGCAACTCGGCGACGGCAGGCACTGCGTGAACTCCAGAAACGACAACTGCTCCACCGACACCAGGTTCACCATCACATACGCGCGCAGGTACGCCGACAGGCTCGACGCGAGGCTCCGCGCAAAATTCTCGTGCAGAAGATGGATTGCTCGCAGCTGATCCTTCGCAATCCGGTCCGGCCGCCGGAAGTCATACGGCTGCGCCCGTTTCGACGGATCCCCCTCCGCCTTCTTCTCCTGCAGCCGACGGAATACATTGTCGATCTCATCCTGCGAAAGTACGCGATCCACCATGCCCGTCTATCGTCCGTTTCCTTCCCCAATAATAGAATCATCCCCATGCGACTTCCCCAAAAGGTGGCTATCGTCACCGGCGCCGGCGCCGGAATCGGCGAAGCGATCGCTCTCCGCTTCGCGCAGGAGGGCGCAAATCTCCTCCTCAATGACATAAATCCCCAAAATCTCGACGCCGTCGCCGGACAAATCCGAGCCGCAGGCCGGATTGTCGAAACTTTCCCAGGCGATATTTCCGATCCCGCTACCGGAACAATCCTGTCCCAAAAAGCTGTGGAAATCTTCGGCAAACTCGACATCCTCGTCAACAACGCCGCCGACTTCACCGCCATGAGCGTCGAAGCAGCCTCCCCGGACGACTGGCGCCGCGTCCTCGACGTCAACGTCATCGGCACCGCCATGGTCGCCAAAGCCGCCATCCCACACCTCCGCGCCAACGGCGGCGGCGCCATCGTCAACCTCGCCTCCATCTCTTCCTTCATCGCCCAGCCCAACTTCGCCACCTACAACGCCTCCAAGGGCGCCATCGCCGCCATGACCCGCTGCATGGCCCTCGATCTCGCTCCCGCCCGCATCCGCGTCAACGCCGTCTGCCCCGGCTGCATCTTCACCTCCGCCTCCGAACGCGAGATCGCCCGCCTCGGCATGTCCACCGAACAGTGGCTCGCCTCCGCCGAGCCCAAACATATGCTCGGCCGCGTCGGCCATCCCGCCGAGGTCGCCTCCGCCGTCCTCTTCCTCGCCTCCGACGAAGCCAGTTTCATAACCGGCGAACACCTCATGGTCGACGGAGGCTACATCCAGTGGTAGCCGTCATTTTCGATATGGATGGCGTCCTCATCGACTCCAACCCCACCCACGCCGAAGCCTGGATCCAGTACCTCTCCGCCCTCGGCATCCCCCACGAAGGAATCGACACCTGGATGGCCGGCAAACGCAACGACCAGATCATGCGCATCCTCCTCGGCTCCTCCGCCTCCGACGACGAGATCTTCGCCCACGGCGCCGCCAAGGAAGCCCTCTACCGCCGCCTCATGGCCCCCCAACTCGAGCAGCTCCTCATGCCCGGCCTCCGCCCCTTTCTCCACTCCCTCGCCGGCCTCCCCATCGGCCTCGGCTCCAACGCCGAACCCGCCAACGTCGATTTCCTCCTCGATGCAGCCTCTCTCCGCCCCCTTTTCCATGCTGTCGTCGACGGCCACCAGGTCGATCACCCCAAACCCGCCCCCGACATCTATCTCAAAGTCGCCCGCCTCCTCGATGTCGACCCCACCCAATGCGTCATCTTTGAGGACTCCCCCTCCGGCATCCGCGCCGCTCGCGCCGCCGGCGCCCGCGTCGTCGGCGTCAACCGCTCCGGCGCCCCCCTCGAGGGCGCCGAACTCACCATCCGCGACTTTACAGACCCCGCTCTCCCCGCCTTCCTCGCCCTTCTGCAACCCCAGCACCCCGCCCGGCGTCTGTAAGATGAATCTCATGCGCACCCTGGCCTTCGCTCTCCTCCTCCCCGCCCTGCTCGCGGCCCAGAAATACGACGGCCCCCGTCCCCCCAAGCCCGACGTTCCCTTCCTCCTCCACGCCTCCAAACTCATCCCCACCGACGTCGAAGAGGCCCGCGAGGAAAAGCGCAAGGACGGCACCGCCTTCGTCACCAACGGCCCCGAAGCCAAGGCCAGGACCCCGCTCGCCGAACCCATCTTCCTTTTTGAGTCCAAGTCCATCCCGCCGGAACGCCTCTCCCTCTACCGCCTCGAAGTCAAAGGCGCCACCCGCGAGGTCTTCTTCTTTGAAAACCCCAAGAAACGCAAGGATTCGGCCAAACCCGTCCGCCTCGGCGTCACCAAACTGACCCAGGGCCTCTACCGGCTCGAACCCACCGAGCCTCTTCCCAACGGCGAGTACGTCCTCACCCCGGCCGACTCCAACACCGTCTTCGCCTTTACCATCTACTAATTCCGTTTGCTGCTACAATCGCCCTATGTTTAACGGTCTGGAACATACGGCGATTGCCTCCCCCAACCCCCAGCGCCTTGCCGAGTGGTACCGCGATTTCCTCGAATTCCACATCAACTTCGAGTACGCAGGCAATTTCTTCGTCCGCGCCCGCAACGGCTCCATGCTCGAGATCATCCCCTCGGAAGGCGACCGTCCCTCCAACAAAATGAAGGACCCCGGCATCCGCCATATGGCCATTGAGGTCGACGATTTCGACGCCGGCCAGGCCTTCCTCAAGGAAAAAGGCGTTCTTTTCCTAGGCGAACCCTTCACCACCCAGGGCAACCGCCTCGTCTTCTTCGCCGACTGCGACGGCAACATCCTCCACCTCATTGAACGGCCCGCTCCGCTCCCCGGCTACTAATCTCCTTTGATCGAACGCGTCTTCAAGGCATTCCGCTATACCGACTTCCGGCGGATGTGGATCGGGGCCTGCCTGTCCTCGGTCGGCACCTGGATGCAGAAGCTTGCCCAAAGTTGGCTGGTCTTCGAACTCACCAACTCCGCCTACTCCCTTGCCGTTGACGCCTTCCTCGGCGAAATCCCCATCTTCCTTTTTTCCCTCCTGGGCGGCGTCGCGGCGGACCGCATGGACCGCCGCAAGCTCCTCCTCATCTCCCAGTTCATCCAGATGGCCTGCGCGCTCCTGCTCGCCGCCATGCTCTTCAACGGCACTGTCCGCGTCGAACTCATCTACTGCCTCAGCTTCATAGTCGGCACCGCCCAAGCATTCGGCGGCCCTGCCTACCAATCCATCATCCCCTCCCTCGTCCCCAAGGAAGACCTCCAGAACGCCATCGCCCTCAACTCCATTCAGTTCAACCTCGCCCGCGTCATCGGCCCAGTCATCGGCGGCATCGCCATGGCCCAGCTCGGCGCCGCCTGGTGCTTCACCCTCAACGGCCTCAGCTTCATCGCCGTCATCATTTCGCTCCTCATGCTCCCGGCCCGCCTCCCTTCCGGCGCCAAAAAGGAAAGCCCCGTTGAAGCCATGAAGGGCGGCATCGCCTTCGTCCGCAATCGCGAAGGCATGCTCGCGCTCATCGTCCTGGCCTTCCTCATGACCCTCCTCGGCCTCCCGCTCATCACCTTCCTGCCGGTCATGGCCCGCGACGTCCTCCATCTTGGCGCCGACGCCTATTCCACCCTCTTGTCCGTCTCCGGCCTCGGCTCCGTCACCGGCGCCCTCATCGTCGCCGGCATGAATAATGTTGTCCACAAGGGCCGGATGGCCCTCTTCATCCTCACCCTCCTCGGCCTCATCACCATCGCCTTTGCTCTCTCGAAGACCTTCTGGCTCTCCTGCGTTATCCTCTTTGCCGGCGGCGCCGCGCTCATCGCCGTCTTTGCCCTCGTCACCAGCCTCGTCCAACTCCAGACCACCGATGAAATGCGCGGCCGCGTCATGAGCGTCTATAACGTTGCCTTCCGCGGCGGCATGCCCTTTGGCAACCTAACGTCCGGCCGCCTCATGCAGACCTTCGGCGCCCCGGAGATCCTCGCCATCAACGGCGGCCTCCTTGTCGCCCTCGCTGTCTACTTTTTGCTGGTCCAACGCAAAATCGCCCGCATCTGAAGTTTGCGAGAATAGGAGGAGTCTGATGCGCGTATTGCTTTCCCTGATCTTTGCCGGCTTGGTCTCTGGCGCCCCGGACCCGGCGCTCGAAGACGCTCGAAACCGCCAGGACCGCGCAGCCCTCGAACGCGCGGGCCAGGCCAAGTCCAAGTCCGCCAAAAACGCCATCGGCCACTACGAAGCGGCTCTCGCCTACTCCTATCTCAGCGAAGTCGCCCTCGAACTCCGCGACAAACGCCAGGCCCGCACCGCCGCCCAACTCGGCATCTCCTCCGCCAGAGAAGCCCTCCGCCTCGCCCCGGCAAATGCCGAGTACCACCGCCTCCTCGGCACTCTCTGCGGCCAGATCATTCCCGCCGACCCCATGGCCGGCTTCCAGCACGGCCGCTGCGCCAAGGAGGAAATCGAAAAAGCCCTCCAGATGGACCCTCAGTCCGCCTACGCCTGGCTCTCCTCCGGCATCGGCAAGTTCTACCTCCCCGCCATGTTCGGCGGCGGCGTCGATCTCGCTATGAAGGACTTCCAGAAGGCCGTCGCCATCGACCCCAAACTCCCCGACGCCTGGCTCTGGATCGGCCTCGCCCACCGCAAGGGCAACCGCAATGCCGACGCCCGCCAGGCCCTTCAGAAAGCCCGCTCCCTGAACCCTGACCGCCTCTGGATCCGCCAGCAACTCGAAAAGACTCCCGCCCAATGACCGACCGCCCGTTCCCGGCCCTCGCCGCCCTGCTTGCTCTCTGTCTGTTCGGCTTCTTCGTCTTCCCCGGCCATACCTATCTCCATCAGGACTCCCAGATCTATCTCCCCATGATGGAGCGCATCGCCGACCCCTCCGTCCTCGCCAACGACCTCATTGCCACTCACCCCCATCTCTCCTTCACCGCCTATGACGAAATCGCCATCGGCCTCAAGAAACTCTCCGGCCTCGACTTCCAGCCCATCCTCGTCGCCCAGCAGCTTCTCATGCGCTTCCTCGGCCTCCTCGGCGTCTTCCTCCTCGCCCGTGGCGCCGGCCTTGGCAACTCCGCCGCCGTCCTCGCCGCCGGCCTCTACGCCATGGGCGCCACCATCATCGGCCCTTCCGTCCTCACCGTCGAATACGAGCCCACTCCCCGCACCTTCGCCCTCCCGCTCGCCATCTTCGCTCTAGGCCTCGGCGCCACCGGCCAGTGGAATCTCGCCGGCGCCGCACTCTTCGCCGGAACGCTCTACCACCCCCCCACCGTCGCTCCCGTCGCCGCCCTCATGGGCCTCTTCGTCCTCACCCCCTGGCATGTGCAGGATCGCTGGCCGCTCCTCCGCTGGCTCCTCGCCGCCGCCGCCGTGCTCCTCGTCCTCGCCAAACTCCAGGCCGGCGTCCGCCTCGAACAGCACTTCTTCGCCCGCGTCGCCCCTGATGTCCAGGACCTCCAGCGCATGCGCGCCGGCTACGTCTTCATCGCCAAATGGTGGGGCGCCCAGTGGCTTCACTACTCCTTCCTCACTGCCGTCTCCCTCGCCGCGTGGTGGCGCGTCAATCCCCGCTTCGAGGAGTTCGGCCGCTATGCCTTCCTCGCCCTCCCCATCCTCGGCCTCCTCAGCGTCCTGTTTTCCTACGTCGCCATGGACATCCTCGGCTGGTCGCTCATCCCCCAACTCCAGCCCGCACGCACCCTCCTGTGGACCACCTTTGCCGCCATCGTCGGCGCCTCCCTGGCCGCCGCCGTCGCCACGTCCTGGTTCGAACGCACTCTCTGGCTCCTCGTCCCCTTCACCCTCATCATTTCCACCCGCCCGCTCCAGCTTCTCTCCTTCGCCTCCTGGCAGCATCTCGCCCTCGCCCTTTCCCTCGCCCTCCTCGCCGCCATCTCCCTCCGCTTCGCCTCCTGGGCCCCCGCCCTTGTCTCCATCGCCGCCATGTTCCTCGTCCTTCATGTCGGCGGCGTCCGCAACTACCCGCAAATCCACTCTCCCGAACTCGACCAACTCTCCGCCTGGGCCGCCGCCAATTCCCCCTCCGATGCCGTCTTCCACTTCCCCGACGCCGGCAAGGATCTCGACCCCGGCATCTTCCGCGCCCGCTCCCGCCGTTCCGTCTGGGTCGATTGGAAAGGCGGCGGACAGGTCAACTTCATGGAACCCCTCGCCCGCGAATGGTTCCGCCGTTGGAGCGCTCTCCCCGCCGGCCAGGGCCAGTTCCTCGTCCGCAAGGCCGGCCGCTGCTCCTCGCAGCCACTCTTTTCCAACGCCCGCTATTGCGTCGAACCCGCCGCCAGATAGAATAGCGGGGTCATGCTCCGCCCCCTGCTTCTCCTTTCCCTCTCCCTCTGCGCCTTCGCGCAGGATATGGATCTCTTCCTCCTCATCGGCCAGTCCAACATGGCCGGCCGTGGCGTTGTCGAACCAGTCGACACCACCCCCCACCCCCGCGTCTTCACCCTCACAAAAGAGGAGACCTGGGCCCCCGCCATCGAACCCATCCACTTTGACCGCCCCGACCGCCTCGGCACCGGCCTAGGCCGCAACTTCGCCATCACCCTCGCCAACCTCGCGCCCGCCCGGAAAATCGGCCTCATCCCCGCCGCCATGGGCGGCAGCGCCCTCGACGAATGGAAGCCCGGCGGCAAGCTCTATTCCGACGCCCTCCGCCGCGCCAGGACAGCCATGAAGTCCGGCCGCCTCCGCGCCATCCTCTGGCATCAGGGCGAGGCCGATTCCAACAACCTCGACCTCATCCGCTCCTATCAAACCCGCTGGCTCGCCGTCATGGCCTCCCTCCGCGCCGAACTCGGCGACGTCCCCATCGTCGTCGGCGAACTCGGCCACTTCCTCTACGTCCGCTCCAAGAAGGACTACCCCATGGCCCGCCTCATCAATGAGCAACTCGCCCTCCTGGCCGTCAACGGTCACCGCGTCGCCTTCGTCTCCTCCGCCGGCCTCGCCCACAAAGGCGACGAGTTGCACTTCGACTCCCCCTCCCTCCGCGAATTCGGCCGCCGCTACGCCCACGCCTTCCTCATGCTCGAACCCGATTGGAAGTAACATGCGGCTCGCCCTCCTCGCCCTCGCCACTCTCGCCACTTCCACCCACGCCGCCGCCCAGTCTGACGACCCCGTCGCCCGCGCCAACCGCGTCATGGCCAGCCTCGTCACCGTCACCGGTCCCGAGGTCAAGGGCGCCCACGACGCCGACTTTGTCCTCCTCGGCGATCACGCCTACATCGTCGCCATGGCCAACGACATCCAGCCCGGCGAAAGCCCCGAATGGCCCTTCGTCTACGTCACCCTCTCCATCGTCAACCTCCGTACCCTCGCCGTCGAACAACGCATCCCCGTCGCCCGCGGCGGCCAGGCCTTCTCCAATGCCACCCTCCCGCCCGGCGCCATCTTCGTCCCCCGCATCATCCGCAGGAACGCCCGCACCCTCCGCGTCTTCTTCGCCAGCGAGGCACCCCGCCATCGCGAGGCCCAGACCTGGTTCATCGATTTCGATCTCCGCCGCCGCGCCTTCTCAAACAAGATCCACCCCGCCCGCATCCACACCGCCGTAGGCACCTTCCCCATGCAGCCCAAGCCCTTCTATGACGACGCCGCCGCCCGCGGCTTCTCCCGCGAACGCAAGGACTACGGCCTCTACATGATCGATGGCTTCAAACACTTCGACGGCCGCACCTACGCCGTCCTCAATAACTTCGCCGCCGGCCAGAACTCCCTCGCCGTCCTCAACAAACGCCTCGATACCTTCCACATCCTCGGCCACTTCAACCCCACCGGCCCCGAAAAACTCACCGAAGCCGCCGTCAACCGCCTCCCCGATGGCTCCTGGCTCGCCATCTGCCGCCAGGACGGCGGCACGGCCAACTACATGTTCTCCGCCAGCCCCGACGGCCGCTCCTGGTCCCAACCCGCCTACCGCCCTCTCATCCCCAATGGCTCCAGCTCCAAGCCCAACTTCGAACGCTTCAACGGCCTCTACTACCTCGGCTGGCAGGAGTCCACCCGCGTCGACGGCGTCTCCCGCTCCGTCTTCAACATCGAAGTCTCCCCGGACGGCGTCAACTGGCGGCGCCGCTACCGTTTCGCCACCTCAAAGTCTTTCCAATACCTCTCCCTCCACCAGCACAACGGCGCCATCTGGCTCACCGTCACCCAGGGCGACTCCTCCCCCTCCCGCAAGGAACGCATACTGTTCGGCCGCCTTGAGTAAAGTGGTAGCAGAGTGATGCAGCGAAGACATTGGCTCGCCTGCGCCGGACTCACCCTCGGCTCCTGCGGCCCCCGCCTGGTTCCGGTCGAAGTCAGCGAAACCGACCAGTCCAAAACCATCCACGTCGCCCGTCCCAAGACTGCCGCCGCTCCGGTTGAAAACGAGGATCCCGGCGACAAAAAAGCAGGCTTTGCCGACCTCGAATGGAACGTCCTCCGCGGTCTCGACACTCGCTCCGGCCAGGCATCTCCCCTCCTCGAACTCATCAACGGCACCAACGTCCGAATCCCCGGCTACATGGTCCCCCTTGATGACGGCTTCCAGGAGGTCAACGAGTTCCTCCTCGTACCCACCGCCGGCGCCTGCATCCACACGCCACCGCCTCCAGGGAACCAGATCGTCTACGCCACCATGTCCACCGGCCGCCCCGTCAAGGTAGAACTCATCTACTCCGTCTGGGTGTATGGCCGCCTGGAAATCGCATCCACTGAAAGTCCCTACGGCGCCGCCGGCTTCAAGCTCGGCGTCGTCGAAGTCCGTCGCAGAGGTTAACCCAAACATGTCTTGGTCCCGCCGCCAACTCCTCCAGGTCGCCCCGGGCGTCATCTCCCGCCGCCGCCCCCTCGCCGCCCAGGGCGTCGCCGCCGGTGACGTCACCGCCTCCCGCGCCCTCATCTGGAGCCGCGCAGACCGCCCCAGCCGCATGATCGTCCGTTGGCGCGAACGCCGCCCCGGCGCCTCCTGGACCGAAGTCCTCGGCCCCAACTGCCTCGATGTCTCCGACTTCACCGGCCGCCTCGACATCGGCGGCTGGTCCCCCGGCGCCGACATCGAATACGAAGTCGTCTTCCGCGACCTCGGCCTCTCCGGCGCCGATTCCGAACCCGTCCGCGGCTCCTTCCGCCCCGCCCCCGTCTCCCCACGCCCCGTCCGCTTCTTCTGGTCCGGTGACACGGCCGGCCAGGGCTGGGGCATCAACCCCGCCTTCGGCGGCATGAAAATCTACGAAACCATGCGCCGCCTCCAGCCCGACTTCTTCCTCCACTCCGGCGACACCATCTATGCCGACGGCCCCAT
>CAZWDD010000195.1:8226-10026 GCA_964632345.1 uncultured Solibacteraceae bacterium | reverse complement strand
GGCATGGGGAGTTCCTTGACGCGGAAGCCGAGGAACATGGCGCGAACGAGGATTTCGGCGATGGCGGAGAAGCCGTTGGAGTTGAACTTCACCTTCTTGATGACTTCGCGGCGGTAGGCGCGGTGCATGGGGGTGAAGCTGTGGACGTCCTTGCCGAGAATTTTGCGGTAGACCCAGGAGGCGCCCTGGCTGAGGAGCTTGCGGACGGGGTGGACGGTGCCGGCGCCGCTTTCGGGGTGCCAGGGGGAAGCGGTGACGATGTCGGCGCCCTCCTGCAGCATCTGGACCATTTTGGGGAGGGTCTCGGGGGCAAAGGTACAGTCGCTGTCCATGGTGCAGACGACGGGGGCGAGGGCGTTCGTGAACCCGGTGCGGACGGCGGCGCCGAGGCCTTTGTTGGTCTCGTGATGGACAACGCGCACCCAGCTGTTTTCCTTGGCGATGGCGTTGAGGGCTTCGCGGGTGCCGTCCTTTGAGCCATCGTTGACGAAGAGCACTTCCCAGCCGTGCATGAGACCGGCGGTCTGCATGGCGTTCAGGCGTCGCATCAACTGGGGTAATCCGTCGATTTCGTTATAGCAGGGGACGATCAGGGTGACCAGGCTTCCGGGCATCATCAACTCCGAGGTATGGGTGGGACAACCTCATTCTCGGGATTGGGCCTGTAGTGGTCACTGTCGCTAGAGTACTCTCAGGAGGTTACATTTTGCCTTGAAGTACTTAGGACCGGGCGGTAGGATCGGGGTACTACCACCCGTAATATATCAACAAGTTACGACTGATTCGGCTGCCAGAGGGTTTCGGGCTGGCGGAGGAGAAAGCTGGCGAGGCGGCTCCAGACGAAGAGGGCATCGCTGAGGCGGTTAAGATACTGCACGGCGGCGGGGAGGAGCGAGGTGGAGGCGGCCAGGGAGACGGTGCGGCGTTCGGCGCGGCGGCAGATGGTGCGGCAGAGGTGGAGTTCGGCATTGAGGCGGCAGCCACCGGGGAGGACGAAGCTGCGCAGGGGGGCGAGGAGAGCATTGGCTTCATCCATTTCGGTTTCGAGGCGGGAGACATCGGCGGGGGTGACGAGGGGCTGGCCGGGCCGGAGGTCTTCGGCTTCGGTGGCGAGGAGGGAGCCGAGATTGAAGAGCTCATGCTGGACGCGGGTGAGGCGGGCGGCAAGGAGGCGGAGGCCAGGAACGCCATCGGGGATGGAGGTGATGGCGAGGCCGATGGCGGCGTTGAGCTCATCGACGGTACCGTAGGCTTCAATGCGGAGGGCATCCTTGGGAACGCGCTGGCCGCCGACGAGGCCGGTCTCGCCTTCGTCGCCGGTGCGGGTGTAGATGCGGGTGAGGGAGATATTGGGTTCGTTGAAGCGATCAGAGGAGCTCATAGTATTCATTGTCGGCGAGGCGGCGACAATGTAAGGATGCCGCCTGGAGCGTTGGCGCTTGTTTTATCCGCAGCGTGTATTCATGCCACCTGGAACCTGTTCGCGAAACGGGTACGGGGGGGCATGGAGGTGGTGTGGATCTACTCCTGCGCGGGGACGTTGGTGTATGCCGCCTGGGCGTTGGGGGAGTACGGGCGGGAGTGGCACCGGCTGGGTTGGAGGGAGGCTGGGGCGCTGGCGGGGAGCTGCTTCTGGCAACTGGCGTATTTTGTGTGCCTGCAGCAGGCGTACCGGCACGGGGACCTGTCGTTGGTGTATCCGATTGCGCGCGGGAGCGGGCCGCTGGTGGCGGTATTGGGGGCGCTGGCGCTGTACAGGGAGGCGCCGTCGGCGCGGGCGTGGACGGGGATTTCGCTGAT
>CAZWDD010000195.1:0-8216 GCA_964632345.1 uncultured Solibacteraceae bacterium | reverse complement strand
GTTGCTGGCGAACGGAGACAGCAACTGGTCGGTCGCGCCGAGCACCAGCGGATGTGCGACCATCTCGACACTCGAGAGGGAGCGAGCGAGGAGGGCTCCGGTGCGGGTGGTGCGGCGGCCCGAGAAGTCGTCGCCTCCGGTGGGGGTGGCGGCGATGTGGGGGATGGCGACGGGGCTGTTGATCGGGATCTACAGCCTGTGGGACAAGCATGCCGTTTCGGGGCTGCACCTGCCGCCGGTGATGATGGAGTGGACGACGGACGTTTCGCGCGCGGTGGTGCTGGCGCCGGTGGCGCTGCGGCGGTGGCCGGAGACGGTGCGGGTATGGAGAGGCGAACGGTGGCGGCTGGTGCTGATTGGGGCGTTGAATCCGTTGAGCTATATTCTGGTACTTACCGCATTGACTATGGCGCCGTTGCATCGAGTGGCTCCGCTGCGCGAGATCAGCATTGTGCTGGGAGCGCTGCTGGGGGCGAAGTTTCTGGGAGAGAAGCAGGGAGGGCGGCGGCTGATCGGTGCGGCGATCATGGTGGCGGGCGTACTGTGCCTGACGGGCTGCGGAACGCCGGCGGGGCCGGAGTACCGGACCCGGTATGTGCGGGGGATTGAGTTGACGGTGGTGACGCCGCCGCCGATGCCGGAGCTGCGGGCCGACGAGACGGACGACGAAGCGGAGATACAGTACCGGGCGGCGTTCGTTTTCTACAAGCGCGGGCGGTGGGATTATGCGGTGCCGGCGTTTCAGGAGGCGCTGGACTATGACGACGACCGGCACGACGCGCGGTACTATCTGGCGGTGTGCCTGCTGATGGCGGGGCGGGACGGCGAGGCGCTGGAACACCTGGAAGAGTTGCTGGAGACCCCGTATGAGATGCAGGCGCGACCGCTGCTGGCGCGGGTACTTTACCGGCTGGGGCGGAAGGGGGAGGCGCGGGAGGCAGCCGCGGCGGCGGCGAATGAGAATTACGACGCGGCGGGGTGGGTGGCGCGGTATGACCTGCTGAAGCCCTAAACTGGAAGCTTGGCACTACCGCAGAAACACACACGCATCCTGGGCAAGGTGGTAACGTACCTGGGCCTGCTGTTGACGGGGATCGGGGTTATCGGCATCCTGGGGCCGCACATGGACCTGCAGCGATCGGGGAAGATGACGGCCGAGGTGATCGGCAACGACATCGGGTACCGGACGGAGGGGGTGTATTCGTTCCGGCTGCAGCTGCGATGGGCGTCGCCGGAGGGCGAGCAGAGAACGAATATCACGACGCCGGTGCGGGCCAAGTCGGAAGAGGAGGCGCGGCGGATCTACCGGGGGGCGCACCTGTTGGCCGGGCAGACGTATGAGTTCTACACGGACGCGGCGAACCCGGAGATCATCCAGCCGTTCAAGGGATACAACTGGGCGACCTTCGGGAGGTTCGCCTCGTTCGGACTGGCGGGGATTGTGGTGTTTTTCACGGGGATGGCGATCGTGCGAAAGGATCGTGAGGCGAACGCCACCCCCGAGAGCAAGCCGAAGCGTTAGACCAGTCGGGTATTGCGGAGTGGGAGATCCCGGACGCGCTTGCCGGTGGCGGCGAAGATGGCGTTGGCGATGGAGGGCGGAATGGGCGGGACGCCCGGCTCCCCGACGCCTGCGGCGAGTTCGCTGCTCTTGATGAGATGCACGTGGGTCTTCTGCGGGGCTTCCGGCAGGCGGGCCACACGATAGTTGTGGAAGTTGGACTGCTGGACCTTGCCGTCCTTGACGCTGATTTCGCTCATCATGGCGATGGAGGTGCCGAAGACGGAGGCGCCTTCGAACTGGGCGAGGACGCGGTCCTGATTGTAAGTCTGGCCGGCGTCAACGGCGATGTGCATATTGGGGATGGTGACGCGGCCGGCGTCATCCACCTTCACTTCCGTGACGACAGCGACATAGGTCAGGAAGCTGCGGTGGGCGGCGAAGCCCCAGCCGTGGCCCTTTTCGGTTTTGCGGTTGGCCCAGCCGGATTTCTGGGCGACGAGGTCGATGACGTTGCGGAGGCGGGCGGTATCGACGGGGAAGTCCTTCTGGCTCTGGTTGTGGTTCCAGTAGTTCATGCCGACGGGCTTCATTTCGATTTTGCGGCCGGGTCCGATGAGGGAGAGGGCGTACTCGACGGGGTCCTTGCCGGCGAGGTGGGCGAGTTCATCGGTGAAGGAATGGATGGCGAAGGCGTGGTAGATGTTGGCCACGGCGCGGAGCCAGCCGATGCGGATGTGGTTGCGGGCGGGGCCGTTTTCGGCGCGGTGGTTGGGAATGTCGTAAGGCAGGTCGTTCCAGCCCATGCCCATTTCGAGCTCCATGGCGTACTCGGCCTTCTCGTTGAAGGTGGTATCGATGGAGGGGAAGACGCTGCGGTGGAGCCAGCTGACGGGCTTGCCGGAGTTATCGAGACCGGCCTTGAGGTACATGCCGGCGGTGGTGTGATAGAAGTCGGTGCGGATGTCGTCCTCGCGGCTCCAGACGACCTTTACGGGCTTGCCGGCCTTCTTGGAGAGCAGGGCGGCTTCGGCGACGTAATCGGGCTTGGACTTGCGGCCGAAGCCGCCGCCGAGGAGGGTGACGTGGCAGATGACATCCTTCTTATCGATGCCGAGAGCGGCGGCGACGGTCTCCTGGACGGCCTGGGGGTTCTGGGTAGCGGCGTGGCAGACGACCTTACCGTCCTTGAATTCGGCGACGGCGGCGGGGGGTTCCATGGGCGCGTGGCTGAGGAGCGGGGTGGAGTAGGACGCCTCATGGAGCTTTGCGGCGCTGGCGAAGCCGGCCTCGACGTCACCCTGATTGCGGACGACTTTGCCGGGCTTTTTCGCGGTTTCGAGCAGGGACTGGCGGTAGCGGTCCGAGTCGTAGGAGGCGTTGGGACCGAGATCCCATTCGATCTTGAGCTTCTTGCGGCCCTGGAGAGCGGCCCAGGTGTGATCGGCGAGGACGGCGACGCCGCCCAGGGGCTGGAAGTTGTGGGGCGGCTTGAAATGGTCGAGCGTGAGGACGTCGCGGACGCCGGGGACCTTCTTGGCCTCGGCGGCGTCGAAGCTGACGAGCTTGCCGCCATAGACGGGCGAGTGCTCGATGGAGGCGACGAGCATGCCGGGCATCTTGGCGTCGATGCCGAAGGTACCCTTGCCTTCGCAGAGGTCCTGTTGATCGACGACGGGGACGTTCTTGTTGATGTAGCGGTACTCGGACTCGGGCTTGAACTTGAGGGTGGCCTTGTCGGGGACGGGGAGTTTGGCGGCGGCGGCGGCGAGTTCACCGAAGCCGGCCTTCTTGCCGGACTTCGCGTGGACGATGAAGCCGAGCTGGGCCTTGCACTCGGAGGCCGGCACGTTCCATTTGGCGGCGGCGGCCTGTTCGAGCATGGTGCGGGCGGTGGCGCCGGCGATCTTCATGATGGCGACAAAGTCACGGATGGAGCAGGAGCCGTCGGTGTTCTGGGAGCCATACTTTTCGTCGCCAATGGCCTGTTCGACGCGGACGCGCTTCCAATCGGCGTCGAGTTCATCGGCGACGACCATGGGGAGGGTGGATTTCGATCCGGTGCCCATTTCCGAGCGGTGGGCGACGATGATGACTTCGCCGGAGGGCTGGATGCCGAGGTAGACGGAGGGATGGAAGGCGGCGTTGTCGGCATCGGAGGCCCAGGCTTCGACGTGAGTGCCGAGAATGAGGGCGCCGGCACCGAAGGTGTATTTAAGGAACGCGCGGCGTTCCATGACTTTGACGGTGCTCATGCTTTCACCCCCGCGGCAGATTTGATGGCGGAACGGATGCGGCCGTAGGTGCCGCAGCGGCAGATGTTGCCCTGCATGGCGTCGTCGATGTCCTTGTCGGTGGGCTTGGGTTTGTCCTTGAGGAGGGCGGCGGCCTGCATGATCTGGCCGCTCTGGCAGTAGCCGCATTGGGGAACGCCGGCGGCCATCCATGCCTTCTGGACGGGGTGCTGGCCCTTGAGACCTTCAATGGTGACGACGCTCTTGCCGGCGGCGTTGGCCATGGTGGTCTGGCAGCTGCGGACGGCCTTGCCATCGACGTGGACCGTGCAGGCGCCACAGAGGCCCATGCCACAGCCGTACTTGGTGCCGGTCATTTCGAGCAGATCGCGCAGATACCAAAGCAGCGGCATCTCGGGATCGCCCTCAAATTTGCGGGAAAGCCCGTTCACTTTGAGTTGCAACATTCCATCCTCCTGGACCATACGATTCTACGACGGCGGAGGGGGCGGGCGGGGGCGCGTGAGGGAATCGGGACGCTTTTGACGCGTAGTTGTTGGTGTAAACTCTAATCGATTACGCCTGCTGGTTTGAGGGATGCTTTCTAGGTGAATTTGACGATCCGGTCCGGCCAGATGCATGTCTTCGCGCGCGCGATGCGCACGGAGTTCGTGGAGCAATTGGCGCGTGACATGGAACAGCGGTGGCCGGGGGAGGCCGGCGAGGGGTTCCGGGAGCGGGTGGCGGCGATGGTAGAACGGGCGCTGGGATACGGATTTCGCGACCGGGGGCAGATTGTGGAGTGGGTGGAGCTGGAGCTGCGGTATGGCACGGGGTTTGAGAACCGGCCGGAGAATGCGGCGGTGCGGAACGTTCTGGAAATGAACCTGGGCGGGGCGACGAAGCTTTATAAAGTACGGCGGCGGCTGGAACCGGAGGAAGAGGAGTGAGCCGTTACCGGGGGGACATCGATGAGCCGGTGATGCCGTGCGAGGACTACGACGTGGAGGTGGTGTCCGACTTCGGCGAGGAGGATTTCGACGTCGAGGTGGAGAGCGAGTCCGAGGACGAGGATTTCGACGTCGAAGTGGAGTTGACCGGGCCGGGTGAGGCGGGGGCGGCATCCGGGGAGGCGCGCGCGGCAGGCGGAGCAGGCGAGGCGGAGGCACCGGAAGCGGAAGAGGAAGACGACGATTTCGATGTGGAAGTAGAGCACGCCCTCGCCGAAGAGGACGATTTCGATGTGGAAGTGGAAGCAGCGGTAGAGGACAGCACGAATACGGCATAGGAACGCACGCATGGCAACGGAACACGTATACGAAAAAGCGAAGGTAACGACGACGGCGAAGCTGGTGTCGGGATCGATCATCAAGACGTCCTACAAGGG
Source organism: uncultured Solibacteraceae bacterium (assembly GCA_964632345.1). Taxonomy (GTDB): domain Bacteria; phylum Acidobacteriota; class Terriglobia; order Bryobacterales; family Bryobacteraceae. The sequence continues at coordinate 3,094 of CAZWDD010000195.1, read as the reverse complement.
CCTGATGGACGTCGAGTACAAGAAGGGCGACACGGTGCTGTTCGGGGACCGCGATGTGGAAGTGAAAAAGGGCCAGGTGTCGCGCGAGTACGTGATGCCGGACGTGGGCGCGGATGAGGACAACTATGAGCTGAAGGTTGTCGCCAAGTACGGGAAGAAGAAGGAAAAGACGGCGGTGATCGGGGAGTACACGGTCTGGCCGAAGGAAGTGAAGCTGCTGGTGAAGGATCTGCGGACGGGCGATCCGATGAAGCTGGCAAAGTTCGAGCTGATACAGGGCAACCAGAAGACGGAAGCGGCGACGGACGATGACGGGAAGGCGACGCAGCCGCTGAGAAAGGAGGCGTACCGGATTCAGATCAAGGCGCCGCTGGAGTTCAAGAAGGACGAACCGACGGCGAAGCGGAACCATGTGATCTCGGTGGACCAGTTGCAGGAGGCAAAGTTCGTGGCGCCCGACGTGACGGGCGACGCCTACGAGCCGGCGACCGAGGGAGGCGACAAGAAGGCGGCGGGGGTGCGGCAGTACGTCAACATGACGACGGCGAGCGAGGGATGCGACGGGAAGGGGAGTATCGTCGAGTTCGAGGTATCGAACAAAGAGACGCCGAACGGACTGAAAGACGACAAGATTTATATCAAGGTGACCTTTGAGCCGTCGATCACGGCGCCGAACAAGCGGCGGAAGACGCCGCTGCCGGAGATTGTGGCGGGGACGGCGCTGGGAATTCAGAAGCCGAGCGAGACCGTCTGCACGGGATACGTGCAACTGGCCGCCGACGGGGGCACGGCGAAGTTCAAGGTGCAGATGGGGCTGCAGGGCGGCGACAAGACGACCGTCACCATCGGCTATACGAAGGACGACCCGACGGACGACAAGCTTATTTTCGTCAACTGGCGGAAGCTGGGCTATCAACTGCGCTTCGCGGAGATGTTCGCGCCGCGGTTGACCGAACGGACGCGGAAGGACGGAACGAAGTATCTGGACATTCCGGACACGATCTACACCGTTTACAAGGCGCGGCTGGCGGCGGTTTTCGTGGAGTACGAGAACATCAAGTCGCACCGGTTTCCGAACCCGCCCGACGATGCGCCATGCATGGTGACGAAGGGATTCCTGGAGGGCACCAACGACGCGACGAAGGTATACGTACTGGACGGGAGCCAGAACTGGACGACGGGGGCGGCGGCGTTCGACGCGATTCAGGACCGGCGAGAGATTCACATCACGCTGTGTGAGAAGGCTTATTCGAGCAACGGGGCGACGGTGAACCCGAAACACTCGCTGACGGCGAAGGATTCCGATATCCGTATATACGTTCCGGGCAATGGAGGGACATCGTATTCGTTCCTGAAGAAAACGCACACGAAGGTGGACGAGATCAACATCAAGACGGCGGGGTTCAGCTGGGTGGCCCAGATGGACAAGGTCTCGGCGAACGACAAGATGAAGAAGCCGACGCTGAACGTGACCTACGCGGCGGAGGATTTCGACGACTGGAACGAGTTCCAAGTGGAAGCGAAGGGCCTTGGGCCGGGGGTGCAGACGATCAGCTTTGAAGAGGACAACGCGCTGACGCAGGCGGGCAAGAACGCGCTGAAGACCTACTACGACCAGTGCCTGTCGGACGAGGTGAAGCTGCGGCAGAACCGGAATCACGTGGATTTCGTGGTGAAGGGGGGAACGGGCGACGACGACATGGCGCGGAAGAAGGCGATTGCGGATGAACTGAAGCGGTTGGATGGGTTGTCCGCCAAGAAGATCCTGTTTCATCCGGGAGTGGACGACAACGGAAATCCGCGGACAGGGCCGATGTCGGACGTAGAGATCGACCACTACAGCCTGGCAAAAATAAAGGTGAAGCTGCCGGTGCGGGATAAGCCGGAAGATCCGCTGAAGCCAGGGGACTTCGTGGGAGCCGCGTCGGCGTCGAAATGCCCGGTGCTGATTGAATTCACGGCGGACGGGACGAATTCGATCAACGGTAACGCGGGGAGCGGCAGCCAGTTGCTGGTGCTGAAGACAGACCTGCCGGGACCCTGCGCCGCGACCGTGTGTCACGAGTTGGGGCATAGCATGGGGATGACGGTGATGCCGCAGACGGGCGCGAGCAAGGTGCCGACGCCGCCGGATCTGGACACGCCCAAGCATGTGGACAATGGCGGATGGTATTACCGGGACAAAGCCTCCGCGCCCTACACGAACGGCTTCCGGAACCTGCACAAAGGCGGGCATTGCGCCAACGGCATGCCGGCGATTAAGCGGGCGCACGAAAAGTTCAACGGTTGGTCGCCCGGCGCAGCTGACGATGTCTGCATCATGTGGGGTTCGGGCGGCAGCCACGACAACCGGAAGAACTACTGCGACGACTGCAAGATGGTGCTGAAGGCGAGGCAACTGGACGATATCCGCAGCCAGTGGCCAGGGCGGGCGGACGGATAAGGGCGGAGAGGAGCCACGACAATGCCAATCGATATGAATGCACTGCATGTGCCGGACGAGGCGTTTTGGGGTGAGGGGAACCGCGCGTTTGACCCGGTGGTGCGGCAGCACGGGACGTCGCATTTCGGAGTGGTGGTGGATGCCCCGCGGCGAGTGGATCTGGCGGCGCGGAAAACGCTGCCGGTCTTCCTTTACTACATGGGCGAGTTCAAAGAACTGGTGACGCGCGACCTGCAGGGGCAGGGGCTGGTTACGGTGATGGACGTGGAGCGGAACGCGCTGTGGATCACGCCGACGCGGGTACAGGACGCCGGCGAGGAGCCGGACCCGGAGGAAGAGGTGGCGGCACCGGATGAACCGATTCCCGACGGCTACGCGGCGGAGATACAGACGCTGGAGCTGCGGGAACGGCTGGGGCTGGCGTGGAAGCCGGCGCGGCTGATACTGCAGGGGATTCTGCTTGATATGCAGTCGCCACGGGTGGAGACGGAGCTGGCGGCGGGATCGAGCCAGTTCCAGGATTCGGAGGTGGAGAAGTTTCTGGCCGAGGAGCGAGCGGCGCAGAATCCGCCGCCGCTGTTCCCTGCCCCGGCGCCGGAGGACCGGTACCCGTCGTATGCGCGGACAGCGGCCTCACCGGAGATGCCGGAA
>CAZWDD010000194.1:0-10036 GCA_964632345.1 uncultured Solibacteraceae bacterium | reverse complement strand
CTGGATGGAGGCGCAGGCCGCCGCCCGCGCCCCTCGGTCGCTCCCCCCCCCCGTGTCGGGCCATGTCATCCTCACCCGCCTCGGCATCGTCGAACGCTCGCTCATCCGCATGCTTCAGCGCTCCCACATCCCTTATGTCCTGCTGGTTGCGGAGTTGACCGAGGCGCTGCGCCTACACGACGAAGGCTTCACTGTCATGCTCGGTGACCTCGACGAACGGGACACCTACGTCCGTGCCCGCGCCGATCAGGCCGCCCTCATCGTCGCCACGCAACCGGACACCACCAATACCAACGTCGCCTTCACGGTGCGGGAAATTTCCTCCTCCGTCACCATCGTCGCCACGGCCTCCTCGGCCGCCTCCGTCGATATCCTCGAGCTGGCCGGCTGCAATCAGGTGCTGCAACTTGGCGAGATGCTCGGCGGCGCGCTTTCCCGCTGCATCCTCGGTTATGACGCCAAATGCCATGTCATCGGCGAGTTCGGTGATCTGCTGATCGCCGAAGCCGCCGCCACCGGAACGCCGCTCATCGGCAACACACTCAAGGATTCCGCCGTCGGCGAATATGCCCGCCTCAACGTCGTGGGCGTCTGGGACCGCGGCCGCTTCGCCCTGGCCGGCCCCGAAACCCGCGTTGAAGCCACGTCGACACTCCTGGTGGCCGGCACCCGCCAGGACCTGGATGAGTATGACGTGCTGTTGACCTCCTACTGTCCGCTCCGCAATCCGGTCATCATCATCGGCGGCGGCCGCGTCGGCCGGTCTACCGCCGCGCATCTACGCGCTAACGGGGTCGACTACCGCATTGTCGAGCGCCTCGCCGAACGCGTCCGGGACCCGGAAAAGTATGTCGTGGGAGACGCCGCCGAAATCGAAGTCCTGGAGCGCGCCGGCATCGATCACTGCTCCTCGGTCGTCATCACCACTCACGACGACGACGTGAACGTTTACCTGGCCATCTACTGCCGCCGCCTCCGGCCCGATGTTCAGATCCTCGCCCGCGCCAACCAGGACCGAAACGTCTCCACGCTCCATCGAGCCGGCGCCGACTTCGTCATGTCCTACGCCTCCACCGGCGCCACCTCGGTGTTCAACCTGCTCAAGCGGGGCAACATCCTCATGATCACCGAAGGCCTCGACGTCTTTCGCGTTCCTGTCCCGAAGTCGCTGGTCGGCCGATCGCTCACCGAAATCCGCTTCCGACAGACCACTGGCTGCAACGTCGTCGCCGTCGAAAACGATGGCCGGTGCAACGCCAACCCCAACCCCACCGAACCGCTGGCCGCCAGCTCCAGCCTCATCCTCGTCGGAGACTCGGCAGCCGAAGAGCGCTTCTTCCAACTCTCTTAGCGCACCGCCGCCCGCAATCGCTTCGCCTCGGCCAGCAGGTCCGCCGCTGCCTCCAGCGGCCTGTCCTCCACTTCCTTTCGATCCCCCAGCCCGGCGTCCCGGTATCGCTGCAACCGCTCACCGATCACCTCACGCAACTCCTCGGCGTTGTCGACTCCGCTGAACCGCGCCACATGCCCGGCGCCCATCTGCCCCGCCGCTCCCCCGCCGCCCGCGCTTCGCACCACAAGGTCCGCGATCCCCAGCGCCACCTGCAGCGGGTCGGCCTGAATCCGCATCTCCTGCACGTTGGCGAACGTCATCGTAATCTCCTGGACATTCCAGACCCCGCTCCGGATCCGCAGGCTCCGGTCCGTGACGATGTACCAGCGTTGCTCGTAGTTCAACCGTTGCGCCTGGTAGCTGACGTAAGCCATCCCCGTTAGAACGATGCCGCCAACCCCGGCTATCCCGCGCAGCGCCGGATGCACCCGTCCGCTCCGGACACCCTGCACCACCAGGGGAAACACTAAGAGGATTAGCAGAGACAAGTGGAACAATCCCCAGATCAAAAGCCGCCACAGCAGGTAATTCCGTCCCGCGCGAAAGACACGTACCGAGTTCGCCGTCCCCTCGGGAAGCGCCGGTTCGGCCGGCACGCGCAGCAGCCGCAGAAGTAGCCCCCTCACCGCCGCTCCTCCAGCACCTCTCGCACCGCTCGCAGTTCCGCAGCAACCTCGCGCAGCACCGAAACCAGTTCCCCCTCCGGCGCGGCCGCCCCCTTCTCACCAGCCGATCCCCGCATCCGGGAGTAGAGAAAATCCCGCATCCCCTCCGCATCCGCCATCCCCTCCAGCGTCATCTCCGACCCGGATGACCCGCTCGCCGTCTGCACTTCGATTCGCGCCAGCCCCAACCAGCGCTCCACTGCGTTCGACCGCAGATGAATGTCCTGAATCTTCGCGTACTGAAGCACCACCTCATTGCGAAACAGAATGCCCCAACTCATCCGAATCCCCTCGTCGCTGAATTCATACCGCATCGTGTGGAAACGGAAAAACAACACCGGGAGCAGAATCAGCGCCCCAGGTAGCGCCGCCATCGACTTCAGCACATAGTAGGTCATCAATGCGTCCACCGGACGCCGGATACTCGAAATCTGCTCGGGGATCGGACTCATACAGTTCCGATCTTACCGTCTCCGTCGATTTTTCGGACTCGCGGACGGGCGATGCAGGCTTCCATTCGCGGCGGCAACTCCCCGAATGGAAACCTTCGTTCCGGGATTCGTCACCTCCCAAGGCGGTAACGTTTAGAAGAGTCGGCCGCTTCGGATCTCGATTGTTCGGGTGCCCCGCTCGGCGACCGTAATAACTCCATCCTTGTAGGTGACGCTCTGTACCCCCTGCCAGCCGGCCGGAGTCGCAGCCAGAAAAGCGAAGTAGGTCCGCGTCGATGATGCCCCCGCATCCAGATAGCTGAATAGCTTCCGCCCGAATATCGAACCCTTTTCCGTCAACACGCCAAACGGTTGATGTAGCCCGGTCGTCCCAAACTCCAATCCTCTCGCCAGCGGTTTGCCGCTGCCGTCCACGTGCCGCCAGACGTTAAACCACGGATACTCTTCGGTCCGCCACAGGTAGCCCAGCAGCAGGTTGTGCGTCGGGCTCGATGCCGTTGTCCACCCGATCGCTTCATCTACCACGTAGCTCACCACGTTCGGCAAGGGATCGTTGGTCAGAAACCGCAGATTCACCGGCATGCCATCCCGCAAGGCCTGCGGCCAGAAGACCGCCGGCTCCTCCGGATTCGGCATCGGCGAAGACTGCAGAAAACCCTTCCGCGCATTGGCATCCACCACCGTGCGCTCATCCAGAAACGGCGGTCCGATCGTCGGATGCTGCACCATGTTATAGATCTTCCCCATTCGGCGGCGGTTGGTGACCGTTTCCTCCACCTTCAGCACAGCCGCCGCACCCGCCAGGCTTGCCCGGCGCCGGACATCGAGTCCCGCCTCCGGCAGCGTTGCCGTCATCACGGCCTCCGCCGCTCTGGCGCTTTCCACCTTCCACGCCACGCGGGTCGCCTCGCCATGATAGGGAATTCCGGCCGCCAGTTCCCCCGGCGACGGCTGCCCCCAACGGTCCAGACACAGGAAGTGCGCCATCGGCCGAAGTTCCACATCCCGGTCCGCCGGCCCCAGCCACTTGAGCGGGTTCAGCCCGCCATTCAGTCGGAACGTCACCAGCGAACCGCCGCCCAGATCAAACACCGCTTCCGCGGCGCTGTTGCGCAGTTCCACCGCCGGGCGCTGCGCCAACAAAAGCGGGGCAAACAGAATGGCCGGCAGGATCCTCATCTTCACGCCTTCGGCAGCCGCGTGGAATGCCGCGACACCATTACCCAGTTCTTTCCCCGCTTCACCCACACCTGCAGCACGGCGATGTCAAATCCCTGCGGCTCAATGTGCATGTTCAGGTTCACCAGCACTGTCTTTCCGTACCGGCGGATCTTCACGTCGCGGTGCGAATACGTCGGTTTGGACTTCACCAACGCCGCGATGCACTCCTGCTTGTTCTCAAACCGTGCGTTCGAGTGGCCGAAGATCAACTCCTCCCCGAGAATCGAATCCAACGCTGCCGCATCGCCAGCCTTGGCAGCGGCGTCGAACTTCTGCAGATTCGCGGTGATCGTCTCTTCCACCGTCGCCGCCGGCAGCGCGGCGGCCAGCAGGAGCAGGCACTTCAGTAGTTTCATGGCCTTTCGACACTATCACTTCGGTAGACCTCGATCAACGCGCTGTTGTCGCTGCCGCCGTGCCCCGCCGCTTCGGCAGCCGCCAGCACCCGCTCATGCGCCTCCGTCAGCGGCAGCCGCAGTCCGGCGTTCGCGGCCGCGGCCAGCATCAGCCGTACGTCCTTGTGATGCTGCGCCAGCCGCGCCTCCGGCGCGTACTCCCGCGCCACCATCTTCGGCCCCTTCCGCGCCATGATGCGAGAGGCGGCCGGGCCTGCCTCCAAAATACTCAGCGCTGCGCCCGCCTCCAGCCCAATCCGCTCCGCAAAGGCAAGCCCCTCGGCCAGCGCCGCTCGGTTCAATCCCAGGACCAGGTTGAACACCAGCTTCATCCGCGCGCCCGCACCCGCGGGCCCGCAGTGAAACACCCCGTCGCTCAGCATTTCCAGTAGCGGCATACTCGCCGCCAGGTCCTCCGCCTCCCCGCCAGCCATTAGAATCGCTTCCCCGTCCCGTAGGTGCGCACTTGAGCCCCCCATAGTCACATCCAGGTAGCGCACGCCGCGGTCCCGTAGCCGTCCGCTCAGCGCCGCCATCTCCTCCGGGTCCCCGGTCGTCATGTCAATCACCGTTCGCGGTCCCCGCACACCCTCCAACAGTTGCGCGCTATGCCCTGAGTCCGGAAGACAGAGAATCAGCGTCCGGGCCTTCGCCAGCACGGCCTCCGGCGTCGCCGCCAGGTCCGGCCGTGCCGGGTCGTACCCCATCCAGGAGATCCCAATTGCCGACAGTCGGTCCGCAACTGCCGATCCCAGCAGGCCAAGGCCGAATAGTCCGACAGTTACTTCTGGTTCTTCAGCCATTCGTCGTAACTATGCCGCCGTGGCCCGGTGTATTGAATCGTGTCGAAAAACGCCGCGTTTCCAAGCATTCGCGGGTCGCCTTCTTCTTTGAGGATCTTCTCCATCCGGTCCCGCAACTCGCGCATCGTCACCGCGTGATCCCGGTTCGCGGCGAGGTTCCGGATGCACTCCGGGTCTTCGGACACATGGTATAGCTCTTCGGCCGGACGCTTGCCAAACGACATCCGGTAATACTCATCAAAACCGGCGATCAACAGGGTCTTGGTGGGCGAATCATCCACGTTCTTGTACCCGGTCTCCGGATTCCCCGCCGGCCAGGTGTCCGGCGCGTAGTTCCGCACGTAGAGCCACTCCTTCGTACGGATCGCGCGCACCGGGTAACCCGCGTCGTTCGGCCGGCCCAGATCGTGCCGCTCCTTGGCCACAATCATCGTGTTCCGCGTCGCGTCCACCGTGCCGTTCTTCGTCGATCGAAGCACATCCACAAAACTCTTCCCGGTCATCGTCGGCGCTTTCGGCACACCCGCCACTTCCAGCAGCGTCGGCGCGTAATCGCGCGTGTTGATGAAGTCGTCGACGGTCCGCCCGGCCGGGATCTGTTTCCCCCACCTCACCGCCAGCGGCAGATGGAAGCCGGCGTCGTAAATCTGTCCCTTCACTCGCGGGAACGGCATGCCGTGGTCAGAGGTTACCAGCACAAACGTGTTGTCCAGTTCCCCCAGTTCTTCCAGCTTCGCCAGCGCCTTGCCCAGATGCGAGTCCCCCCACTCCACCTCAACCGCGTAGTCCAGCATATCGCCTCGAACCACCGCATTGTCCGGGTAGAACTTCGGCACCGGGACCTCGTCCAGCTTCTTGCCCGCACGCACGCCCGAACCGTCCTCGTACCGCCGGTGAGGCTCCTGAAAGCCCATCCAGAAACAGAACGGAGCCCCCGCCGGCCGCTGCGCCAGGAATTCTTCGAAGTTGCGCGCGTAGTCCACCGCCGCAATCCCGTCAGCCGGCGGTTTCGTCCGGTGCTTCATGAAAGCCGGACCCGCCGGGTTATGCTTGAACCCGGTCGATTGAAAATCGCCCGGCCCCCAGCCCTTCCCCGTATGCCCGACAAAGTAGCCGGCCTTCGCCAGCACGTCCGGATACACCGCGAAGTCGTTCGGAAAGATGCTGAAGTGGTTGATCGCTTCCTTCAACTGCCAGGAATTGCGGCCGGTGAGAATCGTCGCCCGGCACGGACTGCACTTCGGATTGGAGGTAAAGGCATTGTGGAACAGCACCCCCTCGCGCGCCACGCGGTCAAAGTGCGGCGTCTTTACCCACTTGGCCCCATACGCCCCGGCGTGGCCATGTCCCCAGTCATCAAAAATCACAAACAGAATATTCGGGCGCCGGGCGGACTGCGCCGGCAATGCGGCGGCCGCCAATCCCAGTTGGCGCATAAAACTGCGTCGCGATGTCATAACGTCTAACGACTTTATCCGAATTCAATCTCCATCCATACCAGTCCAATATGGTATGCTTTGGTTGGTGCCGCTCCCCGATTCACCTCCGCGCCTCGACTCCCAGTCTACGGACCCGCTCTACCGTCAGCTGGGCGCATGGTTGCGCGATCAGATCGCCTCCGGCCGACTCCGTCGCGGCGAACGGCTTCCGGCCACCCGGGAACTCGCCGAACGCCTGCAGTTGAATCGCGCCACCATCGCCTCGGCCTATGCGCTCCTTGAGGCCGAAGGGCTCCTTTCCGGGCATGTGGGCAAAGGCAGCTTCGTGTGCGGCGTTCCGGAGGAGCACGGACGAGGATGGGACGCGCTCACCACACCCGCCGCACAACTCCGCGCGCCAGGACCTGGTGGCATCCGCTTCGACTCTTCCCGTCCCAGCGAAGAGCTTTTCCCGCTCGAAGAATTCCGCGCCGCCTGCCAGGAGGTTCTCGCCGGCGAGGGCGCGGCCCACGTCCTCCAACTGGGTTCTCCGCAGGGCTTGCCGGCTCTGCGGGAGTACCTCCTGGCCGAGGCCCGCCAGCAGGGCCAGGCCGGCCCGCAGGACGACGTCCTGATCACCAGCGGTTGCCAGCAGGCCATGGATCTCATCGAACGTCTGATCACCTCGGAAGGCGACGCTGCGGTTGCCATCGAGGATCCGGTCTACCCGGGCGTTCGCAACGTCTTCAGCAAGGGCCGGGCACGTCTGCTCAGCGTTCAAACGGGCGAGAACGGAATCGATCTCGACGCGCTCGGCGCCGTCCTGGAGCGACACCGGCCCAAACTCCTCGTCGTCACCCCGTCGTTCCAGAACCCGACCGGCGGCACCATTCCGGAACCCTCCCGTGAAACCCTCACCGCAATGGCCCAGCGCGCCGGAACGCTCATCGTTGAAAACGGGATCTACGCCGACCTCCGCTATACCGGCACTCCCCTTACTCCGCTCCGCGCGTATGCGCGGGAATCCGTCCTGCAGCTCGGCAGTTTCAGCAAACTGGCTTTCCCTGGCCTCCGCGTCGGATGGGTCATCGGTCCTCGCACCGTCATCGCGCGCCTGACGCAGATCCGCCACTGGTGCGATCTCCATTCCGATCAACTCTCTCAGTCCGTTCTGCTCCAGTTCGCGCGCACCGGCCGGCTGGCCCGCCACCGGCAGCAGATTCTTGAGCATGGCGCCCGCCGCCTCCGCGCCGTGCTCGATGCCTGCGCCGCCCACCTGCCCCGCTCCAGCCGCTGGACCCGGCCGGAGGGCGGCATGAGCCTTTGGGTGGAGATGCCCGATTCAGTCGACACGACCTTCGCTCTTGAGGACGCCCAGCGGCTCGGTGTCTCCTACCTTCCTGGCCGCACCTTCGCGGTCGACCGGCCCGCCAGCCACTCGCTTCGCCTCAGCTTCGCCGGTGAAACGCCCGCCCGCATCGAGGCAGGCCTTCGCATCCTCGGGCAGGTTTTCCGCGACCAGGCCGCTCGCCCTCTGCCCCAGATCTCCGAAGAGGAGACGGCCGTTGTCTGATTTCCAGTTTTTTCTCAGCACATCAGGAGTAACTCAATGATTCTAAATGAAGAATTTCGCCTCAAGATAGGCCTTGCCGAAATGCTGAAGGGCGGCGTCATCATGGACGTAACCAACGCCGAACAGGCCCAGATCGCCGAACAAGCCGGCGCTTGTGCCGTCATGGCCTTGGAGCGCGTACCGTCCGATATCCGCAAGGAAGGCGGCGTGGCCCGCATGTCGCCGATCAGCATGATTCGAGGCATCATGGACACCGTCTCCATTCCGGTGATGGCTAAGGCGCGAATTGGCCACTTCATGGAAGCAAAAGTTCTGGAAGCGCTTGAAGTGGATTACATCGATGAAAGCGAAGTGCTCACGCCCGCCGACGAGGACAATCACATCGACAAGCGCCAGTTTAAGGTGCCCTTCGTCTGCGGCGCAAAGAATCTCGGCGAAGCGCTTCGCCGCATTAGCGAAGGCGCAGCAATGATCCGCACCAAAGGAGAGGCCGGCAGCGGCAACATCGTGGAAGCTGTCCGCCATATGCGCACCATCCAGCGCGAAATGAAGCAGTTGACGGTTCTTTCTCATGATGAACTTTATGCCGAGGCCAAACGACATCAGGCTCCGATTGAACTCATCGAGTACGTCGCGCAGCATGGAAAACTCCCCGTTCCTAACTTCTCCGCCGGCGGTGTCGCCACACCTGCCGACGCAGCTCTGATGATGGCCATGGGCGCGGAAACGGTCTTTGTCGGGTCCGGCATCTTCAAGTCGAACGACCCGGCTCGATTTGCTCGCGCCATCGTCAAGGCGACGACTTATTGGAAGGACCCGGTGAAGGTGATGGAGGCCTGTGACGAAGTCGGCATCAGCGAACCGATGCGCGGTCTGGACACCTCCAAACTGCCGGCCGATGAACTGATGGCCAACCGCGGTTGGTAGCACGGCATGGTGAAGATCGGGGTACTGGCCCTGCAGGGCGATTATCAGCAACATGCGCGCGCGCTCGAAAAGGCGGGCGCGCAGGCGGTAGAGGTGCGCACTCGGGCTGAGTTGGAGTCGGTCGACGCACTTGTCATTCCGGGCGGCGAGAGCACGACCATGCTCAAACTGCTCGACCGCGAAGCGCTCTTTGAGCCAGTTCGCGACTTCGGCCGGCGGAAGCCCGTGTTTGGCACCTGCGCCGGGGCCATTCTACTTGCCTCCCGTGTCGAGAATCCCGAACAGCCATCACTTGGCCTTGTCGACATTGCCGTCCGCCGCAACGCCTATGGGCGTCAGTTGGATTCCCGCGTCGCGACCGTGGAGAGCGATCGGTTTGGCGGGATGGAGGCGGTTTTCATCCGTGCGCCGATCATTCGGGAAACGGGCCCGGACGTCCGGGTTCTGGCGCGTTACAACGGGGACCCGGTGCTCGTCGAGCAGGGCCATCTCCTCGTGGCGACCTTCCATCCGGAGCTATCGGAGGACAGCAAGGTTCACGCCTATTTCGTCGGGAAGGTGTCCGGTTGAGCACCCGCAGGTTGCGCCTGTTATTCGTCTGCGTCGGCAACGCATGCCGCAGTCAGATGGCAGAAGGCTTTGCACGCCATCTGGGCGCCGATCTCGTTGAGGTCCAGAGTGCGGGCATGATGCCACTGGATTCCGTACCGGCACAGACCCGCAAAGTCATGCTGGAACGGGAAGCACCGATCGACGGCCAGTTCCCGAAAGGCGTCGAAGTCTTCCGCAATACGGAGTTCGACCTGGTGATCAACATGAGCGGCATCGAACTGCCGAGGGGCCTGAAAGAGCGCGAGCGTCGATGGACGGTCGCCGATCCATACGGCCGTTCCGACGGCGCATACCGTCAGGTACGAGACGAACTGGAGGGGCGTGTCCGCGAATTGCTGCAGCAGATCCACGATGCCGGGGGTGCCGTCCCTCCCGCCCCCGCCCCCCGCCGAGGTTTGTTCGGATTTGGCCGCCGCGACAGTTGACAGACCGCCAATCGCCTGAGAAACTAGAGTTTTGCCAGCGTCGGAACGAGGTCGGTTCCACGGTCGTGCGGATGTGGCGGAACTGGCAGACGCGCTAGATTCAGGTTCTAGTTCTCGCAAGGGAGTGGAGGTTCAAGTCCTCTCATCCGCAC
>CAZWDD010000193.1:0-10180 GCA_964632345.1 uncultured Solibacteraceae bacterium | reverse complement strand
TCCCCTTCGCCGCTGGCGGCAAACGCCGCTACGGACGCCGGCCAACGTGCTTCGTCCGATCTGCTCCACCGTAGCGGCTCGACGCGCCCGGCCGCCGCATCGGCGCGCAGCACCTCCCGCGCGATCTGATACATTTCACGGCCGGTGGCGCGCAGCGAAAGCGACAGCTCGTCCAGTTCCACCGTCGAGGCGCGGCTCAGGCTCGCTTCGAAGAGGCGCATGGTCACCCACGTCATCACGGCCATGGGCGCCAGCGTGGCCGCGAGAAAGACGAGAATCAGTTTGGTACGCAGGCTCACGGTTGCAGTCTAGCGCTGAAGTTCGGCGGGACGGAACGGGCCCTGCTCCAGCATCCATCGTTGCGCCTCGCCCTTCTGCGCACGGCCGAACCACTCCACCAGGCGGGTCAGCGTGACGGCCGGATCCAGCAGGAACCCCCCGGCGTCGCGTGGGTCATCGGCCCGCAGTTCGGCGCGCACCCAGTGGGCTGAATCCGCCGCCAGCCCATGCAGCGGCAAGCCAGTTTGGTCGAACATCCAGCGTTCAGCCGCGTCACGCGAGAGGTGCGAGGCCTGCTGACGCGCCGCCCCCAGCCGCACCACGGCGAACTTCTCCTCCCACAGATCGAAGCTCACCACGAAGCGGTCCACCTGCCGCCGCGTGACGGTGCGGAACTGATCGGTGGAAACAGACAACTGCAGCGAGAAGACCAACCCCGCGCCGTCCTGCAGCCGCCGCAGTGCCCTGCCCTCCAGAAAATGGAGACTCGGCGCGGACACGCGCAGAACGCCGTCATCCTGGCGCAGGGCGAGCGAAGTGGGCGCCCAGCCGCGCAGGAAGGAGAGCGCGGCGAACGGCGCCAGGACGAAAGCGCTGCGACGGGCCAGTTTCAAAAGGTCGCCCCCGTCATCAGCATCGGCTCCATCCGCCCATCGCGAAGCGGGAAGGCGATGTAGAAGTAGAATCCGTCCCGCGTCCGCAACCCGCACCCGGCCGAGGTCCGGGCCACCTTTTCACCGCCGCGATTCCACACCGAGCCCGCATCCACAAACGCCGAGGCCTCCAACTTTCCCCGCAGCGAATGCCCGTATTCCACCGTGCCCGCCGCCAGCCGCCCGGCGCCGAGCGGGGCGATTTCGAACTTGTTCCAACCGCGAAGGTAGCGGCTGTTGCCCGCCGCGAAGCGTTCCGTGAACGGTGCGGTTCGACGGCCCGCGATGATACTCCACCCCGCCGAGGAATTCCCGCCGCGCGAATGAGAAATCGCCGGCGATGCCGTCGGTGAAGCCCGCCTGCCCCGTCAGCGTCCAACGGCCGTTTGGAACATCGCCCCGCACGCGCCGGTATCGCAGAGTATTTACCAGCGCGTGGGAGGCAACATCGCGATTCGTCTCCGGGGACAGGAGCGCGAACCGCTGCCATCGAGCGCCTGACTCCACCGCCAGCTCGTCCCGGTCGTCCCCTCGCCAGGGAACGAACGTGACAGTGGATTGGAAACTGTCGACGCTACGATACAAATCCGTGCCCGACGCCGCGGCCAGCGTACGGGAGTCATAGGCGGCGCGAGCGGTGTACGCGGCAACGCCCGGGCGGATGCGGCCGTTGCGGAACGATCGCACATACCCGCCACGCGCGCCCGTCTGCCGTTCGGTCAATGTGTCGCCATCGGAGAATCCTCCGATGGTTAGCCGCTGCCGGTCTCGCTCCTCAACGCTCAGCAGCAACTCCCCCGTCCATCCCTGCCGCGTGTGCCAGGCCAGCCGCGAACCATCGGTGGCGACGTTGATGCGGCGGCCCATCACGTCCAGAACCACTCGCACGCTATCCGGCGCCGACCCGCGCAGCAACTTCGGCGAAACGATGCGCGCCCGCAACTCCTCGCGCACGCGGCCGGACAGTTGGGCAAACGCCTCCGGCGAAAAGCGTTGGCCCACATAGCGCCGCAACTCCTCCCGCAGACCGCGGGACAGCCCGGACTCGCTGGCACCTGTGATTTCGACACTCTCCACGGTGTAACGCGAATTGACGTTCGTATCGTCCCCCACGTTCCAGGAGAAAGCGCGTGCCGAGAAGACGCCGAACAGGAATCCGGTCAGGAAAACCGCGGCGACCAGACGGCCAAACGGAGTATTGCGTCGCATGGCCCCTCTATTGCAGTTCCCGGGCCAAACGCTAAGCCATTGATTGCACTAGACGCCGATCACGGCCGGGCCGAACGCTCTTGCTCATGTGTGAAAATCCGTCACACCCCGGCGTGCCCTGTGTAAACTCTGCGGCCTACCGCAGTTGCACGGGGTTTACGAGCTTGCGACGCAACATCGCGCCCTCTTCAAATTCATCCCGCAGCCCCTGGTCCTGGAGCTTTGCCCGCATCGACTCCAGGCGGGCGATCATCGCCTCCAACGCGCCGTCGACGGCTTCGGCATTCGTCGCCAGAATGTCCTTCCACATGTCGTAGGAGCTGAGCGCCAGCCGTGTCATATCGATCAAGCCAGGCCCGCCCGCCTTCAACTGTTCTTCGCGTTCAAGGCCCGCGCCCACCGTGCAACCGAGCGCCGTCGAGACGAGCTGCGGGAGGTGCGAGGTGAGCGCGACCGTCCGGTCATGCTCCTCCGGGCCCATCACCAGGACGTGCGCGCCGATACGCTGTACCCAATCGACGAACGGATGCGCGCACTCGCGCGTCAGCACCCAGGTGCGTCCACGGAACAGCCCCCCGTCGGCGCTGGCGGCGCCGCGCGACTCCTTGCCCGCCATCGGATGGCCGCCCAAAAACTGTTCCGGCGGCAGGTGGCGCGCCGCCGCGTCGCAAATCAGGGACTTCGTGCTGCCGGCGTCGGTGACAAGCGTATCCGGCCCCAGATGGGGCGCCATCTCGGCGATCTGCGTGACAATACGCCCAATCGGTTGCGCCAGCAGAACGACGTCGGCCTCGCGCGCCGCTTCCGCCATGGTCATCTCCCGATCGATGATTCCCTGCTCCAACGCTTCGGCGATGGTCCGCGGCGAACTGACGCCGGTGATGGTACCGGCGAAGCCCGCCTGGCGCAGCGCGAGCGCGAAGCTCCCGCCAATCAGACCGACGCCCGCGATGGCGACTGTCTTCATCCCGCGATCGACCGCCCCACTGCCGTCGCAATGACACGTAGCTGCTGCATCAATTCCGCGAACTGCTCCGGATACAGCGACTGCGCGCCGTCGCTCAGCGCGTGGTCCGGGTCGTGATGAACCTCGACAATCAATCCGTCCGCGCCCGCCGCCACGGTCGCCCGCGCCATGGCCGGCACCAGATTCCGCTTGCCCACGCCATGCGACGGGTCGCCGATCACGGGCAGGTGCGTCAACTGCTTCAGTACCGGAATGGCCGAGATGTCCATCGTGTTCCGCGTGGCCGTTTCAAATGTGCGAATGCCGCGCTCGCACAGAATGATGTCGTAGTTACCGCCGGACATGATGTACTCGGCCGACAGCAGCAGTTCTTCAATCGTCGCCGCGATACCGCGCTTCAACAGCACCGGCTTCCGCGCCAGGCCCAGATCCCGCAGCAGATTGAAGTTCTGCATGTTGCGCGCGCCCACCTGCAGAATGTCGGCATATTCACTCAACAGGCCGATCTGCGAGCGGTCCATCACCTCGCTCACCACAAGCAACCCGTGGCGGTCCGCCGCGGCGCGCATCAGCTTGAGGCCGGCCTCACCCATGCCCTGAAAACTGTAGGGCGAAGAGCGCGGCTTGAAGGCGCCGCCGCGAATGACGCGGGCGCCGGCCTTGGCCACCAATGCCGCGGAAAGTTCGATCTGCTCTTCGCTCTCCACACTGCACGGCCCGGCCATCACCACAACCTCCGGCCCGCCGATCTTCACATCGCCAATCGAGATCACCGTGCCCTGCGGCTTGAATCGCTTGTTGGCGAGCTTGTACGGCGAGACGATGCGGTGGCACTCCTGCACGCCCTCCATCACCTCAAACTCGGCCGGATCGAAGCTGTCGAGCGGACCCACGCCGCCCAGCACCGTATGCGTGATTCCAGTCGAACGGTGGACGGTGAAGCCCATCATCACCAGCCGGTCAATCACGCGCTGCACCTGCTCTTCGGGAGCGCCCTCCTGCATCACGACCAGCATCTATTTTCCGCCCTCCATTCGCATTCGCTGCAGCGTTCGCATTTCGTCTATGATGCGCTCGAAGATCCGCCGGATCGCGTCATTGGTAATCGGCCCGCCGTTGGCCCCCTGAATATTGGCATATACGGCGTCTTCCCGCTTCGGCTCGTAGACAGGCATGCTGACGTTCTGCTTGATAGCGCCGATCCGCTCCACGACGCGGGTACGCTCATTCAACAGCGCCACCAGGCGCCGGTCAATCGCGTCGATTTCCTCGCGGCAGATGCCAAGGGCGTCGCGCGCCTCCTCCGGTGTCATCCCTGCGCGGCCCCTCTTCCGTCGACGGCGCCGTTCTTCAACTCGCGCGCCAGTGCTTCCAGTTTCTCTTCCAGTTCCGGCTTTCCGGAGTAGGTTTCAATGAGGCGGACGAACGCGCTGCCCACCACGACGCCATCGGCCAACCGGCCCACGGCTTCGGCGTCAACCGCCTTGGCAATCCCGAAACCCACGGCCAGCGGCAGGTCCGTGTGGGCGCGCATCGCCTCCACCAGCGGCAGCGCCTGCGCGGAAAGCTGCGCCTGCTCCCCGGTCACGCCGGTCCGGCTAACCAGATAGACGAAGCCGGACGAGTAGCGGCCCACCAGCGCCAGGCGTTCTGGCGTGCTGGTCGGCGCCGCCAGGAAGACCGTGTCGAGGCCCGCCTCGCGGATCGTCTTCACATACGGCTCGGCCTCTTCCACACTCGCGTCCGTCATCAACACGCCATCGACGCCCGCCGCCTTCGCGTCCCGCGCCAGTTCCGCAAAACCGTAGCGAAGCAGCGGATTCAAGTACGAAAACAGCAGGATCGGCACGTCGGAATGCTTTCGGATTTCGGCCGCGCAATCCAACACACCGCGCAGCGACGCACCGGCTGCCAGCGCCCGCTCTGCCCCGCGCATGATCACCGGCCCGTCCGCAATCGGGTCGGAGAACGGCACGCCGAGTTCAATGATGTCGGCGCCGCCACGCTCCAGCGCCGCCACCAGCCGTACGGTCGCCTCCAGCGAGGGGTCGCCCGCCGTCAGGTACGCCACCAGCGCCGGCTGGTTCCTCTCGCGCAGTTCAGCAAACCGGCGTCCGATTCGAGTGTTACTCATCCAGATCCTTCAAGTTTTCACGATAAATGTCGATGTCTTTGTCTCCGCGCCCGGAGACGTTCACCAGGAATACTTTATCTTTCTCAGCCGGCGCCCGGCGGATGGCCTCCGCCACCGCATGTGAGGACTCCAGCGCCGGGATGATCCCCTCGGTGCGCGACAGCATCTTGGCCGCCTCCAGCGCGCTTTCATCCGAGCAATTCACGTACGTCGCGCGGCCCGCGTCGGCCAGGTAGGCGTGCTCCGGACCGATCATCGCGTAGTCCAAGCCAGCCGAAACCGAATGGGTCAAAGCGATCTGCCCATCGGCATTCTGCAGCACGTAGCTGTAGCATCCCTGCAGGACTCCGGGAGAGCCACCGGCGAAGCGCGCCGCATGCTCCCCCAGCGTCAGATTCCGGCCGCCGGCCTCGACGCCCACCAGTTCCACACCGGTGTCGCCGATGAACTCATGAAACATCCCGATGGCGTTCGACCCGCCGCCCACACAGGCGAAAACAGTATCCGGCAGCTGCCCGATCCGCTCCAGAATCTGGGTCCGGGCCTCCCGGCCGATCACGCTGTGGAAGTCGCGCACCATCAACGGATAGGGGTGCGAACCGAGCGCCGAACCCAGCAGGTAGTGCGTGTTGTCAACGTTCGTCACCCAGTCCCGCATCGCTTCACTGATGGCGTCCTTCAGCGTCCGCGATCCGTTCGTCACGCCCACCACCTTCGCCCCCAGCAGCCGCATGCGGAAGACGTTCAGCCGCTGCCGGCGCATGTCCTCCTCGCCCATGTAGACCGTGCAGTCCATGCCGAACAGCGCGCAGACGGTGGCCGTGGCCACGCCGTGCTGACCGGCGCCGGTCTCGGCGATGATGCGATTCTTCCCCATGCGCCGCGCCAGCAGAATCTGGCCGAGGCAGTTGTTGATCTTGTGCGCGCCGGTGTGCAGAAGGTCCTCGCGCTTCAGGAAAATGCGCGCGCCGCCCAGGATTCCGGAGAGTCGCTTGGCCTCCCACAGCGCCGTGGGCCGGCCCGCGTAGTTGTGCATCAGGTCGGCCAGTTCGGCATGGAACGCCGGGTCCTGCCGCGCCACCGCGTAGGCTCGTTCCAACTCTTCCAGCGGGGCCATCAGCACTTCGGGCACGAAGCGCCCGCCGTACGGGCCGAAGTGGCCGTGAGTATCCGGTTGCGATGTGGTGATCATACGGAATGGGCCGCGGCGATGAATCGCGCCATACGGCCATGGTCCTTCTTTCCCGGCGCAGATTCCAACCGCGAACAAGCGTCCACGCCCCATGGCCGCGCCGTCGCAATCGCCTCGCGCACGTTACTTTCGTCCAGTCCCCCGGCCAGCAGGATCCGCCCCGCCGCCCCCCGCGCTCGCGTCCAGTCAAACGGATGGCCGCTCCCGCCGTATAGTTCCGTCGGCGTGTCGAGCAGGAACGCCTCGGCGGGAAACGTTTCCAACTGCTCCAACCGGAACGCCTCGTTCACCCGGTATGCCTTCCAGACCCGCACCCCCGCGGGGACATCGGCCACGCCCTCGTCGCCGTGCAACTGCGCCACGTCCAGCCCGGCCTCGCGCACAATCTCCGCCACGCGAGCCGGCGGTTCGTTCACGAAAACGCCTACCTTCAACACTCCCACGGGCACCGTCTCGCCAATCTGGGCCGCCTGCGCCGCCGTCACATACCGCGGACTCTTAGGGTAGAAATTGAACCCAAGCGCCCCCGCGCCGGCCTCTGCCGCCGCACGCGCATCCTCGACACTGGTGATTCCGCAAACCTTAACCAAGGTCACGACCGCAGAGCCTCCAGCGCAGCCGCCGGGTCCGCTGCCTTCATCAGATGCTCACCGACCAGGAATGCGCGGTATCCCGCACCCCGCAACAGCTGCACATCGGCCGCACTGTGAATACCGCTCTCGCTCACGGTCAACGCACCCGCCGGCATCCGCTCGGCCAGCCGCAGGGACGTCTCCAGCCGCACCTCAAAGGTCCGCAGATCCCGATTGTTGACGCCGATGATCGTCGCGCCGGACTCGATCGCCCGGTCCAACTCTTCTCCATCGTGCACTTCCACCAGCGCATCCAGGCCCAAGCTCCCGGCCAACTCCCGGAAACGCCGCATCTCCGCCGTCTCCAGAATGGCCGCAATCAGCAGAATCGCGTCGGCGCCCCGGGCGGCCGCCTCCAACACATGAACCGGATCAATCGTGAAGTCCTTGCGCAGCACCGGCAGTTGGACGGCCGCGCGAGCCGCCTCCAGGTCGGCAAACCCACCCTGGAAGAACTTCTCGTCGGTGAGCACGCTCAAGGCAGCAGCGCCGCCGCGCTCGTACGTCCGGGCTATAGAAGGCGGATCGAATGACGCACTCAGAAGGCCCTTGCTCGGCGAGGCCTTCTTGATCTCCGCAATGATCGCCGGCGCATGCGCCTCCAGTGAACGGCGGAAGCCCCGCTGCCGCCCCACCGCATCGGCCGCCGCGCGCTCCAATACCTGCAAATCCGCATTCCGCTCCAGGAGTTCGGAGCGTTTGTGCGCAACAATGCGAGCCAGTATGTCCGGGACGGTCTGCAACATGCCGCGGAACCCCTATCCTATCATCTGGCCGATTCCGGCTTCCGTTCCACCAACTGCACCTGCACCTGCGAGCGCATGGCGTTCAGCCACTCGCGGCTCTTCGCGGAGCGGAGCCGCTTGGCGAGTTCCTCGCGCACCTTCTCGATGCCCGGCTCCTCCAGCGCAATCAACTTGAACAGATAGTACCCGTTCGGCAGCTTCACGGGCTGGCTCACATCCCCCACATTCATGCCCCAGATGGCCTGCTTGGCCACGGCCGGAATCTCGTCGGTGATCTTCAGCGGACCGTAGTCCCCGTTCTTATCCCGCGAGACGGGGTCCTTCGAGTACTGCTTGACCATCTCCACAAAATCCGCCCCCGCGGCGATCTTCTCCCGCACCTCCTTGGCCAATTGCAGCGCGGCCATGTTTTCCGCCTCGCTCTCCTGCGCCGCAGAGAAGAAAACGATCTTCAGCTTCGCCAGCGACACGTACTTCAAGTTCTCCCGGTAGGCCTGCTGCACATCGGCGTCGGTGACCACCGCCGTGCGCTCCTGCTCCTGCATCAGCGCGTTGGACAGTGCCTGCAGCCGCGTCAGTTCCAACTGCTGCCGGTACGGGCCCGCTTCATGCAGCCGCTCCTGCTCGGCAACCTTCGTCATCCGGCGCATGAAGCCGATGCCGCGCAGCATCTCGTCCGGGGTCTCCCGAAGTGTTCCGCGCAGCTTCTCTTCCATCGCACCAAGCAGCAACTCCACGTCCGCCGCCGTAACGGGCGCGCCGTCGAGTGTCGCCACCACGCGATTCGGATCCTGGCTCTTGGACGCCGGCTTCAGCTCCACCTTCACCGCCTCACGGTGCTTGGCCACCCAATCCAGATTCCGCTTCTGTTTGATCTCCGTAAAGATCTGGTCCTTCACCTTTTCGTACGGATCCACGTTCAACCCGGTCCGCTGGAAAATGTAGTAGCCGTTCGGCAGGCGCACCGGTGCGCTGAAGGCGCCGTCCTTCAGTCCGAATGCGATGTCCTTGACGGACTGTGGAATCTGGTCGGCCTGCCGCACCTCGCCGTAATCGCCATCCTTTTCGCGCGACTCGGCATGCTTGGAGTGCTCCTTCACCATCGCCACGAAAGCGGCGCCCCCCTGCAGTTTCTTGTGGATCTCGGCCATCTTCCGCTTCGCCTGCAGCTCTTCGGTCTCCGTCGTGAACGGGAGATAGATCAGTTTCAGCTTCACCCCGGCGTAGGCCTGCTGATTGGCCGTGTAGTAGCCGCGCTGTTCGAACGGAGTCACCACTTCGTCCAACTCGTGTTTCTGAATCACCGCATTCGAAAGCAGCTGAATCCGCGCCATTTCAAGCTGCGTCCGCAGCGGATTCTTCTCCGGCATCCCGCGCCGCTCGGCCTCGGCCCCCATGCGGCGCAGCCAGCCCACGTAGCGCAGCATCTCCACCGCGCTATTCTTCGCCGCGTCCTTCGCCTTCGGGTCCATTGCCACGATCAGGTGTTGGAACTCCTCCGCGGTAACATCGGCCCCGTCCAGCTTCGCCACCACTTCCTTTGGGCGGCCCGGGTCCAGCTCAATCGTCCGGGCATCCGGCATCCGCACCGGCTGAGAGAATACGCCGCAACAGAACAGCAGCGCGACAGTAAATCGAATGTCCATCTTTTTCAGTGTACTGAACCCCCTATACTGTGTAGACGTACAACAGGAGATATCGTGACTGCCCGGTCCGTTTCCTACCTAACCGCCACCCTCTTTCTCGCCGCCGTATCGTCCGTGTTTGCCGGTCCCGAGAACCCCGACGCCGTCCTTCGCAAGGCGTTCCGGCTTCCCGCGAAGAACGGCTGGATTCAAGTTCACCTGGAGGGGGCGCCCGCCGAGATCGGCTACCAGCATGGCAGCCTTCTCTCGGCCGAGATCGAGGAACTGCAGAAGATCGTCGCCCTGGAACTCGAACGGGACACGCACAAGAACTGGGACTTCTATCGCCGCGCCGCCCGCGAAGTGCTGTGGCCGAAGGTCGACCCGGAGTACCGCGACGAGTTGCAGGGCATCACCGAAGGCCTCGCCGCCCGCGGCGTGGCCCTCGATATCTGGGATGTCGTCGCGCTCAACGGCTTCCTTGAACTCGGCCCCTATTACGCGCCTCACTGGGACCGCCAGCACTCCGGCGCCGACGCTCCCCGCCATCACCCCGTGCCCGAACGCTGCAGCGCCTTCATCGCCACCGGCAGCTATACCCGCGATGGCAGAATCGTCATGGGCCACAACGCCTGGACCAGTTACCTGAACGGCCAACGCTGGAACATCGTCTTCGATATCGCTCCCGAGCGCGGCAATCGCATCTTCATGGATGGGCTTCCCGGCGTGATCCACAGCGCCGA
>CAZWDD010000192.1:0-10206 GCA_964632345.1 uncultured Solibacteraceae bacterium | reverse complement strand
TCTCGCCGCCATCACCGTCGGCATCGCCCTCGGCGCCGTCATGCCGGAGACCGGCGCCGCCATGAAGCCCCTCGGCGACGGCTTCATCAAGCTCATCAAGATGATCATCGCCCCCATCATCTTCTGCACCGTCGTCGTCGGCATCGCCGGCACCGCCGACATGAAGAAGGTCGGCAAAACCGGTGGCCTCGCCCTGCTCTACTTCGAAGTCGTTTCCACCGTCGCCCTCCTCGTCGGCCTCTTCGTCGTCAACGTCGTCAAACCCGGCGCCGGCATGAACGTCGACCCCAAAACTCTCAACGCCGGCGCCATCGCCGCCTACACCGCCCCCGGCAAGATGGCCTCCACCCAGGACTTCCTCCTCAACGTCATCCCGTCCAGTTTCTTCGACGCCTTCGCCAAGGGCGAAATCCTCCAGGTCCTTCTACTCGCCATCCTCTTTGGTGTCAGCCTCCAGCGCCTCGGCTCCCATCGCAACGAGGTCTTCCTCTTTATCGAACGCACCTCGGAGATCCTCTTCGCCATTGTCAAGATGATCACCGCCCTCGCCCCCATCGGCGCCTTCGGCGCCATGGCCTTCACCGTCGGCACTTACGGACTGAAAAGCCTCCTCTCCCTCGCCCAACTGATGGCCACCTTCTACCTCACCTGTGTCGTATTTATCTTCCTCATCCTCGGCGGCATCGCCCGCTTCCACGGCTTCAGCATTTTCCGCTTCCTCCGCTACATCAAGGAGGAAATCCTCATTGTCCTTGGCACTTCGTCCTCGGAAGCAGCCCTCCCCCGCATGATGCTCAAGCTCGAAAGCCTCGGGGCAGGGAAGTCCACCGTCGGCCTCGTCATCCCCACCGGCTACTCGTTCAACCTCGACGGCACGTCCATCTACCTCACCATGGCCGCCGTCTTCATCGCCCAGGCCACCAACACCCCCATGACGCTCACCCAGCAGATCACCCTCCTCGCCGTCCTTCTCCTCACCTCCAAGGGCGCCGCCGGCGTCACCGGCAGCGGCTTCATCTTCCTTGCCGCCACCCTCTCGGCCGTCGGCGATGTCCCCGTCGCCGGCCTCGCTCTCATCCTCGGCATCGACCGCTTCATGTCGGAAGCCCGCGCCATCACCAACGTCATCGGCAACGGCGTCGCCGCCGTCGTCGTCGCCAAATGGACCGGCGATCTTAACGAACACACCCTCAACGAACGCCTCCTCGCCGGACCTCCCTCGGCCTCCTGACCCTCCGCCCCGGCGATGATAAACTAGCCTCACCGATGAAACGAGTCGTCCTTTTCTCGCTCCTTTTCGCCGCCTCGGTGTATCCGCAGGCCCGCAAATACACCCTGCCGCCCCCCGATATGGCCGGCCAGGTCTCCAATCCCGCCCGCGTCGTTCCCCGTCCCGCGGATAAGTCCCTCTCCGTTCCCGCCGGCTTCTCCGTGGAAGAGTACGCCTCCGGCTTCGGCAAGCCCCGCGAACTCCTCCAGCTCCCCGGCGGCGCCGTCCTCGTTACCGAAAGCCTTCCTGCCCCCAAGGGTGCCGTCCTCCTCGTCGCCCGCGGCAAGGACCACAAGCCCCTCATCTCCGGCCTCGACCGCCCCTTCGGCATGGCCTTCCACGACGGCTACCTCTACGTCGCCGAGCCGGAGGCTCTCAAGCGCTACAAGATTGACCCTGCCGGTCCCGCCGCCGGCCCCGCCGAAAAGCTCGTCGAATGGAAAGGCTACGGCAAGGGCCATTGGACCCGCTCGGTCGCCATCGACGGCAAGGCCCGCAAAATCTACGTCTCCGTCGGCTCCGGCAGCAATGTCGATCTCGGCGACCCCGCCGACCGCAACGCCGTCAACGTCTACAACCTCGATGGCACCGGCGCCGAAGTCTTCGCCAGCGGCATCCGCAACGGCGTCTGCGTCCGCTTCCAGCCCCAGAGCCGCAAGCTCTGGACCACCGTCCAGGAACGCGACGGCCTCGGCGATGAACTCCCGGCCGACTTCTTCACAGAAGTCAAGAAGGGCGCCTTCTACGGCTGGCCCTTCGCCTACCTCGGCCCCAACGAAGACCCCCGCCACAAAGGCGTCAACCCCGCCGCCGTCAGCAAAACCGTCGAGCCCGACGTCCTCCTCGGCCCCCACGTCTCGGCCATGAACTTCGTCTTTCACTCCGGGCGCTCTTTCCCGTCCAAGTACAAGAACGGTGCTTTCATCGCGCTCCGCGGCTCCTCCGGCCGCTCCCAGCGTATCGGCTACGGCATCGTCTTCGTCCCCTTCAAGGGCGGCAAGCCCGCCGGGCAGCCCGAGTCCTTCCTCTCCGGCTTCATGACCGCTCCCGGCGCCAAGGAAGTCTGGGGCCGTCCCGTTGGCATTACCGAACTCAACGACGGCAGCCTCCTGCTTTCCGAGGATGGCAACAACACCATCTGGCGCGTCTCTTACTCGAAGTAACTCGCAGTTACTCCCCGCAAGGCCCGTCCGGCGCATCCCGCCGCGACGGGCCCTTCTTTTCTAATCTCCATCCGTCGCGAAATACTCTGGTCCGTATAGCCGGATCAACTCCTTCGCCCGGTTCCACATATGCAGTCCCGCAAACGTCACGGCCATCGCAAAAAAGCGGATCCCCCACTTCATGAACTCATTCGCCAGCCCCGCACGCGCAAAATTGTCCGCTGGCGAATGGTCTCCCGTTTGCACGATCATCGTGGCGCTCACACCTTTCTGCGGATACGGGCGCAGGTAGGTCCCCTCCTGCCGCGCCGTCACCGTAAGCGGACCCAGCGCCAGCTCTTCAAACCGCACCCGGATGGTCCCCACTTCCCACCGGTCGTCGGACTTCCTCCCCACGAACCCCGGCCCCGGCGGCTCCTTTGACAGGACGACCCACGCTCCCGCCACGTACCCCGTATACCCCGGCAACGCCTCCGCCATCCGCCGCGCCATCTCCTCGCTCGGCCGCACTGGCGTCAACTTCCGCACCGCCCGCGTCACCAGCGTCTCGACGTCGAATCCCCCCAGCCGCAGCCCCGCCGCGTCAAAATACTCCGTCTTCACCGGCATCGGCGGGTTCACCTGTTCCTCCCCTGCTCCCTCCTCCTTCGTGTCGTGCCACTCCTCGGACCAGAACTGCAAGAACCCATTCACCCGTTTTCCCTGCGCCCGCGGCGATGCTTTCCGCCACTGCCGCATCTCCACCGTTCGCTTCAGCACCGCCCCGTCGCCCACCGCCCCGAATACCGCATCCGCCGCCGCCTCCCGCGCCGTCAGCACGCCGCGCACATGCACCAGCCGCCCCCCGTTTGCCGGGTCCGGCCGCTCCGCAGCCACCTCGATCACCTGCCGTTCCCCCGTCTCGAGCGCCTCTGTCTGCAAGGCCAATCGCACCTCGTTGACGGTGAACAGTCCGATTCCGCACCATAGAATCGCCAGGCAGATCTCCGGTGGTAACCCTCCCCGCTTCGGTACTCGCTGCTGCATCGTCCCTGGTTGCCTCCTTCTGCCGCTCCGGCCAAATCCATCTCGTCCACGAATAAAATAGGCTGGTACGAAACCTCTATGCTATTCCGTTTTGCCTCACTCCTGCTCCTCGGCCCGCTTCTCACCGCCGCCCCCCGCTCGGCCGACGTCGTCATCTACGGGTGCACCTCGGCCGCCATGGCCGCCGCTGTGCAGGTCAAGCGGATGAGTAAGTCCGTCCTCGTCGTCTGTCCCGAAAAACATCTCGGTGGCCTCACTGCCGGCGGACTCGGCTGGACCGATTCCGGCAACAAGAACGTCATCGGCGGCGTCTCCCGCGAGTTCTACCACCGCGTCTGGAAACACTACCAGCAGCCCTCCGCCTGGCGCTGGCAGAAGCGCGAGGAGTACGGCAACAAGGGGCAGGGAACCGCCGCCCTCGACGCAACGGCGAAAACCATGTGGATCTTTGAGCCCCATGTCGCCGAAAAGGTCTATGAGGATTGGATGCGCGAACTCAGGATTCCCGTCATCCGCAACGCCTGGCTCAACCGCGAAAACGGCGTCAAACTCCAGAACGGCCGCATCGCCTCCATCGCCATGCTCGATGGCAGCGTCTACGCCGGAAAAGTCTTCCTCGACGCCACCTACGAAGGCGACCTTATGGCCGCCGCCGGCGTCGATTTCCACGTCGGCCGTGAATCCACTCGCACCTACGGCGAACAGTGGAACGGCGTCCAGACCGGCGTCCTCCACCACCGCCACCACTTCGGCGCCGTCTCCAATCCCATCTCCCCCTACGTCGTCCCCGGTGACCCTGCAAGCGGCGTCCTCCCCCGCATCAGCACCGAACCTCCCGGCGTCAAGGGCGAAGGCGACAAGAAAGTGCAGGCCTACTGCTTCCGGATGTGCCT
Organism: uncultured Solibacteraceae bacterium; assembly: GCA_964632345.1. Taxonomy (GTDB): domain Bacteria; phylum Acidobacteriota; class Terriglobia; order Bryobacterales; family Bryobacteraceae. Next base: position 5,854 of record CAZWDD010000192.1, on the reverse strand, counting down.
CACCCAGGTGCCCGCCAACCGCGTCCCCTTTCCCCGGCCCGCTTCCTACGATCCCAAACAGTACGAACTCCTCCTTCGTATCTTCCAGGCCGGCTGGCGCGAAACCTTCGATAAGTTCGATCCCATCCCCAACTGGAAGACCGACACCAATAACCACGGCCCCTTCTCCACCGATAACATAGGCCGTAACTGGGACTACCCGGAAGCCACCTACGAACGCCGCCGCGAAATCATCCGCGAACACGTCGATTACCAGCAGGGATGGCTCTATTTCATCGCCAACGACCCCCGCGTCCCGGAAAACGTCCGCTCCGCCATGGCCAAATGGGGACTCGCCCGCGATGAGTTCCGCGACAACAACAACTGGCCTCATCAGATGTACGTGCGGGAGGCCCGCCGCATGGTCGGCCGCTACGTCATGACCGAGAACGAACTCGTCAAACGCCGCCCCACCCCAGAACCCGTCGGCATGGGATCCTACGGTATCGACTCCCATAACATCCAGCGCTATATTACCCCCGAAGGCTACGTCCAGAACGAAGGCGACATCGGCGTCTCCACCAACGGGCCCTACCAGATCTCCTACGGCGCCCTCGTCCCAAAACGCGGCCAGGCCGCCAACCTCCTCGTCCCCGTCTGTGTCTCCAGCTCCCACATCGCCTACGGCTCCATCCGCATGGAGCCGGTCTTCATGATCCTCGGCCAATCCGCCGCCACCGCCGCCGTCATGGCCATCAATGGCAACACCGCCGTTCAGGATGTCCCCTATGACGCTCTCCGCGCGCGCCTCCTCGCCGATGGACAGGTGCTCGAATTCCATCCCCCGGCGAACCGATAATGAAGAGGTGCGTTTCCCTGGCGATACCTTTGAGTGAATCGAAAACGACATGATCCATTTGCGAGAAGACTGGCGGATGTCGCACCCCTGGCGGCTGGTCGCGATCGGTCTGCTCCTGCTCCTCGCCCTGCCCGCGTTTGTCCTCTGGCAGCGGTACCGCACGCAGGCCCTCGCCCAGTCCCGCGTCTGGCGAATGGGCTATCACCAGACCGAGCCCTTTGTCTTCCGCGGACCCGACGGCAATCCCGCCGGCTTCGCCCGCGACGTCCTCGATGAGGCGGCCCGCCGCGCCGGCATCCGGATCGAGTGGGTCTTTATTCCCCAGGGCGCCAGCGTCGCCTTCGCCGCCGGTGACATTGACATGTTCCCCCGCTCTTCGGAGGTGCCCGGCCTCGCCCGCGCCCCCCACGTGACTCGCCACTGGTTTGAGTCCTTCTACGGCATTCTCCAGCGTGCGCCGCAAGGCGCTCCTGCCCCCGTCGTCTTTACCGGTAAAACCGTCGCCACCGGCCAAACCCACTTCATTCGCGCCATGGCCGAACGCCTCCTCCCGGGCGCCGTCATCCGGCCCATGTCCACCTGGAGCCACGTGGTCGCCAGCGTCTGCAGCGGCGAATCCGATCTCGCCTTCACCGAACTCCGCGAGGCCGCCTCCGCCCTGCTCGAACATCCCCCCGTTTGCCGCGAAACCCCTGTCCGCCTCTGGCCGCTTCAGAACGCTGTCGTCTCCGCCGGCATCGGTTCCACTCGGGAAGCCGCCCCTGTCGCCGATCTCCTTCGCGACGAAATCGGCGCCATCGCCGGCGATGGCCTCCTCGCTAACCTTCACGCCCGCTGGTTCCTTGCCACCATCAACGATGTCACCGCCGTCGAAAAAATCATCGTCTTCCAAACCCGTCAGAACTTCCTAACCGCCCTTTCCGCAATTCTCATCTTCCTCTTCCTCGCCGCCGCCGCCATCTCCTGGCGCATGCGCATCCTCCGCGCCGCCGCCCTCCGCGCCAGCGACGCCAAGTCCATGTTCATCGCCACCATCAGTCACGAAGTCCGTACACCCATGAACGGCGTCATCGGCGTCGCCGGCCTCCTCCGTGACACCCCGCTCTCCCCGGCCCAGCGCGAAATGGTCGATACCATCTCCCAAAGCGCGGACTCCCTTCTCGGCGTCATCAACGACGTCCTCGACCTCGCCAAACTCGAAGCCGGCAAAGTCCAGCCCCGCCTCGGCGACTTCAGCCCCCATGCGCTCCTCCGCAGCGTCGCCGCTCTGCTCCAACCCGTCGCCCAGGCCAAGGGTCTCTCTCTCCACGTCGAGACCCACTCCGCTGTTGCGACTCTCGGCCGCGGCGACGCCGCACGCCTCCGCCAGATTCTCCTTAACCTTGCCGGAAACGCCGTCAAGTTCACTCGCGCCGGTTCCGTCACCCTTCGCCTCGAACCCGTTCCCGGCTCCCCCGGCCTCATCCGCCTATCTGTCACCGATACCGGCATCGGCATCCCCGCTGATCAGATTCCCCATCTCTTCGAACCCTTCACGCAACTCGACTCCGGCCCCGCCCGCTCGTTTGACGGCACCGGACTCGGCCTTGCCATATCCCGCCAACTCGCCTCCGTGCTCGGCGGCGTCCTCGGCGTCGAAAGCGAACCAGGCAAGGGCAGCCGTTTCTGGGTTGACGTTCCCTATCCCCCGGCCGGCCCCGCCTCCCCCTCGCAGGAATCCTCGGCCGTCGTCGTCCCGCCACTCCGCATCCTGCTCGTCGAGGACAACCCCGTCAACCAGCTCGTCGCCTCCCGCATGCTCCAAAAGCTCGGCCACGCCGTCCACTCCGTCACCAACGGCGCCGCCGCCGTCGCCGAGTTCCAACAGGCCGACTGGGACCTCATCCTCATGGACTGCCAGATGCCCGAACTCGACGGCTACTCCGCCACCCGCCAGATCCGCGCTCTCGAATCCGCACTCGGCCGCCAGTCCCACATCGTCGCCCTCACAGCCAACGACGTCGAGGACGACCACGCCCGTTGCCGCGAAGCCGGCATGGACGGTTTCCTGGCCAAGCCTGTCAATCCCGACGCGCTCCATCGCATCCTCGTCCGCACCGCCTCCCTTCGCGGTCTTCTTCCGGACGAGCTCACTTTGCGGCATACTGGTTAATTCGCGCCCGGCTGCGCGATTCCGTTCCCAACGGCCCCGTTGCCTCCCATCCGTCCACTCGATCAGGGAGTCTCTTTCATGCCTTTTTCGTTCGTCGTCAACGGCCGCAAGGTCGCCGTTGACGTTCCCGGCGATATGCCGCTCCTGTGGGTTCTCCGCGACGAACTCGAACTCTGCGGCGCAAAGTTCGGCTGCGGGGCCGGCCAGTGTGGCGCCTGCACCGTCCACAGCGATGGCGCCCCCATACGCTCCTGCGTCACCCCGGTTTCCGCCGTCTCCGGCCGCAAGATCACTACCATCGAAGGCCTCTCGCCCGATGGCGCACATCCCCTCCAGCAAGCCTGGCTGGAACTCGACGTTCCCCAGTGTGGCTACTGCCAGGCCGGCCAGATCATGTCCGCCGCCGCCCTTCTCTCCCGCAAGCCCCACCCCACCGACGCCGATATCGACTCGGCCATGGACGGCAACCTCTGCCGCTGCGGCACTTACTGCCGCATCCGCCAGGCCATCCACCGCGCTGCTCAACTCGCCTCACCCATCCCCGCCCCCTCCGGACAGGAGCGCTAAACCTCCATGAATAACCTCACCTCCCATCGCATCGGCCGCCGCTTCTTCCTCCGCGCCGGTTCCCTCGCCGGCGGCGGCCTCCTGCTTGCCGGCGGCAGCGCCCTTGACGCCCAGCCCGCCCGCCGCCGCGGCCGTTCCGCCCCCGCCCTCGCCCCCTCGTCCTTCATCGCCATCGCCCCCGATGGCTCCGTCACCCTCACCGCCAAGAATCCCGAAATGGGGCAGGGAATCAAGACCGCCCTTCCCATGATCCTCGCCGAGGAACTCGATATCGAGTGGCGCAGCGTCCGCGTCGTCCAGGCCGACCTCAACGAAGCCCGCTACGGCTCCCAATCGGCCGGCGGCAGCCGCTCCACGCCCAATAACTGGGATCTCCTCCGCACCGTCGGCGCCTCGGCCCGCCTCATGCTCGTCACCGCCGCCGCCAACGCCTGGGGCGTCTCACCCGCCGAATGCACCACCTCCGCCGGCCACGTACTCCATGCCGCCTCCGGCCGCAAATCCGCCTACGCCGAACTCGCCGCCGCTGCCGCCGCTCTCCCGCTCCCGGACCCCGATCGCGTCAAGCCCAAGGACCCCAAGAACTACCGCATTCTCGGCACCTCCGTCCCCACGGTGGACCTGCCCTCCATGGTCACCGGCAAGCCCCTCTACGGCATCGATTTCAAGCTCCCCGGCATGCTCTTCGCCGTCTACGAAAAGTGCCCCGTCTTCGGCGGACGCGCCGTCTCCGCTAACGTTGACGAGATCAAGGCCCTTCCCGGCGTCCAGCACGTCTTCGTTGTCGAAGGCAACGGAGATGTATCCAGCCTTTCCAGCGGCGTCGCCATCGTCGCCACCAAATGGTGGTACGCCCAGAACGCCCGCCGTAAGCTCAAGGTCCAGTGGGACGAAGGCCCCGCCGCCTCCCACAGCAGCGCCGGCTACGCGGCCCGCGCCGAGGAGCTATTCGCGCAGAAGCCCGGCTTCAACGTTCGCCGCGATGGCGATGTCGAGGCTGCCCTCGCCCGCGCCGCCAAAGTCGTCGACGTCAAGTACACCTTTCCCTTCATCTCCCACGCCCAGCTCGAACCCGGCAACTGCGCCGCCCGCTTTGAAAACGGAAAACTCGAAGTCTGGGCCCCGTCCCAGACCCCCGGCCGCGGCCAGCAGATGGCCGCCCAGGCCCTCGGCCTCAAGCCGGAGGACGTCACCGTCCACCAGCTCCGCACCGGTGGCGGTTTCGGCCGCCGCCTCGCCAATGACTATCTCGTCGAAGCCGCCTGGCTCGCCAAACTCCTCCCCGGCGTCCCCGTCAAGCTCCTCAACAGCCGTGAGGACGACATGCGCCACGACTTCTACCGCCCCGGCGGCTTCCAGCACATGCGCGGCGGCGTTGATGCCGACGGCCGCCTCGTCGCCTGGTACGACCATTTCGTCAGCTACGGCGAGGGCGAAAAGTGGGTCTCCTCCTCCAACATCGCTCCCACCGAGTTTCCCGCCCAGTTCATCCCCGATTTTGCTGTCGACGCCACCCTCATCCCCACCCACGTTCCGACCGGCCCCCTCCGCGCCCCGCGCAGCAACTCTCTCGCCTGGGTCATCCACTCCTTCCTCGATGAACTCGCCCATGCCGCCGGCCGTGACCCCGTTGCCTTCCGTCTCGACCTCCTCGGCGCCCCCCGCGTCGTCGGCGAAGGCATGGGTGCCTACAATGCCGGCCGCATGCGCGCCTGCGTCGAACTCGTTGCCGAAAAAAGCGGCTGGGGCAAACGCAAACTCCCGCCCCGCACCGGCCTGGGCATCGGTTTTCACTACAGCCACTCCGGCTACTTCGCAGAGGTTGCCGAAGTGGAAGTGGACTCCGCCAACCGCATCCGCGTGAAGAAGGTTTGGGCCGTCGGCGACGTCGGCCGCCAGATTCTCCACCCCTCCAGCGCCCGCAATCAGGTCGAAGGCGCCATCATCGACGGCCTCAGCGAACTAATGGCCCAGGAGATCACCATCAAGGACGGCCGCACCCAGCAGTCCAACTACCACCAGCACCCGCTCGTCCGCATGCGCCAGGCGCCCGCCGAAATCGAGGTCCACTTCATCACCAGTGACAACCCTCCCACCGGCCTCGGCGAGCCGCCCCTCCCGCCCCTGCTGCCCGCCGTCACCAACGCCATCTTCGCCGCTTGCGGCAAACGCGTCCGTACGCTTCCGCTCTCCAAGGAGGGCTTCCGCTTCGCCTGAATCTTACGCTTAGAGCTTTCGCAGGTACAGAAAGGAAGCTCCCACCGCGGCCGCCAGCGGCACAAGTATCGTGCTCACAA
>CAZWDD010000191.1:0-10429 GCA_964632345.1 uncultured Solibacteraceae bacterium | reverse complement strand
TTCCCTTCTCCGCCACCCCATGCACAGCCCTCGCCACCGCCATCACGTCTGGAACACGTGGCGCGCCGGCCGCCGCCGCCAGCCCCACCGCCCCACTCTCGGACCACGAATGGTCGGCCGGAATGATCAACATGGAAACCCGCCCCGGATACCGCCGCGCCGCCTCGATCGCCCGCCCCGCCGTCTCCCCCATCGCCCCTGCCGACTCCAGCCGGAACACGTCGCTGCTCACCGTCCGCGCGAACGCTTCAATATCAGCCGTCAACGGCGCATCGTAGGCCAGGTGCCGCGTCGAGTGCTCTCCCACCAGGCTTACGATCGGACTCCGCGCCTTCCGCGCATTGTGAAAGTTCGATAGTCCGTTCGCCAGTCCGGGTCCCAGATGCAGCAGCGTCGCCGCCGGCCGCCGCGCCATCCGCGCATAGCCATCCGCCGCGCCCGCGCACACGCCCTCAAACAGGCACAGCACCCCGCGCATCTCCGGCACCCGGTCCAGCGCCGCCACGAAATGCATCTCCGACGTACCCGGATTCATGAAGCACACGTCAATCCCCGCAGCCGTCAACGTGTGCAGCAGACACTCCGCCCCAGTCATGTGCCTACAGCTTCACCTTCCCCGTCGCCGGATCCCACGTCGCTCGCGTTCCCTTTCGCCACGCCAGGTTGCACAGATGCGCCGCCGCGGCCGCATAGTGCCCCTCCTCGGCGTTCTCCCGGCTCGGCTTGTTGTTCACAATCGAGTCGATAAAGTACCAGTTGTGCGATTGGCCCCGCTCCACTCGGATCTCCTGTGCCTCCGGCCGCGCCGGCCGCGCCTCGCCCGCATATTTCGCCAGGTACTCATCCCGCAGCTTCTTCGGGAAATTCAAGCTGCCGTATTCCTGCACAGCACGCTCCTTCGGCTCCGGTGTCAGTACCAGCCGGCCAAACTCCACCTGCAGCGTTCCCCCGTCGCCATAGATAAAGATCCCCCGCGGCGACATCGAGTTCGCCTGGTTCACATATACGTCGACGATGAACCCCTCCGGATACTCGCACAGCGAATTCATCACGTCCGGCACAGTCCGCCCGTCTTTCCACTTATAAATCCCGCCCATCGATACCGCCGCCACCGGCGCCTTCACGTTCATAATCTCGTGCATCTGCGTGAACTGGTGCACGAACAGATCCGCCGCCACGCCGCCCGAAAAGTCCCAGAATCGCCGCCACTGGAAGACGATCTTCGGGTCAAACGGGCGCTTCGCCGCCTTGCCCAGCCACGTCGGCCAGTCGATCGTCTTCTCGGAGGCATCCGGCGGCACCGGGTACTGCCACGCCCCTTCGGACGAGTTCCGGTGGTTCGCCATCCGGATCATGTTCACCTTCCCCAACGCCCCGCTCGCCACAATCTCCCGGGCCTTCGCCGTCAATGCCGACGTCTTCGCCTGGCTGCCCACCTGCAGCACCTTCCCCGCCCGTTTCGCCGCCGCCACGATCCGCGGTCCTTCCGCGAGGGACCACGTCATCGGCTTCTCGATATAAACATGCTTCCCCGCCGACAACGCATCCAGCACAATCTTCTCGTGCCAGTGGTCCGGCGTCGCGACCACCACCGCGTCAACGTCTTTGTTGTCGAGCACCGCGCGGTAGTCCCGCACGGCCTGAATCCCGTCGCCCAACTGCTCCTTGGCCCGCTGCAGGCAGCCGTCGTAGAGGTCCGCCACCGCCACGCCCTTCGCCCCCGGCCCCTCCAGGAACTCGTCGATCAACTGCTTCCCGCGCACCCCGCTGCCGATGAACCCCAGATGCACGGTTGAAGAACCGCCCGTCTGCGCCGCCGCCGCCGCCGCGCTCAACGTATAGACAATCGAAGCCGAAGAGAGAAACTCGCGTCGCGATGTAGGCATAACTCTTCCAGCCTATCGCGACTCCCGCCGCTAATAAACGATCCGGTCCTTCTTCTCTTCCAACTTCGCCATGTCCAGGCCCGGCACCTGTTTCAGGTCGTCGAACTTCTTGAACGGACCCGCCTTCGCCCGGTGTGCCAGCACCGCCGCCGCCTGCGAACGTCGCAGCCCCAGCCGGCTTTCCATCTCAATCGCCGTCGCCGAATTGATGTTCAGCGGCGGAATCGCATCGGCCGGATAGTTCTTCGCCAGGTACTCCACAATGATCGCGTGGTCAGCCTCGGAGATCTTCATCCCCAGCCCCACCATCTTCGTCATCGTCCCGGACCAGCCGTCTTTATCCTGACGCTTGGAAACCGAACGCTCCACTTCATGACAGCCCTTACAATTCTTGATCAGCTCTTCCTTGCCCGGACCCTCGGCCAACTGCGCCATCAGCGCTCCGCCCGCCATCGCCATCATCCACAGAATACGCGCCATGACTCGATTCTATCTCCTAGTGCTCCATCGGGAACCCGAAGGCGTACTGCGTGCCGTCCACCGTACTGACGTACACACGCCCGCCGCCGGCCGACAGTCCGCCCGACGTAACGTAAGATGCCATCACGGCCCCGCTGTTCCACAGCTCCTTCCCATCCGCCGCGTTGAACGCATAAAGCGTCGCCTTCGCGCCGCCCGCGTTCCCCGCCGAAACCGCGAACACCACCCCGTTCACAATCGAAGGCGTCAACGGGTTCACCAGCGCCCGCGACGTCCACACCTTCTCCATCTTCACTCCCGCGCCGTCTCCCGTCACCTTCAACGCCGCAATCGCATCCCCAGTCGGTACCAGAATCCAACGGACCTTATACTCGTCCAGCCAGCTCGCCAGCGCCCCCACCGCGTACCCCGGCCGCGCCACCGCATCGCTCCTGCCCGCCGCCGTCATCCCCGCCGCGTCCACCACATGCACGCGCCCGTCGGCCGTCGCCGCCGCCACCATGTTCTTCCCGCCAAACTCAAACACCACCGGTGACGACACAAACTCCACGCCGCCTGCCGCATACGCCGCCCGCTGCTCCAGCGTCCCTTCCTTCAGCGCCGCCAACTGCCCGCCGCTCGCCGCGTAGATCTCCCCTTCCGGACCCACTGCGAAGCCCGTCGTCCCTTCCACGTTCTTGCCCGGCGCCTTCCAGCTCGACACCTTCTGCGTCTCCAGATGGATCGCCCAGATCCCGTTCGGCACGCCGTTGCAGCCGTTCACCGTCGCCGTATACGCATACCCATCGAACGCCGTCAGCCCGCGCGCATTCGCCCCGGCCGGCAGAAACCGCAGCGGCAGTTTCGGTTCTTCCCCGTTCGACACGTACATCTGATGCAGCATGCCGTCGCCGGTAATCGCATTCACATACTGCGGCCGAGGTGCGAACGGGCTCGGCGGCGCCGACGCTCGCGCTCCCGGCTTGGCAGGCGCCGGCGGCGGCGGCGGTGGTGCGTTCCGGCGCCGCGCCTCAAGTTCTTTCAACACCACCGACCCCTCAAACGGATCGCCCACGCCGGACTTCGCCGGATTCCCGCGCCCCGCCCCCCGGCCAATATTCGCCGGCGGATAGGGCACCACCGTCGGCCGCGTTACGTTCGCCGTCATCCCGCCCGGGCAAGCCGCCGTCCCGGAAGCAGCCTTCGATACACCCGCACCGTTCTGCCACTCCAGCCGCGCCAGGTCCGTATCAACGCCGATCACTGTATCCCCGCTGCCTCCGAAAAAGCCCAGCGTCCGGAACCCGCGATAGCTGATGTAGAAGTCCAGCAGAGCCGGCGGCGTCAGCGCCTGCTGCCCCCGCGCCGTGTTCTTCAGCTTCATCTTCCACACCATCTCAAAGCCCGGCTTCCGCATCGTCTGCTCGGAGATCTTCGCGTCGAACCGCAACCAATACGACCGCTGCACGTCGTTGCCTACTGTCATCCAGTCATTGCCCCCTCTCTGCGCGGGCAGCACGCCCGCCGAAGCGAGCAGCATCGCCCCGCCGGCGGCGAGCGAACGGACGATTCTGGGCAGCGAAACGAGGTTTCTACAGGTCATGGCCGAAAATAGATCATATACCCAAACCCCCGTTTCATGGGAGTCCCATGATATTCCCGAATCCCCGGTGTTGGTATATATTGGTCAATTCAGTAGTCCCAGAAAACAGGGTTCCACTCCCTCGTTTGGAAAGTCAGGTTCATGAACAGCCGTCTCTTCGCCCTCACCTCTGCCGCCCTGCTCGCCGCGCTCGCCACTTCCGCCGCTCCCGCCGGCGATTGGCTTACCGATGGCGGCGACCCCCAGCGCAACAACTGGCAGAAGGACGAAAAGATCCTCAGCGTCTCCACCGTCAAGGACATCAAGCTCCTGTGGCGCATCAAGCTCGACAACGAGACGCGCGCCATGCACAACCTGCTGCCCCCGCTCGTCATCGGCAGCGTCCAGACGCCCCAGGGCCCCAAGTCGCTCGTCATCCAGGCCGGCGTCTCCGATAACGTCTATGCCATCGATGTCGCCACCGGCAAGCTCTTCTGGCACACCAAGTTTGAAAGCACCTACCAGGATCCGCCCAACTTCCGCGGCCCCACCGTCCTCTGCCCCGGCGGCATGACCGCCAACGTCACCATCGGCCCGGCTGGATCACCCGGCAAGTACACCATCTACGCCGCTGCCTGGGATGGCCGCCTCCATCAGCTCGACGCGGCCACCGGCAAGCACATCATGCAGCCCACAAAGTTCATGCCGCCCAACGGCAAGCCCTACGCCATGAATCTGTGGAAGAACGTCATCTACACCCACTCCGCCCAGGGCTGCGGCGGGAACCCGAACGTCGCCTACTCCTACGACTTGGCCACGCACAAGGTCGGCAGCTGGGGCCCGGCCGGCGGCGGCATGTGGGGGCGCTCCGGACCCGCCATCAGCGCCGTCCATGACACCATGTACACCGGCACCGGCGACGGCCGCTGGGATCCCGAAAACGGCGTCTACGGCAACGGCATGATCGGCGTCAAGCAGAACCCCCAGACCAAGGCCCTCGAACTCGTCGACTACTACGGCCCGTCCAACGCAGAATGGCTTGTCAAGCGCGATCTCGACATGCAGGTTACCCCCGCCATCTTTAGCTATAAGGGCAAGGAATACATGGTGGATGCCAGCAAGGAGTGCCGCATCTACTTCATGGATACCGAATCCATCGGCGGCGATGACCACCGCACCCCCATCCAGCGCACCCCGCTCATCTGCAACGAACTCGTCGACTTCGCCGAGGCCGGCATCTGGGGCTCGCTCACCACCTGGGAAGACTCCAAAGGCCAGCGCTGGGTCCTCACTCCCTTCTGGGGCCCGAAGCACTCCAAGTTCAAGGCGCCCATCGAAAATGGCCTCGTCCGCAAGGGCGCCATCGCCGCCTTCAAAGTCATGGACGGCAAGGAAGGCAAGCCCGAACTCGTCCCCGCCTGGATCTCCCGCGACATGGACCAGGCCGAACCGCCCGTCATCGCCAACGGCGTCGTTTTCGCCTACGGCTCCGGTGAAAACACCGCCCAGGCCTTCCCCGATGTGGGCCTCGATTTCCGCATGGAGCGCCGCGTCCCCAAGTCCACCCACGCCGTCCTCTACGCTCTCGACGCCCAGACCGGAAAGGAACTCTGGAACTCCGGTAAGCAGATCGACAAGTGGAACCACTGGAGCGGCCTCGCCGTAGCCAACGGCCGCATCTACATCAACACCTTTGACGGCTATCTCTACTGCTTCGGGATCGCAAAGTGATCCCCCGCCTCGCGGCGCTCTGCCTCGCCACGGCGGGCCTCCTGCCCGCCCAGCAGCAGGATTCCGCGAAGCTCATCGCGGAACTCGAACAGGAAAACGCCCGCTACATCCGCCTGCTCAGCGACTGGGGCAGCCTCGTACGCTACGGCAGCGAAAACGCCGAACTCCGCCCGCCCGCTCCCGGCGTCAACCGCGTCGTCTTCTTCGGTGACGACCTCTTCGACAAGTGGCCGGACTTCTTCCCCGGCAAGCCCTATCTCAACCGCGGCATCGCCCATCAGGCCACCCCGCAAATGCTCGTCCGTTTCCGCCAGGATGTCATCGCGCTCCAGCCCAAAGTGGTCGTCATCATGGGCGGTACCAACGACTTCGCCGGCTTTGCGGGACCCGCCACAGAAGGCACCATCATCGAGCACATCACCACCATGGTCGAACTCGCCAAACTCCATGGCATACGCGTCGTGCTGGCCTCCGTCACGCCCATCTGTGACTGCTTTTCCCTGCTCTCCGAGCGCCGTCCGCCCGGCAAAATCATCGGCTTCAACGGTTCACTGAAACGCTTCGCCGCCCGCAATGGCGCGGGCTACGCCGACCTCTACGCCGCCCTCGCCGACGGCCGCAACATGCGCCGCGAACTCACCGTCGATGGCTTCCTTCCCAACGAAAAAGGCTACGCCCTGCTGGCCCCCATCGTCGAAAAAGCCATCGCCGACGCCCTCGCCCCGCCCAAGCCCTGAGCTACGGCGCCGTCCGCGTCAACGGCCCATACAACTCCGGCCGCCGGTACTTCAACATGGAATGCTTGCGCTTGGCGGATACCGTCATCCGCCCCATCACAATCTGGTCGTGCTCCCCCTCGCTCTGCGCAATCACGTTCCCGCCCGAATCAATCAGCAGCGCCCGCTTCGGATGCACGAACGCCAGGTTCACGCCGTTCTCGTAGGCACGCACCCGCATCATCAGGTCGTTCATCTCGCCATATCCGCCCCACGCCGGCACGAAGATCGTATCCGCGCCCGCCAGTGCCAGCATCCGCGCCGTCTCCGGCACCTGCCGGTCAAAACAGATCAGCGTCCCCCACCTCCCGTGCTCCGTCTGCGCCACGGGAAACGCCTTGCCTTTCGTGTTGAACGGCTCATCGTTCATCGTGTGGCTCTTGGAGTAGTGCGACGCCACCGCCCCGGCCGGCGAAAACATCACCGCCGTGTTGAACACCTTTCCGTCGCGCTTCTCCGCAAACCCCAGCATCAGATAGACCCGCAACTCCTTCGCCAGCGCGCGCACCTTGCTCAGAATCGGCCCGTCCAGCGGTTCGGCCGCCTTGGCGCTGTAGCCATCCCACTCCAAACCCGGCGTCCGCTTCTCATTGCCGACGTAGCCCTCCAGATACCCCTCTGGCGCCACAATCACCTGCGCGCCCTTTGCCGCGGCCTCCCGCGCAAAGCGCTCAAACTTCGCGTAATTGGCCTCTTTCGCCCACGGCTCCGGCGTCAGGCTCAACGCCGCCACCACATACCCCGCCTCGCCCGCTGACAGCGAAAACACGCACAATACTCCGGCCAGCCATTTCATGTCGAAAGCATACCACCGGCGCCCCCCGCCTCAGTCCGGCACACCCGTCGGAATACTCCCGCCCGGCGCCTCATTCGCCGGCAGCCATCGCCGCAGCCCACTTTTTACCCGGTCAAAACTCGCCTCGCCCGCCAGGTTGATCCACTCCTGCGGGTCCTGCCGCCGGTCGTACAACTCCTCTCCACCGTCGTGATACCGGATGTAGCTCCAACGCTCGGTCCGCACCGCATGGTTCCCGCGCGAATAGGTCACAATCACCGGCCGCTCCCACGCCCGCCCCGGCTCCCGCAGTAGCGGCCGCAGGCTTACTCCATCCAATCCCGCCGGCGCTCCCAGCCCCGCCAGGTCACACAACGTCGGATACACATCGATCAGCCCCACCGGCCGTTCGCACCGAGTGCCCGCCTTCGTCACCCCAGGCGCCTTCACGATCAGCGGCACATGCGTCGCCCGCTGCCACAGGCTCTGCTTGTGCCAGTGCCACTTCTCCCCCAGATGGTAGCCGTGGTCGGACCACAGCACCACAACGGTATTGTCCCGGTGCGGACTCGCCTCCAGTGCGTCCAGCATCCGCCCGATCATTGCGTCTGAAAACGTGATGCACGCCAGATACGCCTGCACCGCCCGCTTCCAATTCCCCGTGCTCACCATCAGGTCGTGCCGTGAATGTTGATTCAGCGCCACCCGCCGCGCAAACGGCGGCACATCCTCCAGGTCGTCCTCCTTCACCGGCGGCAGCACAATCGAATCCAGCGGATACATCTCAAAATATTTCCGCGGCACGAACCACGGAATATGCGGCCGGAACATCCCCGCCGCCAGAAAGAATGGCTTCTCGTGCCGTTGCCCCAGCACACCCGCCGCCCAACTGGCCACCTTATAGTCCGGCATCTCCCGCTCGTCCACATCGAGCGGCGCCCAGTCGAAGTTCCGCCAGCTCACCGTCGGCATCGGCGTCACCGGCCGCCGCGGCTCCGGGTCCGGCGGAAAGCTGTACCCGTCCGTCCAGTCGTTGGCACGCCCCGCCGGATTCCAGAAGTAGTACTCGTCCCAACTCCGCGGATCGTTGAACCCCTTCCCGTGATGAAACACCTTCCCGCCGCCCAACGCCTTGTACCCGTTCGCCCGGAAGTGCTGCGGCAGCGTCACCACGTCCGGCAGTTGCGCCCGCCACGGCTTCTCATCGTTCCCATAGATCCCTGTAGTCGATGGCCGCCGCCCCGTTAACAGCGCCGTCCGCGACGGATTGCAGATCGGCGCCGCCGTATGCGCGTCGGTGAATAGCAGCCCCGCCGCCGCCAGCCGGTCCAGGTTCGGCGTCTTCACCTGCGGATGCCCGCCCAGCGCCCCCACCCAGTCGTTCCAGTCGTCCACGGCGATCATGAAAACGTTCGGCCGCCGCGGCTGCCCCACCGCCGCGACGCTCGCCGCAAGGAAGTTTCGTCGAGTCATCACAGCGCACATTCTATCCGGGATTCCAATTCCCCGCGAAGGGGCATATACTCCCGATTAGGAGGGGAACATGGTTCGAATCCAGGCAGTCTTACTCGTCGCGCTGTTCGGGACAATCGGGCTGTTCGGGCAGGACAAGACTCCCCGCAAGCTCATCTCTTCCATGGAGGGAAAAGACCTCTACATGGCCTACTGCGCCTCCTGCCACGGCGTCAGCGGCAAGGGCGATGGCCCCGCCGCTCCGGCAATGAAGACCCCCATGGCAGACCTGGCCACCATCGCCAAACGCAACAACGGCAAGTTCCCGCGGGAGGAGATGGAACACATGATCCTCGGCGGCAAGGGCGCCCGCGTTGCCCACGGCTCCGAGCAGATGCCCGTCTGGGGCCCAGTCTTCCGCAAGGTGGAAAACGACCGCGACTACGGCCTGCTCCGCGTCAGCCGCGTCGTTGAATACATAATGTCCCTGCAGAAGCGCTAACGCAGTTCCCGCACGCGCATATTTCGGTACCACGCATCGCCGCCGTGATGCGTCAGCACCAGCGGATAACGCCTCTCCGGAAAGCGTTTCAACTCGTCCAGATGCGACGGCTTCGGAATATCCGGCCGTTTCTGCGACGCCATCGCCGCGCGCAGTTCCGCCGACTCCAGGTCCGCCTCCATCACCTTCCGCCCGTTCAACCAGTGCTCCACGCGCCGCCCGTCCACCACAATCTTCGCCCGGTGCCACGTGTTCACCGGCAGCGGCGGCAGGTTCGTCGCCGCTTGGAAAAGGTACATCGCGCCCGTCGCATGGCTCGGATGCACCCGCGCATCGGCCACCGCGTCATCGTCGATCAACTGCAGCTCCAGCCCCAGCGCCTTCGGCACCTCCGGGTCAATCCGCCCCACCAGCGGATTCGGCCTCATCCCGAAAACCAGGTACTTCACGCCGCTATTGGCGCCCTTGGCGATCTTCCACTCAAACTCGAACTCAAAGTTCCGGTACGCACCCGCTGTCGAAAGATCCACCCGCGGCGCCGTCGGAATCGAATGAATCGCTCCATCCTCGATGTCCCAGGCATGCGCCGGAAATGCGTCCTTGCTCTGCGTCCGCCATCCCGCAGGCGTCCGCCCGTCGAAGATCGCAACCCACGCGCCCGGCTCGGCGGCGGCCACGCAAGCCACCGCCAACACCAGCAGACTACTTCTCGTCATAGCCGCGCAGCTTGCGCGCCCAGATGTTCCGGTACCGCACGGGCTCGTTGTGGTCCTGCAGCAGCAGCGGCTCCTCGGCCCCATGCGCGCGGAACGGCGCCACCACCTTATGCGCCATCGGCGCCACAATCTTCTGCCGGTGGTGCAGCAGGACACCGTTATGCAGCACCGTCACGTAGGGGTGCTTCACCAGCTTTTCTCCTTCAAACTTCGGCGCCTCGAAGATGATGTCGTAGTAGTTCCACTCGCCACGCTTCTTGATCGCGTTCACCAGCGGCGGCCACTGACCGTAGATCGACCCCGCCTGCCCGTCGGCATACGTCGGGTTCTCCCAGTTGTCCAGCACCTGCACCTCATACCGGCTCATCAGGATCACGCCGCTGTTGCCGCGCATCTGCGAGTTGCCCAGGATCTCCTGCGGCGAAGCCCATTCAATATGCAGCTGCATATCGCCGAACTTCTCCTTGGTCACCGCGTCCCCGGCGCCCCCGGTCACCTCCATGTACCCGTTCTCCACCTTCCACTTGGCCGGCGGCTTATCCCGCTTCCC
>CAZWDD010000190.1:0-10448 GCA_964632345.1 uncultured Solibacteraceae bacterium | reverse complement strand
GGCGAGGTCCGGGGACTCGGCGGAGGCGACGACCTGGATGCGGGGGCGGGAGGGGTTGCGGCCCTCGCCGGAGAACTGCCAGGTGTAGCGGAGCTTGGGGGATTCGCCGGGGATGGAGATGGCGATGCGGAACTCCTTGCCGGTCATGCCGTTGACGGTGCGGTCGCGTTCGGCGCGGACGTCGAGTGAGCCGCCGGCGAGCAGGACGAGACGGCGCTCCTCGGCGATGGAGGTGAGGGAGCGGGTGTCGGGTTCGGAGACGGTCCTGGTGGCGAATTCGACCTTGAGGCCTGGGGAGGCGGGGTCGACGATCGAGACCTCGGCCGATTCGGAGAGGGAGCCTTCCATGCGAATGGAGCCGTGTTCGGCGCAGAAGCCACGGTCAAAGCCGGGCTCATAGACGGAGAGGATCTTGGCGACGAGGCGTTCGGCGGCCTCCTCGCCGCCGGCGGTGGCGGAGCGGACGATCCAGAGGGCATGGGAGCCCATGGGGCGGATGGCTTCCAGGGTGATGGCCGAGGGGAGGGCGGGATTGGGGTTGAACCAGACGCCCCTGGCGCCGCCGGGGAAGGCGACGGGCCGGGCGTTGGCGAGGGCGGCGACGCGGGCGTTCCACTGGTCTTCGGCGGAGACGTCAACGGCGGGGGCGGTGCGGATGGAGACGCCGTAGATGCTCTGGGTGCGGCCGGCGGCGCGGAGGCCTTCGGGCAGGGAGAGGCGGAAGCGGCCGATGGCGAGATCGCTCATATTTGCACTCCGTTGGACTGGGTTCGTTTCCTGGGTTCGTTTTTGGGCATCGCAGGCGGCGAGCAGGGGGAGGGAGAAGAGGAGGCGTCGGGAGATCAAGGCTCGCCTCCGGGTTCGGGGGAGGCGGGGGGCTTGCGGCGGTCGTAGAAGTGGGCCTTGGCGAGGGCCTTGATGGCGGCGACGGCCCACTGCTGGACGGCCTTGTCCTCGTAGGCGGGCTGGTGGTGGACCTTGAGGCGTTTATCGCCGGGCTTGGGGCGGCCTTCGGCTTCGAGCGCCTTGCCGGAGGAGAAGACGACGGTGCCGTCGCCATCGCCGGCCGGGTCCTGGAGGACGGCCTGCATATCGTCGCCGGCGGCGTTGGTGAAGAAGCCGCGGAAACGCTGGTCGGGGTAGGGATCCCAGCGGACCCAGTTGGACTCGACGCGGAGTTCGATGACATCGGCGGTATCGAGTCCGGTACCGGTGACGCAGAGGGTGCGGGGGTGGTGTTTGGGGCCTGCGGGCGGGCTGAGATCGTCGTGGAGAGTTTCGGCGATCTTGAGCAGGTCCAGATAGATGGGCCAGGGGTTGTAGCTGGCGGCGCCGAGGTCGTCCCACTCATTGCCACCCTCTTCGGCTTCGGAGGTCTTTTCGGGGTTGAGGAGGGCGGGATCGACGAGGCCCCAGTATTTGTTGGTGCTGGGGACTTCGCCCTTTTTGGGCTTGACGACGGCTTTGACGCGATAGATCTCCTCGTAGGGGTCGGCCTTGGGGAGGGCGAGGAGGGTACGGCCTTCCTCGGTGACGGTGAGCCATTCGGGCTTGCCGTCGTTGGTGCGGTGGAGCTTATTGGGGAGGAGTTCGAGGCCGCCGGGGATGTTGCCGAGAATGGCGGAGACCTCCGGGCCGCAGTTGCCGAGGGCGGATTGAACGAGGCCGAAGGAGTCCGACCCTTCAAAACCGGCCTTCATGCGCCAGTAGGCGGCGGGGGCGCCGTTGACGGGTTGGACGCCGTGGACGATGCCGACGATCTTGTCGCGGCCTTCGAGGACTTCGCTGGCGGTGCGGCAGACGAGGCCGCCCATGGAGTGGGAGATGAGGATGACCTTTTCGCAGAAGCCGGTGATGGCGCGGGCTTCGTCGATGATCTGATCGATGCGTTCGAGGAGCTTGCGGGCGCCGTCGCGGACGTCGGCCGACCAGTTGAAGCCGCAGGCATAGACGGGGAAGGTGAAGACCTTTTCGAGTTCGCCCCACTTCTGTTCGCGGAGGGGGTTGAGGAACTTGTGGTAGTCGGTCATGATGCCACGGAAGCCGTCACCGGGCGGGGTGTCGTTGTCGACCTCGAGGTAATCGGGGTGGAAGTTGTCATCGGGGGTGCCGACGATGAGGCGGCGGCGGCGCTCGGGGCCGCGTCCGATGAGGTTCTTGATGGTCCACCAGGTGCCAGAGGGATTCCAGCGGAGATTGGGGAGGCCGGAGGCGTCATCGCCTTCGCCGTTGGTGCCGGGGCGGCGGAGGTGGGTGCCCATGATGCCGGGGACGAAGATGAGTGGGATGGCCTCGCGGCAGACCTCGACGTCGTGTTCGACGGCGGTTTCGAGCTCGTCGAGCTTGACATCGAGTTTGAACCATTCGACCTGACGTTTTTTGCCCATGACGGATTAACGGGGGAAGATGGCGCGGAGATAGGGATCGGCGTCGATGGCGGGTTCACCGAGACGCTGGCGGATGGCGGCAAGCAGGGAGAGCGCGTGGGGATTGCCCTCGGCGAAGAGGGAGACGGCGGAGGCGCCGGCGGCGATGGAGCGAAGCATGGCGGGGTTGGCGGCGCGAGGGGCGGCGTCGAGGAGGTCGGCGGCGGTATCGGAGCTGGAGGCTTCGGTGAGGAGGAGATAGGTCATGACGGCGAGGAGGTTGCCGCGGGCCTGGACGTAGGCCTGGGGGATGACGGAGCGATCGACGCCGTGGACCTGGAGCCAGCGGCGGAAGGCGGCGGAGGCGAGGAAGGGGTTCTGGTGGGAGATGAGGCGGGCGAGGTGGGAGGGATCGGCCTTTTCGAGAGCGGGAGCAAAGTCGCGGAGGAGGCGGGCGGCGGCGGGAGCGTGGCCGGCCCAATCGGGGAAGACGACGGCGGGGCGGGCGAATGCGGCGGCGGCGGGGGAGGCGGGATCGGGCGTGAAGAGGAGAATGCCACCGGAGGCGAAGGGGGAGTAGCGGTCCTCGGGGGAGAGGCGGCGTTTCTCTTCGTCCATGGGCTCGGTCCAGCTATAGGCGGCGCCGGTGGAGGCGGGAGCGCCTTCGCCGGAGAGGCGGGTCCAGGCGCCGAGCTTCATGATGACGGGAGGGGTGTTGGGCGGGGCGATCAACTGGCCGTCGCGGAGGACAGCGCCGGGGATGGTGGCGCTGCCGCTTTGGGGGGAGGCGTCGATGCGGGCGAGGACCCAGAGGGGCTGGGCGTCGCGGCCCTGATAGAGAGAGAAGCGAAGGGAGGCGAGATCGTGGATGGCGCGGGCGTCGTGGAGCGCGGCCTGCTCGGGGGAGCGCGTGGCGGGGGGCAGGTCCTGTTGGTACATGTGGTTCGCGTCCTTTCTCTTAGTTTGTCATCAGCGGGTTTGTCATCAGCGGGTGAAGCGGACAGTGGCTGCGCCCTGGGGGCCCTGGGAGAAGTTGGCCGGGTCGTTGGACTGGGTGTTGGCGAGCGGGGCGAGGACAGCGTCGGTGGTGGGGGCGACGTCGGAGGCGGCGACGGTGGCCTTCTTGGGGCCGGGGCCGCGGCCGTCGACGTTGAGGCCCCAGCCGCGTTCGCGGAGGAGAGAGAACTCCTGTTTGGCGGTATCGAAGAGCACGGTCCAGGTGAGGAATTGCACGAGGATTTTGGCACTCTGAGCGCGATAGGTGACTTGGCCGACGGTGACGCCGGCGGGGCTTTCGGCGGGGACGACGAGAGTGGCGGCGGCGCCGTTGGAGGGGGTGTCGCGTGAGGTGGCAACGCCGCCGCCGGTGCAGCCTTTGGGCGGCTTGAGAGAGTTGGGGTCGAGCGTATCGGCCTTGCCGGGCTGATCGTAGAGGGGGGCGACGGAGGCGGCGGTATCGTTGCCGGTAGTGGGCCTGTTGATGGCCTGGCGGATGACGGCGGGCACGTCGACAACGGTGCCGGGGGCGACGCCGGGGAGCCAGACGATGGAGGGGGTGTCCCAGAGCCACTCGCGGGTCACGCCGGCGAGGGCATTCTGCATGATGCCGATGCGGAGGTTGGCGAGTTGAGGGGCGGCGCAATCGACACCGGCGGGGCGGATGCGGGCCTCGGCGGAGAGATCGACGGCGTTGCCGCCGGTGGCGGTGAGGCGGGTGCCGACGATGGAGTAGGTACCGGGGTTGGCGATGGACATCTTCGCTTCGTCGAACCAGACGACGGTGACGTCCTTACTGCCGATGAGGTCGCCGGTGGCGGTGCGGCAGTGGGCTTCGATCTTGGCGTCGCCGATGGCGGCGCTGCCGGATTCGCCAGAGATTTCAAACTCGACCCAGGCGCCGCCGGCGGGGACGGAGAGGGTGAGTGTGGTATCGGCGGCTTCGGGGAAGCGGAGGCGGCCGTCGGGATTGGTGAGGACGACGTTTTCGGTGGGGCCGCTGGTGGAGCGGATGCGGGCCTTGACCTTGTGGCGGCGGGCGGGACGATCGGACTTGATGAGGACGAGATCGTCGTTGGCGGCGGGGGTGTTGTTGATCTCGATTTCGACGGTGGGACAGGGCTGGGGCGGCGGGGGCGGGGGCGGGGTGACGCCGCCGCCGGGCGTTGTGCCGGGGGTGAGGGCGGGCCAGGTTTCCTCCGGGCCGACCTCCTTTTCGATGGCGGCATAGACCTGGGTGAAGCGATAGGCGCATTTGCCGGCGGGGACGAGTTCGAAGCGGGAGAGGGCGTTGGCGTCGAGTTTGCCGGCCTCGGCGCGGTCGGTGAGGGTGGCTTCGAAGGGTTCCTGGGGATACTTGACGGGCTGGGTTTTGGGCCAGTAAGGCTTGGGGTTGGTTTGGGGGCGGCCGATGAGGGTGACCTGGATCCACTCCATTTTCGGCTTGGGGATGATGCCTTCGCAGGGGGAGAGGGTGACGAGGCGATGGTAGAAGCGGCAGGCGAAGGTGTCCTCGGTTTCGCTGAACTTGCGGCGGGCGGCCTGGGGCTGGCGGCGGTGTTCGCCATCGGACCAGAGGCGGAGGCGGCAGCGATCGAGACCTTCATCGACGCGTGGGCAGGGCCATTTGTCGAGCGAGACGGTGGTGCCGGGGCGGAAGAGGAGGACGAGGACGCGGCGATTGGGGGCGTTTTCGGCGTCGCGGGTGGATTTGTTGGCGGCCTTGGAGAACTCGGAGTGTTCGGACTGGGAGAAGACGAGATAGGGGTTCATCTCGCCGCAGCCCTGGATATCGGCCTTGCCGCCGGGGTCGGCGCCCTGGCCGAGAAATTCGGATTTGGCGACGGTGAATGGACAGAGGTAGTCCATGTAGGCGGGGAAGAGTTTTTCGCGGGTTTTGGGGCCGGCGACGCCGTCGTCACTGAGGCCGGCCTTGCGCTGGAAGCTCTTGACGCCGGCCTGGGTTTTGGGGCCGTCGACGCCATCTACGGGGCCGGGGTCGTGGCCGAGGGCCGTCAACATGTGCTGGATGGAGCGGATGCTCCAGCCTTCGGCCGAGCCGCCGGATTTATAGAGCTGTTCCCAGCGGGGGACGTCGCGGGTGAGGACGGCGTAGATGGATTCGGCGCGGTTGCCGGAGAGGAGTTTGTTGAAGGCTTCGTCGCCGGTGGGGTCGGCGTGGCCGAAGACGGAAAGGGGGGAGTTGGGGTGTTTTTTGCGGAGGGCGTCGAGGTCGGCGAACTCCTTCTTCACGGAGGGGAGGACGAAGGAGGAGCCGAAGGCGAAGCGAACATCGTCAAGCTTCCAGCAGGCGATGGGGATCAACTCCATGCGGATGGTGTTCCGGCCCTTGCCCTCGGTGGAGGGGGAGACCAGAATGGGAAGCGCGTCGAGTTCGGGGTGACTGGCGGACAGCCCCCCGGGGTTGGTATCTTTGTCCGCCATCTACTTCTTGTCGCGTATTTTCGAGAGAAACTCCGGCAAACTAACGCTTTAGGACGCCGAGGCGTTCGAGCTGTTCGTGGAGGGAGAGGCGCTGGGCGGCGGAGAGGTTGGCGCGCGGGGCGCGGCAGGAGCCGCAGGGGACGCCCTGCCATCCGAGCATTTCCTTGGTGGCCGCGTGGGCGGGGAACTGGAGGCCGAGTTCGATGACGGCGTTGACCTTGGCCTGGAAGGCGCGGGCTTCGTCCCACTTCCCTTCCCCGGCGAGGCGGTGGATGGCGACGAACCATTCGGGGACGACGTTATAGAACGTGCCGATGCCGCCATCGGCGCCCATGGAGAGGCCGGCGACGAAGATTTCATCGAAGCCATTGAAGATGGTGGCGCCGGCGCGTTTGAGTTTCCACATGGTGAACAGGTCGGTGGAGGTGAACTTGAGGCCGGCGACGCCCTTGATTTCGTAGAGGCGCATCAAGTCGTCAAAGCCGTTGGGGCGGGCGGCGAAGGCGGGGAAGAAATAGATGAAGAGCGGGAGGGAGGTGGCGGCAGCGATGGCCGAGTAGTAAGAGTGGACTTCGTCGATGGAGTAGGAGCCGCTGGGGGGGAGCGAGCTGATGGAGTGGGCACCGGCGGATTCGGCGTGGCGGGCGAGATCGACGGCTTCGGCGGTGGACATGGCGCCGATGTGAGCCATGACGGTTTTGCCGGCGGGGGTGGCGCGGACGGTGGTTTCGACGACGCGCTTGCGCTGCTCGGCGGGCTGCTGGAGGCCCTCGCCGGTCTGGCCGCAGACGTAGACGCCGTCGACACCGGCGGCATAGACGGTGGCGCAGAGTTTTTCCATAGCGTCCGGGAGGAAACGGCCTTCCTCATCCATGGGGGTCAAGATAGCGGGCAGGACACCGCCGTTCACAGTGTGAGGCATAAAGTGACAGGATATCAGGATGGACCGAAGACACTTTCTAGGGGCGGGGTTGAGCGCGTGGGCGGCGGGGCCGGCGTTTGTGGACCTGGCGGGGGATACGGCGCGGCAGGTGATCGTGGACCGGGAGCCGGGGCAGTACCTGGGGCATCCGACGACGGTGCTGCTGGAGGACGGGCGGACGATGCTGTGCGTGTATCCGAAGGGGCACGGGAAGGGGCCGATTGTGTACAAGCGGTCGGCGGACGGGGGGCGGACGTGGTCGGGACGGCTGGCGACGCCGGCGAACTGGGCGACGTCGCTGGAGACGCCGACGATTCACCGGGTGGTGGATGGGAAGGGGAAGAAGCGGCTGGTGCTGTTTTCGGGGCTGTATCCGGTGCGGTCGGCGATATCGGAAGATGACGGGGCGACGTGGACGGAGTTGCGGCCGATCGGGGATTTTGGGGGCATCGTCGCGATGTCGGCGGTGATGCGGCTGCGGGACGGGCGGTATATGGCGGTGTTCCACGACGATGGGCGGTTCTTCCGGGCGAAGGCGGCGGCGGAGCGGAAGTTCACGGTGTATAAGACGCTGTCGAGCGACGGGGGGGTGACGTGGGGGGAGCCGGCGGTGGTGGCGGCGCATGCGGAGGCGCATCTGTGCGAACCGGGGCTGGTGCGGTCCCCGGACGGGAAGCAGATCGCAATGCTGCTGCGGGAGAACAGCCGGAAGTTTCTGTCCTTCGTGACGTTCACGAACGATGAGGGGGAGACGTGGACGGCGCCGCGGGAGATGACGCCGGAGCTGACCGGGGACCGGCATGTGGGTATTTATACGGGTAAAAACCGGCTGTTTATTACCTTTCGGGATACTTACAAGCCGAGTCCGACTTATGGGGACTGGGTGGCGTGGACGGGGAGTTACGACGACATCGTGAAACGGCGGCCGGGACGGAAGCGGATACGGTTGATGAAGAACCACAAGGGCGCTGACTGCGCGTATCCGGGACTGGAGCGGTTGCCGGACGGGACGATTGTGACGACCACTTACGGGCACTGGACGGCGGGCGAGGAGCCGTATATTGTGAGCGTCCGGCTGCGGGCGAGCGAGGTA
Organism: uncultured Solibacteraceae bacterium; assembly: GCA_964632345.1. GTDB lineage: Bacteria > Acidobacteriota > Terriglobia > Bryobacterales > Bryobacteraceae. The sequence continues at coordinate 2,626 of CAZWDD010000190.1, read as the reverse complement.
TGAAAAAGAGTTGGGCGCTGGTGCTGCTGCTGGCGGCGGTGGCGCTGTTGAACTATTTAGACCGGCAGGTGATCTTCAGCCTGCTGCCGCTGTTGCGGACAGACCTGCAGTTGACGGACGGGCAGATCGGGCTGCTGGGGGCGGCGTTTTTGTGGGTGTATTCGTGCTGCAGCCTGTTTGCGGGGTGGACAGCGCAGCGGTTCGGGCACCGGCGGATCATCCTGTGGAGCCTGTGTGCGTGGAGTGTGGTGACGGCGTTGACGGGATTGGCGACGGGATTCGCAGGGCTGGCGGCGACACGGGCGGCGATGGGGATTACGGAGGCGTTTTATATTCCGGCGGGGCTGGCGCTGGTGGCGGCGGCACATGGCGACAAGTACCGTTCGCGGGCGGTGTCGCTGCACCAGAGCGGGATCTACTTCGGGATCCTGCTGGGTGGCGGGCCGGGGGCGTGGGCGGGGGCGAACTTCGGGTGGCGGAATGTGTTTTTTGTGTTGGGGGTGATCGGGATCGGCTATTCGCTGGTGCTGTTCCGGGCACTGCCGGAGGATAGTCAGACGGGGGCGGCGGGGGCGCCGGATTATCTGGCGGCGGCCCGGTCGATCTTCCGGGCGCCGGGGTTTGTGTCGATTTTCGCGGTGTTTGCGGCGATCAGCTTTGCCAACTGGATGGTGGCGACATGGATGCCGCTGTATCTCTATGACCGGTTCCAGTTCAACTTACAGAACGCGGGTTACTCGGCGACGATCTTCACGCAGGTAGCGGGGCTGTTGGGGATGTTACTGGGCGGCTGGGTGGCGGACCGGGTATCGCAGCGGCACGGGAGGGGGCGGCTGTTGACGCAGACGGCGGGACTGCTGTTCGGAGCAGTATTTCTGATTGCGACGGGTGCGGCGACGACGGCGGTGGTGCTGCTGGGATCGCTGTTTCTGTACAGCTTCGGGCGGGGGATCTACGACTGCAATGTGATGCCGGTGCTGTGCGACGTGGTGGAGGAACGGGAACGGTCGACGGCGTACAGCCTGTTGAACTTTGCGGGAACGTTTGTGGGAGGAATCGCGGCGTATGGAGCGGGGGCGCTGCGGGCGGTGATCGGGATCGACGGCGCGCTGCTGGCGGCGGGGGTGATTGTGCTGGTGAGCGCGGCGCTGCTGCTGCGGGTGCCGGCGGCGCAGGGTCAGGGAGTTTAGCCGAGCCAGCGGATGCCGTCGACGGTGTCGCCGTCGTTGCGGGGGCCGATGAGATAGGCGCTCATGCGGGCGGCGGGGTCGAGGGCCTCAACGCGGACGAGGAGTTCGTTGCGTCCGGGTTGCAACTCGACGGCCTGTTGGAACTGGCCGCCGCGGTAGCGGGTGCGGGACTCTTCGCGGAGGACGACGCGGCCGTTGAGTTCGGCTTCGAAGCGGCCGGTGGCGCCGATCCAGAGGAAGGCCTTGCGATGGCCTTCGGCGGCGACAGTGGTGGCGGCGGCGAAGCGGCTGCCGGGGGCGACGGGTTGGCCGGACCAACGGTCGAAGTGAAGCGTATCGGTGGGGATTTCGCAGGGCTTCCAGGAGGCGAGAGGGGCGCGGGGATCGGCGGTGACGCGCCAGAGGCGGTTGGCGCGGCCGAACCAGGACTTGGGCTTGGCCCAGCGGCGGCGGAGCTTTTCGACGTCGCCGCCGCGGACGTCGACGGAGTCAAGCGAACGGATGCCCATCTGGCGTTTTTCGGCCATGTGGAGGAACTCCATGTCCCAGGGATTGAAGCCGAGGAGGTAGGAGACGAGGGAATCGGTGGCGACGGGATCCTCGCCGGCGAGGACGAGATTGCTCTGGATCATCTGGTCACTGACGCCGCAGTTGTGCTCCTGGTATTGGAGGCCGCGGAGGCCGTCGACGACGGAGAAGTCGGGGGGGTGGAAGGCGGCGAGATCGACGATGAAGGGATCGATGCGGTTTTCGACGGAGTGGCCGGAGTGGAGTTGGGCGTTGTGGAACGTGCCGGGGAGGGCGTACGCTTCGCGGGGGGCGGTGCCGACGTAGTTTTTGAGGCAGCAGGTGATGCCGCTCTGCAGATGGATCTTCATGACCGGGACGGAGATGAGGAAGTCACAGTTGCGGATGGTGTTGGTGACGAAGTAATCGGGGCGGGCGCCGAAGGCACCGGTGCCGTTGGGGGATTTGGGGACTTGGATGCGGCGGAAGCGGCCGGCGGGGTCGCGGACGGCGTCGTAGCTGAGGTCGACGTAGTCAAAGCCGCGGCCGGGAAACTCTCGGCGGAAATCGGCGAGCATCTGGCCGAAAGAACCACCGACGCCGGGGAATTCGTTTGGGCCCCAGTCGAAGGTCATGGCGTCGCGGCGGACGTCGTCCTGATAGATGACGTTGTCCTTGGCGGGGTCCGTGAGGCGGCGGTAGCTGCCGCCTTCGGCGAGGGTGATGCGGCCGGCGCGGGAAAAGCGGGCGACGTATTCGAGAACGGCGCGGGTGACGCGGAAGTCGGTGATGTCACCGGTGCGGTAGAACTCGCGGCCGCGAAGGCCGACGATGTTGGGCTTGATGACGACCCAGGAGCCGGGGCGGATTTTGGCTTCCAGGCTGCCGGCCTTCGGTGCGCCGAGGCGGATGGCGGCCCAGACCATGTC
>CAZWDD010000189.1:0-10488 GCA_964632345.1 uncultured Solibacteraceae bacterium | reverse complement strand
AACCGTTCCTGTGCCGCCTGGATCTCCCGCCGCGCCGCAACCTCCGCGCTGATGTCTTCAGAGACCCCGATCGCCCCGGTTACCGTTCCCTCGCTGTCATGTACCGGAAACAGTCGCACTCGCGCCGGTACTGTCGAACCGTTTCGATGCGTCACCGGAAATTCGCCCGTCCACGCGGACCCCTCCAATACGGAGCGCAGGATCTGCCGCGCCGGTTCCGGATGTTCGCTTGCCGTCAAGTCGTAGATCTTCCGGCCCAGCGCCTCCTCAGCCGTAAACCCGTAAATGGCCGTCGCATGGCGGTTCCAATACGTGATCCGCTCCTCGGCGTCGACGGCGATCAGGGAATGCTGTACTGCATTGAGTAGGGTTCCCAGAAATTGAGATTCCTGGTTTTGCGGCGGTGCCTGCTCCGCCCGCGGTTCGGAACCAACGGACTTGCCGGTCATCAACGAACTTGTCCTGAACCCGTAGTGTATAACTTCACGCCGCCCTCTGGTGCAAGGGGGGGCATTCCCTGTATGCTGTTTGCCGGCACTTCAGCCCAAGGAGAGCAGTGGAATGAGAATGACGTCGATCGGTTTGGCCCTACTGGCCGCTGTTGCCCTGTCCGCGCAGCAGCCGCGGATCTTTAACACCGTCAAGACCAAATTGGCGCAGGGAAAACAGGTCGTCGGCGGTACCGTATCCTCATCGGACCCGGATGTCTATTGCGCCATGGCCGGCAGCGGGTTCGATTTTACCTGGATCGAGATGCAGCACAGCCCCCTCACTTACTCTGAAGTCGCCCGCATGATTTATGCCTGCCGCGGCGCCGCTGCCATCCCCTTTATTCGCGTGCCGGACGCCACCGAAGGAGACATTCAGAAGGCCACCGACATCGGCGCCCTCGGCATCATTCTCCCTATGGTCGAGTCTGTCGACAAAGTCAAAAACGCCATTAAGTTCGCCAGTTATCCTCCGCGCGGCAAGCGCAGCCAGGGCGGCGGTCAGTACGGTTCGCTCTGGGGTTCGGACTACCGCCAGCAGGCCAACGCCAACATCATGATCGTCGCCATGATCGAATCCCCCGCCGGTGTCGAAATTGCCGACCAGATTGCGGCGATTCCCGAAGTCGATGTCGTCTTCATCGCCAGCACCGACCTCGGCAGCTTCTCCGGCTTGAAGCAGGGCGATCCCAAGTATGAAGCCCTCGTCTCCAAGGCCCGCGACGCCGTCCTGAAGCATAAGAAGATTGTCGCCGGCCCGCTGGCCTGGCGCGAGCGCCCCGGTTACCACTTCTTCCAGGGGCCCGGCGAAGGCTCCCTCATCCGCATGGGCGCCAAGGCCTCGTTGACCGGAGCCAATGAAGGCGCACCGAAAGGCGTCGCCGTCATCGAGGGAACCGAAAAGAAGTAGCGTTACTTCAGCAGCGCCGCGAAGAACTCGGCCCGTGTCACCGGGCCGCTCTTCCGCGCCGTCGCCGGCCGGAAGCCCGGTATCCGGATGTCGGTCCAGTATAGCGGCAGGTCCTCGTGGAACCAGTTGCGGTGGTCCACCGCCATCCAGTCTTTTTCCACCACGGCTTTCACCGGGTCGCCCGCCAGCTTCGCCTTCGCCGCCAGTGCCCTCGCCGCCTCCACGCGCGTCACCGGCGAGTCCGGCGCCGCATGCAGATCGTCGTAGCGCGCCGGATACCATCCGTTTGCCGCCGCCACCTGAATCGCCGCGAACCCCGGGTGCGTCTCCGGCAGATCGTCGAACCAGAAAATCTGTACCCCGCTCCGGGCCAGTTCCAACTGCACCGCCGCCGCCTCGGGCCGCACGCCTTGCCGCAGTTGCAGGCTGGCGATCACTGCTGCCGACTCCCCGATGTTCCACTCAATCGGATGCAGCCGGTAGGCGCCATTCGTAATGTGCGTGACTCCGATGTTCTTCGATGCCGGCAGAAAATTCTGCAGGTCCTTCGGCAGCAGCGCCGCCATCGGAATCTGAAACGGCTTGGGCATCATCATCCGCCCCCGCTCATTGGCGCCGCACGGATGGATGTCCACCATGTAGAAGCCCGTCCCCACCGTATCGGCAAATAGCACCGCCCGCGCCCGCGGGCTGTGCTCGTGCACAATGTCTTGCTCCCGCACCATCCCCTGCGCCTGCAGCCGGCGCGACTCCCGGATGTAGGGAAGTTGTGACAGTCCGTCGGCCGATCCCATCTGGTCCACCCGCAGTTGGAATCCCGGCGTCTTCATGTCGCTCTGCAGCCAGTGCAGAAACGCCATCGAGACCTTCTTGGCGTTTTGCAGCACCCGCGCCGTATCGGCCGGCGTGCGGTCCAGCACGGACTCGTCATGGTAGTCCTGCCGCGGCCAGTTCATCAGCGCCAGGTCGTTGTGCCGGCCCGGATATGCCGCGCCATGGAACACCCGCCGCCACGAAAACATCGGGCCCGGCGACTGGTTGTTCGGGATCGGCGGGTCGTCGCCAAACATCTTGTATTCGAACCGTCCTCGCCACCCGTACTCCACCGGATAGTTGAAGGAGGTCACAAACGGTTGATGATCGCGAATTCGCTCATACCCCTCCGGCTTGGCGATCGTGTGGTTCTCCCCCGGACGGTGCTCGATGATGAACGGATAGGTGAAGCTCTGCACGCAAGCCGGGTTCGCCTTCTCCGCCGCGTGCGGCTCGCCCGTCGTCGCCTTCGCCTCCGCCCCCACCGTGTACGGCGTCTTCGCCAGCGGCAGCAGGTCGCCCATCTCCGTCCCGTCCAGCACATAGCCGGGGATCACTCGCTGCGCCTGCCGCGCGTCAATCTGCCACAGCAGCGCCGCCGTAATCTTGTCGCCCGTACGCTCCAGGTCCAGCACCCGCGTCCGCCGCAGCAATTGAATGTTGCGCCGCGCGCGCAGCATCTCCTCCAGTACCGCCACGCCCACCTTTGGTTCAAAGCAGAGGCTGGAAACATAACACCCGCCGGGGTTGAAATTCTCCGCCGGCCGCAGCGGCTTATAAGTGCGCTTGTAATGCTCTCGGATGCGCCGGCGGAACTCGTTGTAAAGCCGCGTGCCCCCCGTCACTTCAATGAACTTGTTCTCGTCCAGCGCCGGAACCCCCGCCGCCGTTGCTTGCCCGCCAATCCAGCTCGCCTCTTCCGTCAGGCAGACCTGGTGGCCCCGGTCCGCTGCCCGGAACGCCGCTCCCAGCCCTCCCATTCCCGCCCCCGCGATCAGGATCTCGCATCTCCGCTCCGGCACCTCCGCCGGAATCCGTGCCTCCCGCACAAAGCCGCTCGGGTCTCCCGTCGCGCGAACCGCCTCCACGTCGACGAAGCTGTAGCTGGAGAGAAATGCGGCAAGCAGTGGAAGCATGGTGTTCTAGGATTCGGCCAAAACCCGCTCGGCCAGATGTTCCATCGCCTCGATGGTGAAATCCGGCGGCTCAGCGGCAAACGTCTCCGGCTGGAAGCCCCATGTTACACCGCAGGCCCGAACCCCGGCATTGCGCGCCGTCCGGATGTCCACCGAACTGTCGCCCACCATGATCGTCCGTTCCCGTCCAACGCCGGTTTCACTCATCAGCGCCTCGATGCCCACCGGGTCAGGCTTCTTCCGCGGTTCAAAGCTGTTGCCGCCGTAAACCCGCACAAAATGCCGCCCCAGTCCCAGTTGCTCCATCATCCGCTCGGAAAACCGCACCGGCTTGTTCGTCAGCACCGCCAGCAGGTGGCCCCGTTCCCGCAGCGCATCCAGTGTCTCCCGCACGCCCGGATACAGCACCGTCTTGTCCAGCATGTGCTCGCCGTAATAGCGGATGAAGAACTCGTGGGCCTTGTCCACATCGCCCTGCGGCGCGCTCTCCCCGAGCGCGCTCCGGATCAGCGCCACCGAGCCTCGGCCCACATAGCGCGCCACCGTCGGTCCAGGCAGCGGGGCCATATTCATGAAGCCGCGCGTCGCGTTTACCGAGTCGATCAGGTCCTGCTTGGAATCCACCAGCGTCCCGTCGAGATCGAAGATGAGTAGGTGCATAGAGTTGGTCACAGCGTGATCCGGATCGGATCAATCCACGCCTTTTTCACTTTTTCGTAGGTCTGCCGGAACTGCCGCTTCATCTCCGGCGAAGTCGTCGAGGCCAGTACGTTGGCCGCCTCCAATACATGCGGCGCCACCCGCGAGCCCTGCAGCGCCGTCGGCGGCGACCCGGGCAGGAACGCCGCCACCGCCAGCACCACAATCAGCGCAATCAGCCCGCCCCGCAGCGCCCCCAGCGCCGCTCCTCCCAGCCGGTCCAGCCACGACAGTCCAATCCACTTGAACACCTTCGCCGCAATCCGTCCGGCAATCGATCCCGCAATCAGGATGCCGGTAAACACCAGCAGATAGCCCACCAGATTCGCCACCCCGCGCGAGCTCGTGTACGGTATCGCCCACGCCCCCGCATCGGCGTATAGCCACGATGCCGCCACAAACGCCAGCACCGTCGCCGCCAGCCCGATCCCGATTCGCAGAAACCCGCGGACGAATCCGGCCGCTGTCGAAATCGCAATCGTCGCTCCCAGGAATATGTCGAGCCAGTTCATTACAGCGAACGGCCGGTCAGAACCCGGAAAGCCTCCGCATACTTGCTGGCGGTCTGCGCGATGACCTCCTCGGGCAGCACAGGTCCCGGCGGCTGCTTGTTCCAGGTGATCGATTCCAGATAGTCCCGGACGAACTGTTTGTCGTAGGAAGGCTGTGCGCCGCCCGGCTTGTACGTCGCCCGCGGCCAGAAGCGCGAGGAGTCCGGCGTCAATACCTCATCGCCCAGCACCAGCTTGTTGCCCACAAATCCGAACTCGAACTTCGTGTCCGCCAGAATAATGCCTCGCGTCTCGGCGTACGCCGCTGCCTTGCCGTAGATCTGCAGCGTCACATCGCGCAGTTCGTTCGCCAGCTTCGTGCCCACCGCCTTGGCCGCCTCCTCGAACGGGATGTTCTCATCGTGGCCCGACTGCGCCTTCGTCGCCGGCGTGAAGATCGGCGCCGGCAGCCGGTCGCTCTCCTTCAGCCCAGGCGGCAGCGGAATCCCGCAGATCGTCCCGTTGGCCACGTACTCCTTCCATCCCGAACCCGAAAGGTAGCCCCGCGCGACGCATTCAATGTCCACCATCCGCGCCCGGTGCACCAGCATCGACCGGCCTTCCAACTGCTCCCGGTACTGCCGCAGCGGTTCCGGATACTCGTCCACATTGGCGCTGATCAGGTGATTCGGGATCGTGCTCAGAAACTGGAACCAGAACAGGCTGATCTGTGTCAGCACCCGCCCCTTGTCTGGAATGCCGCTGCCCAGGATCACATCGAACGCGGAGATGCGGTCGGTGGCGACGATCAGCAGCCGTTCGGCGTCAACCGCGTATACGTCTCGGACTTTGCCGCGACGGATCAATTCAAGACCGGGCAGGTTCGATTCCAGGAGCAATGGCATTCCCTCTATTTTAGGGAACTTCGATGCGCGGTACACGGAGCGGCTGCTAGCCTGAAGAAATGAGCAGGCCGCTGGTCACCGATCTCGTCCAGATTAAACGTCTGGGCGAGCAGAAACTGGATGAGAATAAGAAACTTCGCCAGCATATGAGCCGGCACAACTTCGTCGAGCGCAAGTTGAAGGCCATCGCTCAAACCGTCGAAGCGCAAGTCGACTGTTTGGAGTGCGCCAACTGCTGCCGCACCGCCACCGCGCGCCTCATCGACCGCGATATCGACAAGGTGGCCAAGGCCGCCGGCATGAAGCGCGAACGCTTCCTGCGCGACTGCACCGAGATGACCGAGGACGAAGGGCGCATCGTCAAACGCACCGAAGCCGGCTGCATCTTCCTGAACGGCAATGAGTGCCTCGTCTACGAGGGCCGCCCGGCCTCCTGCGAGGACTTTCCCCATCTCGTCCGCGGCCCCGGTTCGCTCCTGCACCGCATGTGGGCCATGCCCGAACGCGCCACCTACTGCCCCATCACCTACAACACGCTGGAGGCGTGGAAGGACGAGTTGGACTTCCAGCGAACGGTTTAGCTCTGGGATATGATGGGGCCGCTATGAAAACGTGGCTCCTGCTGATTGGCCTCTCCCTCGCCGCCCGCGACCCTCTCGCCGAACGCATCGCCCACTCCGATCCGGCGAAGTATCGCAAGATCCGCTCCGTCCACGGCGGCGCCGGCGAACTGCATTACATGGGCCTGTTCGACGCCCAGACGTTCAATACGAACTTCATCTTCCTCCATCGCGGCCAACTGGCCCCCGGCGGCGGCATCGGCCATCACTTCCACAACCACATGGAGGAGATGTTCGTGATCCTCGACGGAGAGGCGGAGTTCACCATCGATGGCCGTACCTCCACGCTCAAGGGCCCGGCCGGCGCGCCGTGCCGCATGGGCCGCTCGCACGCCATCTACAACCCGGGCGACAAGCCCGTGGAGTGGATGAACATCGCCGTCGGCAGCATCAAGGGCAAGTACGACGCCTCTGACCTTGGCGATGACCGCGTCGGCGTGCCGAAGGACCCCAAGCCCGTCTTCATCACCATGCGCCTCGACCGCGCGCTGCTGAAACCCGCGCCGCAGATGAGCGGGAAGGGAACAGTACAATACCGGCGCGCCCTGCCTCCCGAGGTCTTCTACACGAACTGGTCCTATGTCGATCACGTTCTGCTGCCGCCCGGCGCGGCGCTCTCCGCCCACCGGCATGAGAACGTCGAGGAGTTCTACTATGTCATGAACGGCGAAGGTAAGGTCACCGTGAACAAGGAGACAGCAACGGTAAAGAAGGGCGATGCGGTGCCGGTGTTCCTCACCGAAACCCACGCCTTCGAGAACACCGGCGCAGAGCCTTTGGAACTGATGGTCGTCGGCGTGTCGCGGACCAAGTGGGTGCTCGACACGGTGGACGTGCGCTAGCGGGAGGTTGTGCAGTGGGATTTGACCAGATGTGTCACTGGATCTGGGTAATCATCGGACGCGAATGAAGACGCCGCAAAGTTGTCTGGAAAGCGCGACTGCGAGAAAACGTGAAAGCGCTCACCGTAGGCAATGTATCGATTCCAAATCAGCTCAAAGTGACGGCTGTCTGTGTCGACGGCGACACGCATTCCTTCTCCAAGGGCAATGTCGCCTACTTGCACTTGTTCGACGACTCCCGTTGGGACGCCCTCCGAGACGGCGAGTCGGAGTCTATTGAAGTCCAATTCGAACGTCAGAGCCACTGTATAGGGCAGGATTCGCGTGCTGGCCAATTACCGCGCGAGCAGCGCGTTGAACAGCAGCTTGAAGGTCTGGTAGCTCTGCGCCCGGTACTGCGGACGGAACCCGAACAGGATGGCGCGGCCGCGGCCGATTGGAATGTCGAGCAGCGCGGACTTGCCGGGCAGGTAGCGCTCACCGAGCAGCCACCCGGAGGCGAGGATGCCCGATGCCGGATAGGCGGCCACGCTGTGCTCGCTCTCCCACGCCGGGGAGGCCTCCATCCACACCGGGAATGAAGCCGGCAGGCCGTAGCCCAGCGGGTGGCCCGCGCCGAGTTCGACGGTCAGCAGGGATCCGGGGCAATAGAAGTCCCGGTTGGAGACGCCGCTGAGGACGTTGCGCGCCGGCAGGGAAAGCGCCGCCAGCCCGTAGTTGGCGGCCCGGTTCAGGAACAGCAGCCTGCCGCCCGCCTCGGCGAAGGCGCCAAGTGCGGCGGCCCCGTCCTCGCCGAGGCCGCCGGTGTAGGGATCGGGCATCGCGCTGCGGCGGTAGCCGTTATGAATGGAGTCCGGTGACTGGTCCGGAAACAGGATCACGTCATAGGCGGCGTTCAATCCGCCGCGCCGGATCTCTTCATTGGTGACCGGCCGGAACGGCCAGCCGTAGGTGTCCAGCAGCCAGCGCGTCCAGCCTTCGTCCATCGCCGGAACATGGCTGCGATAGACGCCGATCCGCGGGCGCGGAATCGGGACGCGCGACGGGCCGGCTGCGAAATGAAAGTCGCCCGTGCCGGTGTCTCGGTAGACGGCCCGGCCCTGCTTCCAGGCGTCGGCCAGCAGCTTGTAGGAGTCGTTATCGGCCGCGCGCATCCCTGTTCCGCCGGCTGGCGGCCGGACCGGAAAGGCGTTCGCGCGGCGGTTGGTGGGCTCGACCGGGCCATCGATGGGGTGAACGTCCACGCCCATCAGCAGCGGCAGCGTGTGCGCCGTCACGTCGTAGGGCCGTCGCGGAGGCCCGCCGGGGTACTGCCGGAGGTCCGGATACGCCTGCCGTTCGAGCAGCGTCTTGGCAAAGGAGCTGAACGGCTGCTGCATGCGGACAATGTAGTCGCCCGCGGCGTAGCGCCGCCCGCCCGCCTCGAAGGCGCTTGTGGCGGTGTCGATCTCCACCGCGCCGAAGGCCAGTGTCTGGAGGAGTTGCCGGGCCGCGCCGGGATCAAACTGCCGCGCCGGGATGACGAAGGCGGCCGGGGACTGCCGTCCGGTGGCGCGCTGCTGGATGCGGTAGAAGCTGGCGAGCAGATCCTGCCGGCGCGTGGCGGCCTGGTAGAGGAGGCTCTCGAAGGCCACCAGTTGGTAGTCGACGATATCCCGCAGCCGCCACCTGCCGCCCGGCCAGACCTCCAGGTGATTCCAACTGGAGCGGCCCGGCGAGTAGCCGTTGGCCTCGCCGCGGAGTTGGTCCGGCTGGACCTCGACCGGGCTGGCGATACGGACCGAGGCCGACTCGCTGAGAATCCGCATGCCGCCGTGATAGCTCTGGTAGTGGCGGGCGGGCGTCCAGTAGTCGTAAATGGCGTTGATGGCGATGCTCTTCAGCCCGGCCGCGGTCATTTAGGCCGCCATGCCCGTGCCGAGAGCGTTGCACCACTGGGCGATGATGGGGTCGATGTTCGGGTCGATGGGGTCCAGCCACGGCGGAACGAACATGCGGGAGGCGGTGATGCCCTGCTGGTGAACGTCGTAGACGATCTGCGGATGCCAGGCGTTGTGAAGGGCGGAGATGGTGGCGCGCGTTTCGGCCTGGGAAAAGATGTACCAGTCGCGGTTGTTGTCGTGTCCGGTGTACTTCTGGTAAAGCTCGGGCGGTGCGGAGCCTTCGAAGGGGGTCTTCAGTGTGGAACGATACCAGCGGGTGACGAGATCGAGCCCGTCCGGGTTGAGGCTTGGGACGAGGAGGAAGACGGTGTTCCGGAGGATGGCGAGCGACTTGGGGTCGGTTGCGGTGGCCAGCTTGTGGGCGTATTCGACGGCGGTATGCGTGGAGGCGATCTCGGTGGCGTGGATGGAGCAGGTGATCAGGACGACGGTCTTGCCCTGCGCGATGAGGGCGGCGGCCTCTTCCGGCGGGGTGCGGCGAGGATCGGCCAGCCGCTTCTGGATCTGCTGGAAGCGCGGCAGCGAGCGGAGCGTTTCCGGGGCGGCGATGACCGCGTAGATGAGCGGGCGGCCTTCGGTGGACCGGCCATACTCGCGGACGCGCACGCGGTCGCTATCGCGTTCGAGGGCCTGGAAGTAGGAGACGACGTTGGCCCAGTCGAGGACCTTGTAATCGGCGCCCATCGGATGGCCGAAGTGGACCTCCGGGGAGACGGGGGCGGCGGCCGCGGCGAGGCAGGCGAGGGCGAGCGCCGCCAACGGCTTCATGGGCGGTTCAGTTCACGCCACAGCGCGGCGTACCAGCGGAGAAAGCGTTCCGGCTCTTTGCTTTCCTGCGCTTCGCAGAGGGTGTAGCGGTCATACTTTGTCGCTCGCAATAATTGGAAGAGTTCGCGATAGGGATAGGGCCCGGCGAGCTCGTTGATGTGGACGTTCTTGATCCAGGGGCGGAGCAGGTCGAAGCTGGGCTTGATGGAGCCGTTGACGAGATCGGTGGGGTTGGAGTTCCAGCAGACGCCGACGTTGGAGTGATTGGCGGCCTTCATGATGCGGTGCGAGACGGTGGGGACCTGCGTGTCGCGGCCGTGAACTTCCATGTAGATCTCGACGCCTTTGCCGGCGCCGTAATCGCCGAGTTCCTTGAGGGCGGCGCCGATGTTGCCGATGGTCGTATCGACGGGGACTTCCTTCGGCAGGCCGTTCGGGCGGACCTTGATGCCCCAGGCGCCGGTGTCGTGGGCGAGGTCGATGAAGGTTTTTGCGGTCTCGACATGCTTGCGGCGGACCGCCGGATCGGGCGAGTGGAATTCGGCGGTGGTGCCGAAGCTGACCAGGCGGACTTTGCTGCGGGCGAAGCGGTTCTTGACCTCCTGGCGCTGGGCGGCGGAGATGGACGGCTCGATTTTGTGGGCGTGTTCGGTGCGGAGTTCTACGCCGTGGAAGCCGCTGGCCTCGAGCGTGGTGATGATCTTTTCGAGGTCCCAGTCTTTCAGGATGTTGTAGGTGACGGCGCCAAGCAGCATAGGCACATTGTATAAGAAGGCGGCCGTGGCGGCGGAGGGCGGAGGAAATGTGGAAAAGCTGTGAAACTCCTGTGAAAAGGGAATTTCATGGTCGAAAAGCGGAGCCGATTGCGCTAGG
>CAZWDD010000188.1:0-10541 GCA_964632345.1 uncultured Solibacteraceae bacterium | reverse complement strand
GAAGGCACCAAGCCCAAGAAGCGCACCGACAAGCCCAGCAACTTCACCTCCTTCAAGGACTTCAACCCCGGCTCCTGGCTCCAGTTGAAGAGCCTGCCCGAGGCTGACAACAACTTCTGGACCGAGATCTTCCAGCGCGAACTGCCCGAAGCCGATGACCCCAACGCCATGATGGCCATGGGCGGCATGCGCATGGGTACGCCCGGCGTGCTGCTGTTTCGCGGCTGGGGCCTGGAATCCCGTTCCGGCTCCGAGGCGCAGGCCCGCATCAAGTCTATCCAGAGCGGTATTGACGCGCTCCGCAAGAAGCTCGCAACCAAGTTCCCGTTCGTCCACGGCGTCCGTGATGCCGAAGACCCCAAGGACATTCAGCTCCACTTCCGCGGCGACCCGGCCAACCTCGTCGGCGACCCCCTGCCCCGCCATTTCCTCAGCGTCCTGTCCCCCGGCGAGCCCAAGCGCTTCTCCAAGGGCAGCGGCCGCCTCGAACTCGCCGAATCCATCGTCGCCCAGCCCGTCACCACCCGCGTCATGGTCAACCGCATCTGGAAGGCCCACTTCGGCACCGGCATCGTCGACACGCCCAGCAACTTCGGCATGTCCGGCGAACGCCCCACCAATCCGGAACTGCTCGAATACCTCTCCGCCTCGTTCCAGAAGAACGGCATGTCCATGAAGAAGCTCCACCGCGAAATCATGCTCAGCTCCGTCTATCAGCTCTCGACGGAGAACGATGCCGCCGCCTTCGCCAAGGACTCCGGCAACCGCTTCTACTGGCGCGCCAACCGCAAGCGCCTCGACGCCGAGCAACTCCGCGACTCCATCATGTATGTCTCCGGCAACCTCGACACCTCGCTCGGCGGTCCGTCCGTGGAACTCACGCCCGCCATGCTCCGCCGTACCGTCTACGGCAAGGTGAGCCGTTACAAGCCCGACGAATACCTCATGCTGTTCGACTTCCCGAGCCCTAACATCAGCGCCGAAAAACGCTTTACCACCACCGTTCCCTCCCAGCGCCTGTTCCTCATGAATAGCGACTTCATGCAGATCGAAGCCGAGGAACTGGCCAAGCGCGTCGCCGGTGAGGCCAATAACCGCGAACGCATCCGCAAGGCCTACCAGTACGTCTTCGGCCGCGACGCCTCGGAGGAGGAGATCGCTGTCGGCATCGAGTATCTGAAGAAGGAGCCGCTGCTCGAATACGAGGAGCGCAAGAACAAGAAGCCGGAACGTGGCCCCGGCATGCGCCGCGGCCGTACCGAGGGTGGCGAGCCAGCCGTCATCAGCTCCAACGCCGCTCCCGGCGTCGCCGCCAAGCCGGAGCCCGCTGCCGAAATGCCGGAGGAGATGCCGGCCGAAGGCGGAGGCGCCGGCGCCGTCGCCGCTCCGCCCATGGGGCAGGGAATGATGGCCGGCATGGGCGCCATGGGCGGCCGCCGCGCCGGCCCGCCGCCTCCTCCGCAGGTCAAGTACGAAGCCACCGCCTGGGGTCGCTACGCCAAGGTGCTCCTCAGCTCCAGTGAGTTCCTGTTCGTCAACTAGGGGAAGAATCGATGAGTCACAAATCCAAAAATCCAACCACTCGCCGTGAGGCGCTCCGCCGCGTCGGGAACGGTTTCGGCATGATGGCCTTTGCCAGTCTGGTGAGTGAATCCATCGCGCGCGCCGGCGGTATCGTTACGCCGGACGGCCAGACCGCGCTCACCGAGTTGCACCATCCCCAGCGCGTCAAGCGTGTCATCTTCCTCTTCATGAATGGCGGCTGCTCTGCCATCGATAGCTTCGACCCCAAGCCCGCCCTGGAGAAATACGACGGCCAGCCCATGCCCGGCGGCGGCATCAAGACCGAACGCCGTACCGGCGAACTGATGAAGTCGCCCTTCAAGTTCAAGAAGTACGGGCAGTGCGGCATGGAGTTGAGTGAACTGTGGCCCAATCTCGGCTCCGTCGCTGACGACATCTGCTGGGTGCGCTCCGTCTACACCGAAATCCCCAACCATGAGCCCGCCTGCCTCATGATGAACACCGGCGCCAATCAGGCCGGCCGTCCGTCGATGGGCTCCTGGATCACCTACGGCCTCGGCAGTGAGAACAAGAGCCTCCCCGGCTATGTCGTCCTCTGCCCCACTGTTCCCACCACCGTCGGCTCCCCGCTCTGGAGCAACGGCTTCCTGCCCGCCATTCACCAGGGCACCTACATCTCCTCCCGCATCCAGCAGCGCACCAACCCCGACGGCTCCCCCGCCGAGGAACCCCCGCCACCCGCCATGGAGAAGGACAAGGACGGCAAGGAAAAGAAGAAGCCGGTGAAAGTGGAGCCCGCCTTCGATCCTAAGAAACTTGTCAGCTTCGTTAATAACCCGAAGTTCGAACTCACCGAGCAGAAGCGCGAAATGGACCTGCTGCAGAAGCTCGAAGGCATCAACCGCCGCACCGTCGGCGAGGACCAGCAGGTGGAAGCCACGCTGAAGTCCATGGAAGTTGCCTACCGCATGCAGACCGAGGCGCCGGAAGTGTTCGACGTGCGCAAGGAGTCCCAGGCCACGCTCGACATGTACGGCGAAGGCACCACCGCTCGCGGCTGCCTGCAGGCAGTACGCCTCGCCGAAAAGGGCGTCCGCATGGTGCAGGTCTATTACTCTTCCGGCGACCCGTGGGATGCCCACGGCGACATCATGGCCCACAAGGTCAACGCCAAAAACTCCGACCAGGCCTTCGCCGCCGTCATTAAGGATCTGAAGCAGCGCGGCCTCTGGAAGGATTCGTTGATCGTCTGCGGCTCCGAGTTCGGACGCACCCCGGTGCGCGAAGTCGGCGGTGGTGGCGGCCAGGCCAAGAAGGGCCGCGATCACAATCCGTTCGGCTTCACCATGTGGCTCGCCGGCGGCGCCGTCAAGGGCGGCACCATCTATGGCGCCACCGATGACTTCGGCTTCAAGGCCGTTGAAAAGCCCGTCCACGTCCACGACATCCACGCCACCATCCTCTACCTGCTCGGTATCGACCACCTGAAGCTCACCTATCGCTACAGCGGCCGTGACTTCCGCCTCACCGACGTGCACGGCAATGTTCTGCACGATCTCATTGCGTAATCCGCGAGGGCGTATGGTTCAATGGCCATCCGCCCTCGCCAAGCCCTAAAATGGGACATGCGCATTGCCCTCGGCCAGATCAATACGACAGTTGGGGACATCTCCGGCAATGCGGCCCTCATGCTTCGGACCGCGCGCCGGGCTGCGGGCGCCGGGGCTGACGTTGTCGTCTTCCCTGAACTTTCGCTGATCGGTTATCCCCCGCAGGACCTCCTCGATCGCCCGGCCCTCCTCGAACAGGCCGACGCCGCTCTCCGCCAACTTGCCGCCGAAGCCGCCCCGCTCCACATCTCCATCGTCTGCGGCACCGTTGAGCCGGCCGACCCTCCCGAAGGCAAGCGCATCTGGAACACCGCCGTCGTTCTCCAGCGAGGCATGGTCCACTTTCGCCAGCGCAAAATGCTCCTGCCGAACTACGATGTCTTCGACGAGCAGCGCTACTTCCGTTCCGCCGAACAGCAGGACCTCCTCCATCTCTGCGGCTCTCCCGTCGCCCTCACCATCTGCGAGGACGCTTGGAACGACCAGAACTTCTGGCGCAACCGCCTCTACGAGCGCGACCCTGTCGCCGAACTCACCGCCCAGGGCGCCACTCTCCTAATCAGCATCAACGCCTCGCCCTACCAGATGGGCAAACGCGAACAGCGCCGCGAGATCTTCGCCAATACCGCCCGCCGCCACGGCATCCCCGTTGTCTACGTCAATCAGGTCGGCGGCAACGATCAGTTGGTCTTCGATGGCTCCAGCTTCGCCTTGGATCCCTGCGGCCGCGTCATCGCCCAGGCCGCCAGCTTCGCCGAGGATCTCGTCATCGCCGATCTCAGCGCCTGCCGCGGCGACCTCCACGCCTCCCACCCCGACGAGCCCGATGCCGTCTACGAAGCCCTCGTCCTCGGCACCCGTGACTACCTCCGCAAGTGCGGCTTCTCCCGCGCTGTCATCGGACTCAGCGGCGGCATCGATAGCTCGCTCGTCGCCTGCATCGCCGTCGAAGCCCTCGGCCGCGAAAACGTCACCGGCATCGGCATGCCCGGTCCCTACTCCACCGATCACAGTGTCTCCGATGCCCGCGAAATGGCCGAAAAACTCGGCATCCGTTTCGAAATCGTCTCCATCAATCCCGGTTACGAAGCAGCCAATCACGCCCTTGCCGGCCTCTTCGCGGGCACTCCGCCCGGCGTCGCGGAAGAAAACATCCAGTCCCGCCTCCGCGGTCTCACCCTCATGGCGTTCTCCAACAAGTTCAACGCCCTCGTCCTCACCACCGGCAACAAGAGCGAACTCGCCGTCGGCTACTGCACCCTCTACGGCGACATGTGCGGCGGCCTTGCCGTCATCTCCGACGTACCCAAGACCCTCGTCTATGACCTCTGCCGCGTCGCCAACCGCCGCCTCAACGGCGCCATCCCGGAAAACGTCTTCGTCAAGCCGCCCAGCGCCGAACTCCGCCCCGATCAGAAGGATTCCGACTCGCTCCCCGAATACGACGTCCTCGATCCCATCCTCAAGGCCTATATCGAGGAGTTCCTCCCCCCCGCCGCCATCGCTGCCCGCCAGGGCGTACCCCTCGAACTCGTTCGCGACGTCACCCGCAAGGTCGATCGAAACGAATACAAGCGCCAGCAGGCCGCCCCCGGCCTCAAGGTCACATCCAAAGCATTCGGCATCGGCCGCCGATACCCGATCGCCCAACGGTACAGCGAATGAAAAAACTACTCTGGGCCGCGGGCTTCACCATCCTCGCCGCCGTCGTCATGCTCTCGCAGCCCGAGGTCCGTCAGGTCGTCGGCGCTCTCCCCGGTGGCCGCTTCTTCCTGCCCACCGGCCAGACCGTTGAACCCGCCGGCCGCCAGATCGCGCTCGACACCTTCCCCATGGCCGCGCAGTTGACGCCCGACCGCCGCCACCTGCTCGTCCTCCATGGCGGCTTCAATAAGCCCTCCGTCGTCGTCCTCGACGCCGCTTCCATGAAGGAGCTCTCACGCGCCTCGTTCGACGATGCCTGGCTCGGAATGGCCATCCATCCCGGCGGCCGCACCATCTATGTCGGCGGCGCCTCCCGCCACAATGTCCATGAGCTCGCCCTCTCCCAGGACGGTCTCCTCACCCCCTCCCGCGTCTTCGACGTTACCCCCGCCGCCTCCCGCAAACCCACCGATTTCCTTGGCGATCTCGCCCTCTCCCCCGATGGCCGCCTCATCTATCTCGCCGATCTCTTCAACAACTCCATCAAGGTCATCAACCCCCAGTCCGGCCGCGTCATCGAGGACTGGAAGACCGCCCGCCGCCCCTATCGCATCCTCTTCCACCCCGATGGCAAGTCCTTTTTCGTCTCCAGCTGGGCTGATGGCACCGTCACCCATCACGACGCCGCCAACGGCTCCATCCTCGGCCGCGTCGCCGTCGGCCCCCACGCCACCGATATGGTCTGGCGTGAGAAGAAATCCACCGACGAAGAAGGCGAGTCTCATCAGTACCTCGCCCGCATCTTCGTCACCCTCGGCAACACCAACACCGTCCGCGTCCTCGGTGTCACCGAAAGCCGCGAAGTCCGCGCCATCGAGACCATCAACGTCGCCCTCTACCCCGACGCGCCGGCCGGCATGACGCCCAGCGGCGTCGCCCTCAGCCCCGATCACGATACCCTCTACGTCGTCTGTTCGGATGCCAACGCCGTCTCGGCCGTCAACATCGCCGGCGCCCGCAGCCGCGTCCTCGGTTTCATCCCCACCGGTTGGTATCCCACCGCCGCCCGCGCGCTTGACGACAAGCGCCTCCTCGTTCTCAACGGACGCGGTGACCGCAGTTTCCCCAACCCCCAGGGCCCCAGCCCCGTCCGCCTCCCCGCCAACGTCCACCTCGGCAACTCTAGCCCCCAATACGTCGCTCGCCTCCAGCGCGGCTCCGCCTCCCTCATCGATACCGTCAACCCCGTCGACCTCATCAACTGGACCGAGCGCGTCCGCCGCAACACGCCCTATACCGAGGAGAAACGCTACCTCGGCCACCGCGGCGATTCCTCCGTCATCCCCGCCCACTCCACCGACCGTTCCCCCATCGAACACGTCGTCTACATCATCAAGGAAAATCGCACCTACGATCAGGTCCTGGGCGACATCGGCCGCGGCAACAGCGATCCCTCCCTCACCGTCTTCGGCCAGAAGGTCACCCCCAATCACCACAAGCTCGCCAACGAGTTCGTCCTGCTCGATAACTTCTACGTCAACGCCGATGTCAGCGCCGACGGTCACAACTGGTCCATGGCCGCCATCGCCCCGGACTACGTCCAGCGCATGTGGCCCAACAGCTACGCCGGCCGCCGCAAGACCTATGACTATGAGGGCGGCGAACCCGCCGCCACTCCCCCCGCCGGCTACATCTGGAACAACGTCCTCGCCAAGGGCAAAACCCTCCGTAACTACGGCTACTTCCTCACTAACCGTCCGCTCAAGGACGTCACCGACGGCAACCACATCGCCGTTGTGCGCGATCCCGCCCTCGCCCCCCATACCCATCGCGCCTATCGCGCCTACGATCTCGATTACCTCGACGTCGACCGCGCCAAGACCTTCCTCTCCGACCTCACCCGCATGGAGGGTGAAAAGCGCTTCCCCCACTTCACCATCATCCGCCTCGGTAATGATCACACCTCCGGCGCAAGCGCCGGCAAGCGCACCCCCGTCGCCCAGGTGGCCGATAACGACGCCGCTCTCGGCATGATCGTCGAAGGTCTCAGTAACTCCAGTTTCTGGCCGAAAATGGCCATCTTTGTCCTCGAGGATGACGCCCAGAATGGGCCCGACCACGTCGACTCCCACCGCTCCCCCGCCTTCGTCATCTCTCCCTACGTCAGGCGCGGCGCCATCGATTCCACCTTCTACAACACCACCTCCATGCTCCGCACCATGGAGCTCATCCTCGGCCTCAGCCCCATGACCATGCACGACGCCGGCGCCCGCCCCATGCTTGGCGCCTTCACCGCAACGCCCGATACCACACCCTACGCCGCCGAAAAGCCCGCTGTCTCGCTCGATGAGCGCAACCCCGGCGGCACTCCCCTCGCCCGCCGCTCGGCCCGGTTTGATTTCACCGAAGCCGACGAGATTGACGATGACGAGATGAACGAAATCATCTGGCTCGCCGTTCGCGGCACGGAACCGCCCACCCCTGTACGGAGCTATTTCGGAAAATAATGCCGCAGATTGACGTTTGCTTTGTCTGGCACATGCACCAGCCCTTCTACAAGGATCTGGTGCGCGGGGAGTACAAGCTCCCCTGGACACGCCTCCATGGCCTCAAGGACTACTACGGCATGGTGCAACTGCTCGCTGAGTTCCCTAAGGTCCACCAGACCTTCAACCTCGTCCCTTCCATGCTCGTCCAGGTAGAGGAGTACGCCTCCGGCGCCGCTGACGATCCCTTCCTCCGCCTCGCCCTCAAGCCTGCCGAAACCCTCACCGACGCCGACAAAAACTTCCTCCTCCAATACTACTTCCAGGCCAACGTCGACCGCCTCATCTTCCGCTATCCCCGCTACGCCGACCTCTATCAGCGCCGTACCCGCCCCTACTCCGTCCAGGACTTCCGCGATCTGCAGATCCTCTCCCAACTCGCCTGGTTCGACGAATTCTTCCTCGTCGGCGACCCCCAGATTGCCGCCCTCGTCGCCAAGGGCCGCGACTTCTCCCTCGACGATCAGGCCCTCCTCGGCCGCAAGCAGACCGAAGTTCTCGGTCACGTCATCCCCGTCTATCGCCAGTTCGCCTCCACTGGCCAGATCGAAATCTCCACCACCCCCTTCTATCACCCCATCCTCCCGCTCGTCTGCGACTCCAACATTGCCGGCATCTCCAACCCCGGCGTTCCGCTCCCCTCCCGCTTCCGCTATCCCGAGGACGCCCGCGAACAGTTGCGCCGCGCCCGCGCCTACATGGAGATGCAGACCGGCGTCGCACCCGTCGGCCTCTGGCCCTCGGAAGGCTCCGTCTCCGATGAGGCGCTCGCCCTCGCCGCCGATTGCGGCTTCAAGTGGTTCGCCACCGATAACGGCGTCCTCGGCCGAACCCTAGGCCGCGATGCCGGCGTCGTCGAAACCTACCGCCCTTACCTCTGGCAGCAGAATGGCCGCGAAATGCACGGCCTCTTCCGGGACCACTACCTCAGTGACCTCGTCGGCTTCACCTACTCCAAAATGGGTGCTGACGAAGCCGCCGACCATCTCATGTCCCGCATCGTCGAAAACGCCGGCGGCCGCGATTCCCTCGTCCCCGTCATCCTCGACGGCGAAAACGCCTGGGAGTACTTCCCCGAAAGTGGCCGGGACTTCCTCCGCCGCCTCTATCAACGCCTCGAATCCACCCCCGGCGTCTCCGCCCTCACCGTCAGTGAAGCCCTGGAGCGCCACTCCCCCCATCCCCTCCCCGGCATCTTCCCCGGCTCCTGGATCAGCGCCAATTTCGACGTTTGGATCGGTTTCGACGAGGACAACCGCGCCTGGGAGTACCTCCTCCGCGCCCGCGAAGCCTACGACAAGTACGCCCACTCCGTCCCGGAGGCCTATCGCCAGATGGCCTATGAGGAGATCCTCATCGCCGAAGGCTCCGACTGGTGCTGGTGGTATGGCCCCCACCATGAGTCGGCCAACCGCGCCGAGTTCGATCAGCTCTTCCGCGATCACCTCTCCAACGCCTACCGCCTCCTCGGCCAACCCGCTCCCGAGGAACTCGGCCGCCCCATCCTTCGCCTCTCCGCCGTCGAACACAACATCCGCCCCTCGGCTCCCATCAGCCCCACCATCGATGGCGAAGTCACCTCCTACTTCGAATGGATGGGCGCCGGTGAGTATAAGGTCGATCACCGCCAGGGCGCCATGCACGGCGGCCGCAGCGGCCTCCAGATGCTCTTCTACGGCACCTGCGGCGACCAGCTCTACTTCCGCCTCGATTTCGACCCGCTCCCCGAGTACACCCTTCTCGAACTCCGCGTCCGCACCGAGCGACAGGAAGTCCGCCTCCGCCACGACGCCTTCGCCGCCGGCCGCATCGTGGAGGCTGCCGTTCCTATCGCCGCGCTGGGCTACAAGACCGGCGACAGAATTCCCGTCCAGCTCTCCCTATGGCTCGACAGTCTTCCTGTCGATGCCCTACCGCACCACGGCTCGCTCGAAATCGAAACCGGCGAAATCACGCACTGGCCGTAGCCGGATCAGTTGCTCTTCCGCGAAGAGTACTTGCCCAACAGCCCCAGCAGCTTTGCCGCCGATGCCGGCGCTGGCGTCGAACCGAACACGATATCGGCGTTCTTCAGCTTCGATCCATACAGCGCCTTGATCGCATCGTCGTCGTTGCGCATCGTGCTGCCCTTCAACGACACGCCCGCAAACACGCCCCGCGACCGCGACCACGACAAAATCTCCGCCCGCATCGTCGCGTCCGTCTCCGCCGACGAAGTCCGCCCCACCGGGCCCCCCGCCGCCATCGCCTCGCCGCCGATCGTGAACTTGCTCTTCTCAAACAGCCGCTTCGCCCCCCGCTCGTTCATCACCAGCATCACCACATCCGTCTCCGATCCGCCAATCTGAAACCCGATGCTGCCTCCTTCCACCCGCACCGCGCCCGGCGCGCCCCAGCCTCCGCCGGCTTTCCGGCACGTCACGAACCCCCGCCCGTACTTCCCGCCGATGATGAACGCTCCGCTCTTCACCCCCGGCACCACGATCGCGCACTGCGCCTTGTCCAGCAGGTCCTGCGGGATCGCCTTGTCCTTCACGTCCATGATCTCCTGCAGCACCGCGCCCGCCTCCTCCAAACGTTCCGCGTGCGGATTGTTCGCCTGTGCCAGCAACGGCACCGTCAAAAGCATCGGGAGAAAACGGAGTCCAGGAATCATATTCTTTAGAAGAACAGATTGGCTTCCACGTTACAAGTGCCTGGAATCGTTACCGCGGCAACGATTCCACGGCCGTCTTCGCCCCGCGGATGCAGTCCGGAATTCCGATGCCGTCATAAGCGTTCCCGGCCAGATGCAGCCCCGGATGCTGCGCCGCCAGCCCACGTATCTCCGCCACCCGCTTCTTGTGCCCCAACCCGTACTGCGCCATCGCCCCGTTCCACCGCGTCACCCGCGTGAACAGCGGCACCGCCGTCAACCCCAACAGGTCTTTCAGCTCCCCCAGCACGTCCCGAATCAGCTCCCCTTCCGGCACCTCGATCGCCGCCCCGCCCAGGAAGCACCGCAGCACCGCCTTCGCCGGCGGCACCCGGTGGTCGAACTTCGTCTTCACGAACGTGCAGGCCGCCATCCGCTTCCGCTCCACCTTCGGCACCAGGAACCCGAAGCCGTTGATCTTCCCTTCCACGTCGCTCTGCTCGTAGCCCAGCGCCAGCGTCACCGATGAGTTGTACCGCACCCCCGCCAGCAGTTCCGCCATCGGCTCATCCACCGTCCGCA